>CASEYV010000005.1 GCA_949292245.1 uncultured bacterium
ATCTTGATAAACACCAAACATTAATATTAATAAATTAGAAACCATAACTTGAATATTATATCCAGCATGAAAATCATGACTTAATTTAGAATAATAATCCTTTTTTAAAACCATTGCTGTTGCATCAGTATCAGTTTTATAATACGAATTTCTATTTTCTCCACAGATTGCTTCTTTTTCTTCATATTCTAATATCTTTAATAAATACTCATAGCCTTTAATACACATTCTTTCCGATGCAGTTCTTTTACAACCTCTACCAGTTGGAATATTACTTATTATTATGTTTTCCTTTTGGGCATATAGTTTTAATAATATGTTATACTCTGTGGAAGTTATTAATTCATCATCTTTAATGGTTAATTCATATCCCATTTCATACAATAATTCTATAATTTTTAAATTAAGTCTTTTATGATATTTTACTGGTTTCCATACGTTTTTATATTTATTTGCATTAGCTTCAATTTTTGTTCCATCTAGATATGAAGTAAATATATTTAAATTTAATTCTTTTATTATTTGTTTTGTAATCAAAGTAAATATTTCATATCTATAAGGTAATATGTATTTATTAATAAAATCACCAATTACAGAATGATCAGGTATTTCTCCTTCCATTATATAAATAATTCTTAAATCATATATACATTTATCTTCGATATCTCTTAAACTAGCCTTAAACCAAACAAAGCAATAAATTATAGATACAACTCCTTGAACAAGATTATTGTATCACAAAAGCCCTTAAAATCATATGATTTAAGGGCTATTAATATTTTAAAAAGAAAAAGGCACTGTTAGAAATTATTTATTTAATTTCCCGACAGCCTCTTTTTGTTTTTCATTTAATAATGTAGGTTTGTCAAACATATGTGACAACTATATGATTGGCAAACCTACACTGTATGTTTCAATACCTTATAAAGTGACTATATGCCGAGAAAATGTAAAATATTAGACAGGTTGTGATACACTTTTTTGTGATTTGCAGTATTGTTACTGCCTTTCTGCAATCTAATCACAACCTGGGTTCCTGATATTTTACGGCAAATTGGAATATCGGATCTATTGGAAACATACAGACACTTTTTGTTTTTCATTTAATAAAATGTTTACAAAAAAAAGTAAAAATGCTATATTTAATATAGTAATATAAAAATACATGTTATAAATATATTACTAAATAAAAAAATAAAGAATAGAAAGGATAAATGAAAGGAGGTGTAAAATGGGAACCTTAAGAGTAAATTATACTGAACTAAGCAGTTTAGGTAGTCAAGTGTTAAGTCGTGGTGAAGAATTTCAAAGTTTATTATCCAAAGTAAAAGCAACAAATGAAGAACTAAAAACATTTTGGGAAGGTGAAGATGCAAATGCATATACCTCAGCTGTATCAGAACAAGCAGCAACAATGCAAAAACTAGCCGATACAATTGAAGAAATAGGACATTTTCTACAAAAAGCATCAGAAACATATAAAGAAGCAATGGAAGGAAACAAAGGAGCAATAAATATTTAATAAAGGAGGAAATATGGATTTTACAAAAGTATCATATGAAGATGTTGAAGCTAAAGCAGCGAATTTAAGTTCAACAGCTAATGATATGAATACAACATTGCAAGCAATAACTCAATTATTTAATCAAGTAGGTGATGACAATGTTTGGAGTGGTACTGCTGCTAGTGAAACAAAAGCATCATTTGATTTATTAAGTAGTCAATTTCATCAATTTAATGAAGCAGTACAAAATTGTTCAGAATACTTAATTGCAATGGTTGAAAATTACAAAAGTGCTGATAGTGCAATATCAGGTAAATAGATGGAACTCAAGTTATACGAGTTTCTTAATAAGTAAATATTGAAAAATATTTATTTATTAAGGTATTTGTATGGAGGAAAAATGGCATTTGAAAATGTAGATGTAACTAGTTTAAGACAAGCTCTTAATTCATGTAAAAATAGTATTAATTATAGAACTAGTAAAACAATTATTAATAATATATCTAATCCAGCAGTATGGCAAAGTGATCAACAACCAGTATTAAAAGAAGCTATGGAAAAACTAATTAATATAAGATATAGAAATTTAGAAGATAAATTAGAAGACTATCAAATAATTACTAATTATATAGAAGATTATCAAAAATTAAGCAAACAAAATCAAATCTATACAACAGAATGCAACGATTTAAGAAAAGAAATGAATGATGACAATAGAAACACGATACAAAATAAAATTAGTAGTAATAAAAATAAAATAGAATCAAATGAAACAAAAATGGAAATAATAATTGAAAAAATAAAAAAATTAATATGAAAGGAGTATAATGATACCAGAAAAATATTTGCCAATAGGAACAGTAGTAATTTTAAAAGGTGGGAAAAAAAGAACAATGGTAACAGGATTTTGTGCAATATCCCAAGATAATCCTGATAAGATATACGATTATAGTGGCTGTTTATATCCAGAAGGATTTATATCTTCAAACCAAACACTATTATTTGATCACAGTCAAATAGAAAAAATCTTCTACATGGGCTTAGTGGATGAAGAAGAAAGTAACTTTAAAAAAAAATTAAAAGAAGTAATGAAAAATAATAATTAAAATATAGAAAGGATAAGTATTATGAGTGGCGTTAATAATATAAACATAACACTTTTAAAACAATATCAATCAGATTTTAACAATGAAAAAGCAAAATTTGATAATTACACTTATAATACTTATAAGACAAGTTATATACCTAAATGCCAAGACTATTATGTTAAACAAATGTCAAGAATTTTAGAAAATTTATATGATGCTATAAGAAATGGCTATTATAATATAAATATTTGGTGGCAAGAATACAATGATAACATTGGAAATGCTGAAAATTCTTTGGCGGAACAAAGTTTTGAACAAAATGAAGCACTAAAAAAAATGTTAATGGTAGGCACGCAAGCAAGCACCACAATTAGTTCAGTTGGAGAAGCGGTTGTTGTTGCTGATTTAGTTATTGATACTGCTAATGATAATGATTCTAACCAAAATATTAACGATAATGACGTTATTTTAGATATGTCTGCACTTACTGGAGCAGCAAGCGGGAGTCTTGTAACCACAACATTGCCAGGTTTAAGCGAATTATGGTCAAGTGCCAAAGAATCCATAAATAGTGCTGTTGATTGGACAAAAGGTGCTATAAATGATACTAAGGCTTGGGTAACTAATGCTTGGAATAGTATTACAAATTGGGCTGGAAATGTTAAAACTAAAATTTCAAATTTTTTAGATTCAACAGGAGCACGAATTTCAGATGCATGGGAGTCTGTCAAAGAATTTGGAAATGAAGTAAAAGAAACAATAAAAGCCGCCGGAGCGACGATAGCAAATGCAGTTATATCTTTGGTTAAAGGATTAACTTCGCTTATAGAAGCGATAAATGATTTTGCATTAATCGTGGAGACAGGAATAGCATCATTAGGCACACTAGTAGTAGATGGTTTTAATTGTTTATTTAATGATCAAGAAGGATTGGTTGCTACAAGTAAATTATGGCGTAACACTAAAGAAACTGTAGCATATTCTTGGACTGATACAATATTCGATAATTTTTATGAAACAGATTTGGGTCAATGGTTAGATGAAAATGCAATCGGCATATTTAAATCAGATGGTATGGGATGTCAAATACTTGAAGGCATAGGTTATTTAACGGGAGTAGTTATATTGACAGTAACTACTTTTGGAACGGCAACCCCACTAGTATTAGGTGGAACAGCAGCTGTAGCAGGAGTAGGGAAATATAGTGAATCAGAATGGAACAAAAACTATTTAACTATATCTTATGAAAATGGAGAACAATTCAACATAACATTAGATTATCAACAATATAAAGACTTAAATCAATTAAGTTTAACAGGAGGTACTAGAGAATACACCCAAACATTAGTAGATGAGAACGGCAATTCTAAAAATATTACTTTTACATTATCAATAAATGAAAATGGAATCTATGATGTTTATGATAACGAAGGTAATAAATTGAATTTTGTTGGTTTAAATGAATCTAATACAGCTAAAGGTTTAGGTATGGCTGCAATTTATGGCATATGGGAAGGAATCCAATATGCTGCAGGAGCAAAAATCGGCACTAGTGTATTTTCTTCATTAACTTCTAGCATAAGTAATCCATTAATTCAAAAATTAGCAGTATCAGGAATAAGAATTGGATTAGATACAATAACAGGAGTAGTGGAAGTTCCGTTTCATACGTTAACATCAATGCTATCAGATGATATAAGTTGGAGCCAAGCATGGCAAAATAATGGTGGTTGGAAAGCAGTTTTAACACAAGCTGGAATAGCATCTTTAGGATCACTTATTGGAGAAGGGTTTGAATTAGGAAGAATGCTTAATCAAAAAAACTTATCAATCGCGGAAGATATAACCCCTATTAAAGAAACAATAGCTGAAAATGGTATAGAACCGTTGGCAAATGATATACACACTGTTGTACCTAACACTTTAGAAGAAAACACGTTAATTAAAACGGCAAAAGACATGGTCGATGAAATTTTTAAAACATCTGACCCTATTAGTTTAATTAGAAGCCTTTCAGTAGAAGATTCAAAATTTTTCTATGTATTATCTGAAATTGTTGCACAAAACGATTTAGAAAAAGTAATTAAATTTTTTAGTTGTTTGGATGAAGCACAGTTTGACTATATACTTAGTCATAGAATAATTCCCTCAAATAATGAGGTTGGAAGATTTATAAATTATACAATAGACATATATAATGAAGGAAGTAATGCAGCACAAACATTATATAATGCTTTTTTCAAAAATTTTAGAGAGCATGGGATTAAGCATTCAACGGCAGTTGCAGAATATGCTTATAATTTAGCAAAATCAACTGATGGATTAAATTTAGAAGAAGTATTATACGCTGCATATGCTCATGATTATGGAATGCGTGGAGGATTTGCCTATGTAGATGAAAAAGTATTAAAAAAATTAATAAAAGCCAATTTAAAAGATTTATATTCAAAAGATTCAATTTTATCAATATATGATTTGGAACAATTTAGGCATAGTATTGATAGTGATGATTTAATAGATCAAATAGTACGAGATTGTCATCCATTGAATTCTGCTGTTACTGTTTTAACAACTAAAGATTTATTGCCTAGTGGTGTTGATAAAAATGTTGTAGCATTACTTGCAATGTCTCATAGTAAATCAACATCGGGAATTCTTCATTTTTCTTTGAAAAATGAATGGCTGGAAGCTATAGATAAATTAGAAACTACTATAAATTATTACAATATTTATAATAATTTATTAGGAACACCAAACGAGATTGTTTTTGATAGTAATTATTTAAGACAATTAATTCAAGACCCAGCACAATTTGCAAGACTAGAAGAAGAAGCCTGGGCTATAAGAGATGCAGATGCCATGGCTCAATTAATAATTGCAAAAGATGTGGGAACATTGATGCAAGATGGAACATTTACGGTAATTTTAAATGAAAAGCCAAGAATGTCATATGATGAACCGGTGGTAGGTAGCAGCGCTAGTGAAGCCCAAACCTTTAAAGATTTGGTGTATAATAATGATGGCACTCCAAAAATGTCTGAAAATGGTACCCAAATGGAAATTACTAATTCAATAAGTAAAAGTATTCATGCTGGAGAGATGAATTCACGTTTTAGTTCAATTCGTCAAGGTCAAGAATATATGGCCACGGTTAAATTTCAAAATCCCAATCAATATCCTATTAGTTCTTGGGAAGCGGTAAAAGAAAGACTTGGAGAAATATTAACTTATACACACATTAATGATAAAAAGTTTGAAATAATATTACCAAAAGAATGTGAAGGAACCCAACTTGCTGAATACTTTCAAAATGAAATAAAATCTTATCGAAATACCATACAAGCAAATATTGAACATTTTGGTATTGAATCAATTAAAAACAACCAACAAAATTTTTTGGAAAATATACTAATAATATTTGAATAGGAGTGATAAAATGTTAGAAAAAGTATATGAATTTGAGAAAAATGGATTCTATTTTAAAGAATATACATATCAAGATATTAACCAACTTATGGATATGCTTTTGTCAGGAAATTTATGTATTACTAATATAACCGTTACAGAAGACTGTGATGTTGGGTTAGGATTAGTAGGTGGTACATACTCTATTGATAGTTTTGTAAAAAATTATAATGAAATTTTAAGTAACATGTCTACTATTACGTTTAATTTAGATGATTATGCCATTCAATTAATACTTAATAAAAATGATAATACGTTATTTTTGGCATCAAAAAATGGTAATCTTGAAATAACAGATTTAATTTCAACTCAAAAAAAAACATTATAAAAAATGAAGATAACTAATAATATAGAAGGGAATTTGATAAAATGATTTATACTAATAATACAGAAAAAGCTATGAAACTTGCATTTGAAAAACACAATAAAATGGTTGACAAAGCGGGTATCCCTTATATTATTCATCCTATTTTAGTTGCTGAAAAAATGGATGACGAGGATTCAACTGTTGTTGCTTTACTTCATGATGTAGTTGAAGATACAGACCTTTCTATAGAGGATATAAAAAGAATGGGCTTTAATGAAAAAGTAACGGATGCATTAAAAGTTTTAAGTCATGATGATAATGTAGAATATTTAGAATATATAAAACAAGTAGCTAAAAATGACATAGCTAAAAAAGTAAAAATAGCAGATATTAAACATAATTCTGATTTAACAAGACTAAGAAATAATCCTGAATTAATAGAAAAATTTAGTCAAAAGTATCCTCCAGCATTAGAAATACTAGAAAGTCAAACTAAAAAAGATACTATGAGAGGCAAATATTTACCAATAGGAACAATTGTTTTATTAAAAGGTGGCAAAAAGAAAATAATGATAACAGGATATTGTTCAGTACCTAATTCAAATCAATCCATATTGTTTGATTATTCTGGATGTATGTATCCTGAAGGCTTTTTATCCAATACTCAAACAGCTCTTTTTAACCACAGTCAAATAAAAGAAATAATTCAAATAGGCTATGAAGATGACGAAGCAAAAGAATTTAATGAAAGAATAATAAATATGATTCAAGCGATAAAAGATTTTAATCCTCAAATAGTTGAGAAAAAGGAAGATGTTGAAACATTAATTTAAAAAATATTAATTATCTAAAATATATATATAATTAATATTTTTTATTTTAAAAATAATACATTTTTGTTAAAATATAGATATGGATGAATTAAAAAAGTATGGAACAAACATTTTAATAAACGATTATGAAAAAAGTATATTATTAAAATATAATATAAATGTTTTAGAATGCAATTCTATAGATGAAGTATTACTACTTATAGATAGAATAATAGATGATTTAGAAGATGAAGAATATGAAGAATTGGACTATATAGCAAGTATTTTAGCAGAAAGAAAATATTATATGGAGACTAACAAATGAATAGATGTTTTTGGGTAAATGAAAAAAATCCTTTATATATAAAATATCATGATGAAGAATGGGGAGAAGTACATCATGATGATGCTCAACTATTTGAATTATTAATTTTAGAAATATTCCAAGCGGGTTTATCGTGGGAAACAGTATTAAATAAAAGAGAAAATTTTCAAAAATCATTTTCTAACTTTAATCCAACAAAAATAGCAAAGTATGATGATTTAAAGATTAATGAATTAATGAATAATGAGGGTATAATAAGAAACAAAAGAAAAATAGCAGCAACCATTAACAATGCCAAAGTATTTTTAAAGATAAAAAAAGAATACAAAAGTTTTAATAATTATATTTGGCATTTTACTAATAATAAAGTATTATACATAGATAGTTCAGTAACTAAAAATGAACTATCGGATAAAATAAGCAAAGATTTAAAAAAAAGAGGAATGAAGTTTATTGGTACAACTATAATATATTCCTATTTACAAGCCATAGGAATTATTAACAGCCATGATAAAACTTGTTTTAAATACAAAAATCTTTTATAATTATATAGAGGTATAAGATGAACGAAGAAGTAATAAAAAAAGTAAGTAATAAAATAGATATAAAAGAAAAGCAAATAATAGCAGTAATAAATTTATTAAGTGAAGGATCAACGATACCATTTATAGCAAGATATAGAAAAGAAGCAACAGGCAATTTAAATGAAGAAGAATTACGTTTAATAGAAACGGAATACAATTACATATTAAATTTAGAACAAAGAAAAGAAGATGTAAAAAGATTAATTGCAGAAAAAGGAATGCTTACAGATGAACTTATAAAAGCCATAAATGAATGCAATAAATTAAGCGAAGTAGAAGACATATACACACCATTTAAAGAAAAAAGAAAAACAAAAGGTACAGAAGCAATTAAAATGGGATTAGAGCCTCTTGCTAAAATAATAATGGCACTACCAAACAAAACTCGTGAAGAAATAGCCAAGGATTTTTTAAATGACCAAGTAAAAACAATTGATGAAGCGATGATTAATGCTGGCTACATTATAGCGGATTGGATTAGTGACAAACCAAAATATCGCAAGTATATAAGAAACTATTATTGGTATAATGGTAAAGTTACAACCAAATTAAAGAAAAATGCAGATGATCCAAACAAAGTATATGAAATATACTATAATTTTGAACAAAAAATAACATATATGAAACCGCATCAAACCTTAGCAATAAACAGGGCAGAAAAAGAAAAAATAATAACTTATAGTTTAAAAGTAGATGAAAATAAAGTCTTAGAATACTTAAAAGAAAATATTATTGGCAACAAAAAAAGTCCTTTAAACAAGGATATGGAAAATTACATAACTGATGCATGGAAAAGGCTTTTAGAACCGAGTTTAGAAAGAGATATTAAAGCCGAATTATATGATAAAGCAAGTGAATTTGGAATTGAAGAATTTGGCAACAATTTAGAAAATCTATTATTAACACCACCAATAAAAGGAAGTGTAGTAATGGGATTTGACCCAGCTTTTAGGACAGGGTGCAAACTTGCAATACTATCTCCGACTGGAGAAGTTCTAGAAATCGGAGTAATATATCCTCATGAACCAAAAAAAGAAACTGAGCAAGCAGAAAAGACAATGTTAGAATTAATAAATAAGTATGATGTTAAAATAATAGCAATAGGTAATGGAACAGCATCAAGAGAAAGTGAAGCATTTGTTGCAAATTTAATTAAGAAAAACAAGTTAGAAGTAAAATTTGTTATGGTAAGTGAAGCAGGAGCGAGTGTCTATTCGGCATCTAGTTTAGCAAAAAAAGAATTTCCTGATTATTCCGTAGAACAAAGAAGTGCAGTAAGCATCGGAAGAAGACTTCAAGACACTTTATCAGAAATAGTCAAAATTGATCCCAAAAGCATAGGAGTTGGTTTATATCAACATGATTTAAAACAAAAAGAACTAGATGAAGAACTAAGTTTTATAGTAAGTAAAGTAGTAAACAAAGTAGGAGTAAATTTAAACAATGCGAGTGAAAGCATATTAAACTATATCTCTGGTTTAAACAAAAATATTATTAAAAAGATATTAGAATATCGAAAAGCCAAAGGAAAAATAAAATCAAGAAAAGAACTTAAAAAAATAGAAAGCAATGCTAAGGCCTTTGAACAATCAGCGGGATTTTTAAGAATATTTGATGGAGATAATCCATTAGATAAAACCAATATTCACCCAGAAGACTATGAAATAGTTTTAAAAATACTTAAATGTTATAATATAGATGTTGCAAGTGTAGGAACTGATTATATGAAGAAAGCTATAGAAAATCTAGCAAGTGAAAACATTGAAGAAAAATACAAAATATCTACAGAGAAATGGAATTTAATAAAGGACAATTTAGTAAATGGAGTAATAGATCCTCGAGATGAGGTAAAGCAAATGACATTAAGAAGTGATATTTTAACGATAGATGATTTACAAATAGGAATGTCTTTAGAAGGAACAGTAAGAAATGTAACTTCTTTTGGAGCATTTATAGATATAGGATTACATGATGATGCATTAGTACACATATCAAAAATGAGTAAAGATTTTATAAAACATCCCAATGAAATTTTAAAAGTTGGGGATATTATAAATGTATACATATGTGGTATAGAAAAAGATAAAGGAAGAGTAAATTTATCTTTAATAGAAGAATAAAGGAGTAAGAGATGAAATCAATTAAATTATTATTAGGCTTGATAGAAATAATAATCATATTTGCAATTGTAGCATTAGCATTTTTACTATGTATTAACAAAACATTTATAAATGAAAACTATGTAGAAGATTTTATGTTAGATGAAGGAATTCCTATACCTAGATTTATGTATTTTGAAAATTTAACTAATGACCTTACGGCATCATTTATAACACCGGTGAGTTATGATAGTTTAAATAAAGCAAAAGAAGAATATTTAACAACACTAGAAAAGTGTTATGGTAGATACTATTATGATGAAAAAAATGCTATTACCATAATTGATTATGATATAAACAATGACAAATATTTAAGAAAAGTATCAATTAAAATGGCAAATGACAATTATTGTAGTGAAGATTATCAACTTAGTGATAAGTGGATATATGAATATGAAAATTTAAGTTTATATGTAACGGGAGATATAACCAAAGAAGCAATGGATAGTTTAGTAAAAAAGATTTATGAATCAGAAAAAGTAAGTGATCCTATTATAAATGATGAACATGAATCAACAGTTAGTATAAATGTAAATGCTAGTATAGAAAGTGTAGGTTATAGTTTAACATTTAAAGACTTTAGTACAAATGAACTAATAGTTATAAAAGAAAAGGGAAATGATACTCAATTTGCGGTTTATGAAATTGAAAATGTAATAGACTATTTAAACAGTTTAGAAAGAAAGGTAGAAAGTTAAAATAATGAAAGCAATTAATCTAAAAGAAATAAAAAAGATTATCATAACAGCGATAATACTAATTTTTGCATTTATATACATAAAAGAAATATGGCATTTTATAACCTATATAATTAAGATATTTATGCCATTTATAGTTGGGTTAGCCATAGCTTTTGTAATAAACGTATTAATGAATACTATAGAAAAGAAATGGTTAAAAAAGTGGAATGTTAAAATCAATACTAAAAGAATAATTAGTTTAGTATTATCAATACTACTAGTATTAAGTTTTATAGTATTTTTACTATTACTAATAATACCCAATTTACAAAATACGATAGCATTATTTGCGGATAGCATACCAATATATAGTCAAAATATAGAAAATATATTAAATAATTGGCAAATTGATTCAAATATAGTAGCTGAAATAGATGAAATATTAAATTCTTTAGGTAATAATTTAACAGAATACATAAAGAATAATAGCAATCAAGTATTAGAAACGACATTAGGAATAGCATCAAATGTGGTAACAGGTTTTGTTAATACAATAATTGGTTTTGTATTTGCAATATATTTTCTAGCCCAAAAAGAAAGAATATCCAATCAATTTAAGAAATTAATGCAAGCATATTTAACTCAAAAAAGAATAGATAAAATCAATGAAATAGCCACATTATCAAACAAGATATTCTCACATTTTGTAAGTGGTCAATGTATTGAAGCTATAATCATAGGAGTTTTATGTTTTATAGGAATGGTTTGTCTAAGACTACCATATGCTCCAACAATATCAGTATTAATAGGCTTTACGGCGTTAATACCAGTATTTGGTTCTTTAATTGGAACCTTATTTGGAGCACTTTTAATATTTATGATAAGTCCAATCCAAGCAGTAATATTTGTAATGTACATAATTATATTGCAACAACTTGAAGGAAACTTAATATATCCAAAAGTTGTAGGAAAATCAGTAGGTCTTCCGGGGATATGGGTATTAGTAGCAGTAACCGTTGGAGCAAGCATAAATGGTGTTTTAGGAATGCTTTTAAGTGTACCAATATGTTCTATTATATATAGCATAGTAGCAACCAATGTAAAATACCGTTTAGAGGAAAAAGACAATAAAAAAAGAACAAGATAAACTTGTACTTTTTTTGTAAGGCATGAGAAAGTATTAAAAAATTAATACTTTAGTAAAAATATGAAATCAAAAAATGCCTTACATCTATAATTATACAACAAATTTATTTTCTGTCAATTTAAAAAATGCAATTTTTGAAAAAAAGTGTAAAATATGTTAAAATAATGGCTCTGGACAAGGCCTTTGCTATAAGAGTAAAGAAAATAAGTGAATATGTTATTATAGAAAAGAAAGAAGGTAACTATGAATAGAGAAGATTTTCCGATGTTAAAACAAGATATAATATATTTTGACAATGGAGCAACAAGTTTAAAACCTCAATGCGTAATTGATAAAATGGTAGAATATTATGAAAAATACAGTGCCAATGCTCATCGAGGAGACTATGATATATCATATAAAGTTGATTTAGAATATGAAAGTGCTAGAGATGAAGTAGTTAATTTTATAAATGCCAAGAGTAAAGAAGAAGTAATTTTTACAAGTGGAGCAACTGACTCATTAAACATGTTAGTTAATGGTTTTTTTGTAAACATTGTAGAGCCAGGTGATGAAATATTAATAACTACAAGTGAACATGCATCAAATGTATTACCATGGTTTAAACTAGCAACTGATTATGGTTGTGTAGTAAATTTTATACCATTAGATGATTATTTACATGTAACAATAGACAATGTAAAAAAATCAATAACACCTAAAACTAAAATAATTGCCATAGCTCAAACAACAAATGTAATCGGTGATATTAGACCAATAAAAGAAATTGCTAAACTTGCTCATGAAAACAACATATTTTTAGTAGTAGATGCAGCTCAAAGTGCCCCACATTTAAAAATAGATGTCCAAGTATTAGATGTAGACTTTTTAGTCTTTTCGGCACACAAAATGTTAGGTCCAACTGGAGTAGGAGTATTATATGGTAAGAAAGAACTATTAGAATCACTAATACCCATCAATTTAGGTGGGGGAATGAATGAATCATTTGACAATCCTAACGAAGTATATTTAAAAGATTTACCAACTCGTTTAGAAGCGGGAACTCCAAATATTGCTGGAGTAATTGGTTTTGGTGAAGCAATAAGATATTTAAATAAAGTAGGTATGGATATAGTAGCAGAAAGAGAAAGGAAACTAAGAGAATATTTAGTAGAAAGACTAGTAAAAATTCCTCATATAGACATAATAAATTTAGAATCAGAAAGTGGAATAGTAGCATTTAATGTTGAAGGAGTATTTGCTCAAGACGTTGCATACTATTTAAACAAATATAATATATGTGTAAGAGCAGGTAATCATTGTGCCAAGTTAACAAAAAATTCAACTGGAGTAAATAATACCTTAAGGATAAGCTTATATTTTTATAATACTGAAAAAGAAATAGATGAATTAGTAGAATTATTAAAAGACTTAAATAAATTGAAAGATGAGATGATTTAATTTGGATAGTAGAAGCATTATAGTTAATCATTACAATAATCCTCGGAACAAGAAAAGTATAAATGATACTAGTTATTTAAAAGAAAATACAAGAAATACATCATGCATAGATAATTTAGATATATATGTAAAAGTAAAAAATGGTATTATAGAGGATATAGCATATGATGGTGAAGCTTGTGCCATATCGATTTCCTCAGCATCAATAATGAGTGAAAATTTAAAAGGAAAAACCATTAAAGAAGCAAAGTTATATATTGAAAATGTATCTAATATGTTAAATGATTTAGAATATGACAAAGAGATAATTAAAGAAGCAATAGTTTATGAAAATACTAAAAATACAAGTCGTAAAACCTGCGCTTTTCTTCCATATGAAGGTATAAAAAAGTTAATAGATAAAATTTAAGATAAAAAAATAAAATTTGAAAAAATGAATTTTATTTTTTATTTTTGTTTTATTTTTTTTAGTTGACAAAAATTTAAATTATTATATAATATTGTAATACTCTAAAAAAAGAAAAAAGGAGTGAAAGTATGTTAAGATTAGAAGATATAACAACATATCCATTTGTATATTTTTCATATTTAAAAACTGTATTAAGTGAATATGAAATGGCAGGTTTAAAATTAATTAGTGCTGAAGAATTAACTGATTATCAAAAGTTACAAGATTATTTAGAAAACTGTTCTCCAGATACTTTAGGATACGATTTTTTAAAAAAACAATTAGATTCTGTTGTTGAAAGGGTAGAAGAAAATAATTCTAAAGGGAAAAATCCAGAAATATATAGAGTAAAAGGATATTATAGAAATGAACATTTAGCAAAGACTGATAAAGTAATTGATGGGTCAAGATTAATTACATTTAATCCTTTAGTAGGTATGAATAAAACTACGATGCTTTTAAAAAGTAGAAGTATAGAAGAAATTAAACAATTAATTTCACATACAACACCTGAAGGAAAAAATGCTTTAGAATTTATGTTAACAGGTGTTGGAAAAGTAAAACTTCAAGAAATTCAATTTGCCTTAAACTTTTATGAAGAACAAGTTAAAAGACAATATGAATATTATCAATATAAATCTGAAAATATGTTTGACAAAGGATTATTAGCAAAAATAATGGTTTTAACTAATAGTCAAACTATATTACATGAAATAATAAGATATATAATTGAAAATAAACCAGAATTAGTATGGGGAAAATTAAGTGATTTACAAATAGAAAAATTACAAAAGTTTTTAAATTTCTCGAATAAAGAATTAGAATCAATAAAAAAATTACTTTATAGCAAAATGACTAAGACAAATAGTCCTTTACTTGAAGGAATAAAAGGAACTGATTATTTTGAAGAATATGTAAATTTCATTTGTATGATAGTGGATTATATTACTTTAAAAGAAGCCCAAGAAGGTATAGTAAGGACTAGAACGATAGAAAGATTTGTAGTTAAATAATAAAATATTAATTATTTTAGAACTGACTTTTCATGAATATCAACATTTAAAATTGGCTCACCATTAGCAAAAGTTACATTATTATTAATAATATATGTATCTTTTTTTATATAATATAAATTTTTTAAATAAACAGCAAAAGTTTGTAAACTAACAATCATTTCTTTTTTACTAATAAAGCCTTTGTTATAAAAATCAATTAATTTATTTTTATATACATTAAATAAAAAGTTTGTAATTTGAGATAATTTACTAACAATTAAATCTTTGTGTTTAGGTAAATAAAGAAGTTTATTACTTTGTTTGCAAATAAAATCTAAATTAGTAATAAAATCAAGAACATCTTGTCTACTTGCAAATTTTTCTAATTCATTTATTAATCCTAGTAAATTGGCATTAAAATAAAATTTTTGCATTTTATCTTCACCAATTATTTTTTCTAATTGTAAAGCAATATCTTTTTCATAAGGATATGAATATTTAGTATTAGGTTTATCAGAAAAATACCTTTCAGTAAGTAATTGGGTATATCCTTCGTTAATACCTGTACCAATTTCAAATTTACTATTTAAAATTTTTTGTTTAAACCCTGCATATAAAGTATTTCCTTTAAAAACTGCACTAGCCATATGAAAAAGTTCATGAAATATTGATTCATTTTCTAGACCATTGCTATTTAATTTAATTTTATTAGTTTTAGTACTATAAGTAGCTGAAATATTTTTACCTAATAATTTTTTTAACAAATCATAGTTTGCAGTAGTAATTGTTAAGTTATTAATATTATTATAAAAATTAGTTAAATTACTTGGATTAATATTTCTAATAACAACATTTTTAAATTCTTCAACATATTTTAAAAATTCACTTTTAGCTAAATAATCCAAATTAACTTCATCGTACCTTTTAGTTAATTCTGGTGGTAAAAGGACTTTACCTACTTTAGATTTTTTTCTATTAAGATTATATTTTGGAGCAAAATTTTTTTTAAAATAATAAATTATATCGACATCAAACAATTTATTCATAATTATTTTCCCATTCTTTTAATTTGTTTTCTACAATATTCCAATCCTCTTCTGAATCTATTGAGTCTAATTTAGAAAAATCATCATAATAAATAGATGCATATAAATTTAGAGAATCACCACTATATTCATTGTTGGTATAAACAACATAGTTTTTATTATTTGCGGCGGACTTAAAAGCTAAAATTATTTCATATTCAATTTTTCTGCCAAAATCATCTAAAATATAAAGATACTTCTTATCCATTATATCACCATAAAAATATTTTACTAAAATAAACAAAGACTGTCCATATTTTAGTTGCAAAAACTAGTAAATATATGTTATATTATATATGAAAAACGAAGATAAAGGACAAGTAATTATACATTTATTTTTAAGAGAATTAGTGTTTGGTGCAAACTAATAAATAGAGTATAATGAATCTACCTTTTAGTGAATTAAAAAATTCCGGGCGATACCGTTATCTAAAACAAGTAATAAAGGGTGGTACCGTGCTATAAGCACTCCTTGGTATTACCTTTTTTATATATAAAGAAAGGAAGATTAAAATGATAGACATTAAATTAATCAGAGAAAATCGTGATTTAGTAAAGGAAAACATTAAAAAGAAATTTCAAGATGAAAAGTTAGCATTAGTAGATGAAGTATATGAATATGATAAAACATATCGTGAATACAAATTAGAAGGGGACAATCTAAGGGCTAAAAGAAACGAATTAAGTAAAGATATTGGATCATTAATGCGTGATAAAAAAGAAGAAGAAGCTAATAATATAAAAAAAGAAGTAAGTAGAATCAATGAAAGAATTAAAGAGCTTGAAGAAAGTGAAGAAAATTTAGAAAAAGAAATAAAGTCAAGAATGATGGTTATTCCCAATATTATTGATGCATCAGTACCAATAGGTAAAGATGATACAGAAAATGTCGAATTAGAAAGATTTGGGGAACCAATAGTACCTGATTTTGAAATACCATATCATGCTGAAATAATGGAAAAGCTAAGTGGTCTTGACAAAGATGCCGCGGGAAGAACAAGTGGCAATGGTTTTTACTATTTAATTGGTGATATAGCAAGACTTTCTAGTGCTATGCTTGCTTATGCTAGAGATTTTATGATTGAAAAAGGTTTTACATATTGCATACCACCATTTATGATTAGAAGTGATGTAGTAACAGGAGTAATGTCATTTGCGGAAATGGATGCAATGATGTATAAAATTGAAGGAGAAGATTTATATTTAATTGGTACCTCAGAACATTCAATGATTGGACGATTCAAAGGTGAAATAGTAAAAGAAGAAAATTTACCAATAACCATGACTTCATATTCTCCGTGTTTTCGTAAAGAAGTTGGCTCACATGGCTTAGAAGAAAGAGGAATATATCGAGTTCATCAATTTGAAAAGCAAGAAATGATAGTTTTATGTAAACCAGAAGAATCTATGGATTGGTATAACAAAATGTGGAGTTTCACAGTTGAATTATTTAGGAATTTAGATATTCCAGTTAGGACATTAGAATGTTGTAGTGGAGATCTTGCAGATTTAAAAGTAAAATCATGTGATGTAGAAGCCTGGAGTCCTAGACAACAAAAATATTTTGAAGTAGGGTCATGTTCCAATCTTGGAGATGCTCAAGCAAGAAGGTTAGGAATTAGAACAAAGGGTGATAGTGGCACATATTATGTTCACACTCTTAATAATACAGTACTAGCATCAACTAGAGCATTAATTGCATTAATAGAAAACAACTATCAAAAAGATGGTAGCATAAAAATACCAAAAGTATTACAACCTTACATGGGAGGTTTAGAAGTTATAAAATAATTTAAATAAGTTTTGCAAATTTGCAAAATTTATTTTTTTTTTGAGAAAAATGTGTTAATATATGTAAATGGTGATATTATGAATCAAGCACTAATGATGATGTTAATATATTTATCAACAGCTATATCAAGTAATGAGTTAAATAATTATTTAGAAAGATTAAATTTTAAAGAATTTGATGATTTATTTTTAGATGAAGAATTTAGTAAATCATCCGCGGATATATTAAGTTATGAAATGTCTTATAATAAAGCATATAATTTTTTACCCTACGCAAATATAATAATTGCGTTATATAATTGGTATCACCGCAAGAAGAAAATGGAATATATAATAGACAAAGGTGAATTTTTATTAGAAGATGATAGAAATAGAGAAGAAAAAAATGCTTTTTTAGAACAAACTCACAATCCATCGGGCAATTACTTTGTAGGATATTATGAAGGTGAAAAACCAATAGTTATATGGTTTACATTTAATGGAAAAACCATAGATATTAAAGATACATATACAAGAGCTTTTGATAATTTGAGTGGAGAAGAAATAATAGATAAAGTATTAACCATATTAAATGATATTAAAAATGGAGTAGATGGCTATATTTACAGTGATAATATATATAGAGTATTAAATTCAAGAGCAGTAAGAAACATTTTAATGGAGTTTACAATGGAAAAAGAAGATGCTCAATTAGAAAGAATTAAAGAAAATAATTAAAAGTTTTGTCTAGTTTTGTCGAAACGCTTGCAATACAAAAAATACCTGATACAATGATTATGAAAGCGGGTTTTGGTAAAGGTATTTTTTCATTTTTATAAATTACAACCTATTCTTAAAACACTATTTTCACTCTTATTTTTTATGATATCCCTGTAATAATCCCGCTTTCCACTTGGATTTATAAATAAAATAAGAAATAAAAGAAAACAAATAATCCTGCACCTTAAATTTGTTTTCTTTTATTTTACAAAAATAATGCTATATGATAAAATAGTTGGGTAAAGCGAGGTAATATAATGAACAAACCTGATTTATGTATAGCAAGAGACAGAAAAAAAGTAAAAATAGATTATAAAGAACAATTATTAGATTTAAAGCCGATATATAAGGGCAAAAAATATTTTTTAAGAACATATGGCTGTCAAATGAATGTTCATGATTCAGAAGAAATTAGGTATTATTTAGAAAGTCTAGGTTATGAAAAAACTGATATTTTAGAGCAAGCTGATATAGTAGTATTAAATACTTGTGCTATAAGAGAAAATGCTAAAGATAAAGTATTTGGTTATTTAGGAAGATGTAAACATTTAAAACAAACCAAAAAAGATTTAATAATTTGTTTATGTGGTTGTTTAATGCAACTTCCTAATGAAGTTGAGGGAATAATTAACAACCACAAATTTGTTGATATAGTAATAGGAACTCATAATATAAATGAATTACCTAAATTGATTATGGAATTAAACAACGATCAAAAAATAGAAGTATATTCTAATAGCAATGAAGTAAATGAAAATATTAAATATAAAAGGGATTCTAAGATAAGTGCCTGGGTAAATATCCAATATGGTTGTGATAAATTTTGTACATACTGTATAGTGCCATTTACAAGAGGTAGAGAAAGAAGTAGAAAAATTGAAAACATTATTCAAGAAACAAAAGAACTAAAAGAAGAGGGATACCAAGAAATAACTTTATTAGGTCAAAATGTAAATGCATATGGTAAAGACTTAAATTTAGGTTACAATTTTGCAACTCTTCTTGAAGAAGTTGCTAAAATAGGTATACCTCGAGTAAGATTCGTAACAAGTCACCCTTGGAATTTTACTGATGAAATGATTGATGTAATTGCAAAATATGAAAATATTATGCCATATATCCATTTACCACTTCAATCAGGAAGTGATGATATTTTAAGAAAAATGAATCGTCGATACAACAAAGAAGAATACAAAAATTTATTTACTAAAATAAAGGAAAAAATTCCAAATGTAAGTATAACAACAGATATAATAGTAGGTTTTCCAAATGAAACAGAAGAAGATTTTCAAGACACTTTAGATATGGTTGATTATTGTAAATATGATAGCGCATATACTTTTATATATTCCAAAAGAGAAGGGACATATGCTGCAACATTGGAAGATAAAATAAGTGATGAAGAAAAAAGTAAGAGATTACAAATATTAAACAAAAAAGTAAATGCATATGCTTTAGAAGCAAATAAAAAACTAATAGGAAAAACAGTAGAAGTACTAATAATTGATAAAAGTGAAAAAGGAGAAGATAAAGTTTGTGGTTATACAGATACTATGAAACTAGTAAATGTAATAGGAAAAGAGGATTTAATAGGGAAAATCATTAAAGTAGAAATAACTGATGCAAAAAGTTTTAGTTTAGATGGAATATTGCTTGATAACTAAAAAAGTTTATGATACAATAAATCTCAAAACAGGGAGGTAAATTATGGAAAACAAAAAAAATGTAGTGTGTAGAGATAATATTTATGTTGGTGAAGTTGTAAGAACAAATAGAATATACCGTTATGATGGTGAGTATGACCTTTTTAGAACTAAACCAGGGCAATTGAGTACAGGTCCTTGGATAAGTTATAGAAGTATGTTATTTGTTCCAAATGAAGAAAGATTATCTGATGATTTATTATACAAAAGTCCTAGTTATCCAATACTTAATGTAACAGATGATGAGACTTGTTTAAATCTTAATGAAGGAAGCATAGTTGTTAAAGATGCATGTAATTTAGCAGCACTTCTTGAATATTTTGGATATGATAAAGAACTAACTTATAGGGATATTGTACAAATAAGAAAACAATTTTTTACTGGAAGATTTGGTAAAGATAATTGTGAATTGTTTGGTTATAAGGAAATTATGCCAGAAGATTGTAAGTATTTTCGTGGTGGTATTGAAATTACAGATCCTAGAGAGTTAAAAAGAAGAATAGCACAAGAAAGAAAAATGCAACAAGCTGGTCATCGAATGTTTGTAGGAATCTCTGAAAGTGTTTTACCTAGAGAATATTGGGATGTTTTAGATAAAATGGGTGATAATGATTTAAAACATGCTATTGAATGGCATGAAAAAATGAATGCATTTGAGCCTGCTAAAGAAGAAGGTCCAATAAGAAAACTAAGAAGATAAAGATAAGGACAAGTTATAAATTTTTTAAATATTAAATGGTGCGGTTGAAATTACAATTAATAAAAAAAGACTTATATACTCATAACATATATAAATCTTTTTTTATTATCATCTAATTTTAATTCTTCTAGTTTTTTAAAACCAAATTTTTCATATAAATTTATATGTTTTGTATGCAAATAAATAGTTTTAATATTTAATTTTTTCATAAAATCTGGAATAGATTCTATTAATGTTCTTCCCAAACCCAGTCCTCTATATTTTTCTTTTATATAAACATTAGCAATCCAGGGAACATATGAAGTATTATCATGATCATGTTCTAAAATTTGGTAAAAGCCTATTAAAACATTATCTTTTAATAAAATAATAGTAATTGGATATGTTTTATTTTTAATGCCATTTTTAATATTTTCTAAATTATCAACTTTAATCCAACTTATTAATAAATCATTTACTTCATTAATATATTTATCATTTACATCATCTAATATTTTAAATTCTATCATAAACCACCTTAATTTTATTAATCTAATTAAATCATAACATGATATTGATAATAATTTCAACAAAAAAACTAGTTTAAAAAACAAACTAGTTATATTCATATGGTACGGACAAATAGTATATCCGAAACTTTAGGAATAGTTGATAAGCAACTAATCACTAAATACATTTTACCATAGATATAGTTTATTTCAACATTTTTTAGTCAATTTTTATAAAATAATACGAAAAAAAGGAACAGCGTTCCTTTTTCTCCCTCTCAAAAAGAGAGGCATTTCATTACATATTCATGATATCATATTTTATGATCAATGTAAATATGTAACACTAATATTTTATGATTATTTTTCTTTATTATTCATTAATTTGTCAAAATACTTTTTATCTATACCTGTATATTTAGTATATGCTCTATCAAATAAGAAATGTGTATATTTCATGCATTCATTATTTTTATTATTTTCATTTAATAAAGATTTCATCTCATCTTGCATATCTCTAATTTGCTTGTTTAGTGATATTAAATCTAATTTAATTCTTTTATCATTATCATATTTTTCTTTAATACTGTTTATGTTAAAATCAATATTACTATAATCATCTAATTTAGATAAAATTGTTTCATATAAATCCATTTTATTAGTAGCTGCTTTATCTGGTCTCAAAATAATATTATATTTTTTATATACATAAACTAACTCTGTATACATATTATTGTTCTTATCCAAATGTGAAATAATTTTGTAGATTATATATATAACCCAAGATAAATCAATATTTGTATTACCTGAAAAACTATTATATCTATCACTACCAAAGAATTCTGCCAAGTAAGACATATAATTTGTTGTTAATACATATTGCTCTTGCTGATTATGTGCTTTTGGTAAGATGTAATGTATATTATTTGATTTTGATGAATAATACTCTTTAACATTAAAATTATATATAGGCTGATTGTGAGCTAAACTATTTCTTAATAAACCAACAATATTTAATATTTCACGCATAACATTTAATTTGTTCCAATATTTTTCTTTGTCTTCATCAGTTGTTATTTCATCTTTATTTATTTTAATATTAGTAAAACAATTAACACAGTCTTCCAAAATATTTTGCATATGAGATTTATCTAAATTAATAATTAATTTAATAGTTTCTCCTAGTGTTAATTCATTAATTATAATCCAATAAGGTACTGAAAGTTCTTGATCGTTTTTTCTTTTAATTGGATTAGAGTGTTTATTTGTTTGTTTATCAAATATCTTCTTTATTGAGTTAATAGAATTAGTAATGTTTTTAGGGGTTGTATCATATTGATTTATATCTGTCAAAAAATTATCTTTAGCCTCTATACTATTTAAATATGTAACCAAAACATTTTTTAAACTTTCTTCTATTATTAAAGTATATTTTAATAATACATTTCTAAGCTCATGCTCAAATTTATAAATTCTTATAAAATCACTATAAATAACTTTGTTAGAATATAAATGATTATAATATTTTATTCCTTTTATTTTTTCTTTAAGTTCATCGTTTGAGTCAGTATATTTTAAATTAATACCATATTTTTGACATATGCTAATTAATATTCCTCTATATAGAGTACTATTACTTGTATCATTAGAAATTGAGAAATTTTTTCTATATCTATCAATATCAATTGAATTTTTTATATTATTTTCAATATCATCTATATTTTCAATACTAGTAGAAAAAATATTTTTATAAGCATTAATAACTTGATAATAACTATATTTATCAAAATGTTGTTTCTTTTTTTCATCAAGTATAATTCCTTTGTTTTGTAATTTTTTTCTCAATTTCATATTAGTATATGATTTCATTTATACTGCCTCCTACTAAAAAGAGCATAGTACTCCTTATCAACAATAATAAGTCTATACTAGCCCTTATTAAATTACTTATTTTGTGTTTTTATTAATTTCTTTTGATTTTGTAATTCTCTATACTCATCTTCTGCCATATCAGCATCACATCTTAAGAAACAAGCTGTTTGTCTATAACCATCATAGCATTTGCCTGTTTTTTCTTCTAATTCATCTGCTTTTGCTTCTAACTTTTCTCCTTTTTCAAATAAATATAATGCTCTCAATGATTTAAATCCTCGCATATTTCTATTTAATCTCATAGCATCTTCTAAATATTCTTTAATATATTCTGGTCTATCAGTTTCTTCTATTTGATAATCTTTTGCCTTTAGTTCAGGAACTTTTACACCTAATAATATTTCAAACCATGCTGCAACAATATGCCTATGACAAAATTCAGTATTAGGTTCATAACAAAGTAGAACAGAATAGTCAAGGTCTCTAAATACTCTTTCAGGATCTAGTTTTGATAAAACTTGATTCCAATATTCCTGTACATAATATCTATTATTTTCTTCTTCAGAAATTTTACCAATATTATTATGCCATACTTTCCAAAAAGATAATTTCGGTGCTAATTCTGGATAACATTTCCCTTGATAATTAGCATCTTTTCCACGATTACCAGAGATAGAATAGGTTATATATTTATCTGACTGCCAATCATTATGACTGCTTGTACTAATCATATTTTTTCTCCTCCTAATAAATATCCACCTTTTTATCTCTTTACCTGTCAAATATTATAACATATTTTTACAGTGTTTTTAATACATTTTACTGAATTAGTTAAATTTTATCTTTCAAAATCATCTTTTTCTTTGTTTAAGTTTAATTCTTCAATATCATCATCATCTAAAACATTATCATCATACATTTCATTAACAACATCAATATATTTATCATCTTTATCATACCAACTATGAAGTTTATCATGTAAGAATGATATTAGTTTTTCAAACTTATTTTTCCAATATTCAAGAGTGTTTTTCAAATCGTGAATTTTTGATTTTAAAAATGATATTTCATTGTCTTTCTCTTTAATTGTATCATTCAAAGTCTTAACTCTTAAATCAAGTGCTTCATTATTTTCAGTAAGAGTTTTAATTTTATTGTTTTTATCTTTTAATTGTTCGTGAGCATTAACTAATGTATTAGATAGAGTTTGTATTTTATCATATTCTTTACTAGTGTCATTAACTTGATTGATAAAGTCGATAAAAGATTCTTTATCTTCTTTTGATAAAATATAATTATCTTTATTTAGTTTTGATGTTTTAAGTTTAGCAATTTTATCTTTTATATCTTTATAGTTTTGTTTTAACTCTGAAGATTTTTTATTAGCTTGTTTTAGGTTTTCGGTATTTTTTTCAATTTGCTTTTTCATTTCAATATAGTTAGCCATATCAGATACATGAATATCTCTATTTCTTCCTTTTTGTTTTTGTTTTAAAGTAGAATCTAAACTATATACGTGATTAAATTCTTCAATACATAAAGTTCTCATTTTATCTTGTAATCTAATTAAGGATTCTTTAGTAAATACATCAGATTTACCAACCTGTTTTTCCATACCATTTTTATTCTTATATTTAATTGGAACACCAACAATATGTAAGTGTGGGCTTGTTTCATCATAATGAATAATAGCACTAGCTACTTTAAAATTAAGAACTAATAATTCTAAATCATCAACTTGTTTTTTATAAACTTCTGACATTTTCTTTTTAAAATTTTCATCTTTAGTATCCCAATATTCTTTATCACCAAGTTCAAGTATTATTTCACATGCAAGATCCTTTTTCTCATTATTAGATACATTATCAAAATAATTATCTATCATACGACTAGGTCTAGATTGTTTAGAATTGTATTCAAGTCTTGCTTCTTCAAATTCACTTAAATATAATTCTTTGACATCATCAAGTGGAGAAGAAGTTCCTCTAACTATTTCTATTAAGTCTTGTTCGTTATCGTATTTTCTATAATTATGCTTATCTACTTTTGATAATTGTCTTACATTTTGAATAGCATTATTTGGTAAAGAAGTTGTTCCACTTAAATTGTTTTTACCATTTTGTTTAGATATGTTTTTTCTATTTTTATCACTACCTAAATGTAGCGAATAAGCAAGTTCTGACATAGTTTCCTCCTTTCTAGAAGTGACCACTCAAGTGGTCATTTTGGTCATCCAAAATTTCTAACCCCCTAGGAATTTTGTACGTTCCATACAAAATATCCAGTGGGCTAAGGTTTAACACCTTAGAATCCGTTCACCTTATTCCGCAATAACTATAAACTTCGTAAATAGTTAAAACTACATAAAGTATCAATTTTTAAATTGCTATCACCACTTTCATTGAACTAAAAGTTCAACAAAACGTGCCACGCATTTTAAAAATTTTCTTCGGTAACATTATCGGGTATTGTTTCAAATACATCTCTAATGTTTACCTTTATATCATTCGGGTTATTCTTTGTAGCAAGCATTCCCATTGATAACCAATTATTATCTCCGTTATTATCTTTTTGTAATGGGAATACTCTTATAGGAACTTCATTTCTTTGTAGTGGTCCTATATCTAATTTTTCTGTTTCTTTATAATAAGTGCCTTTATATAAATTAACTTCATAATATTCATTTAATCTATATAAGTGTTGCATTACATCTTTAATTGGTAAGTATTCACTATATCTTATATTTGTATCTACATATACACCATTAAAATCGTATGTAAGAGGTCTTTTCTTATCAATATAACCTTTGGTGTATAATTCATTAAAATCATTATAGAATGTACTTCTAAAATTAATTTGTTTTACAACTAATTTTCCATTTTTAGTTTCTAATTCAACATCATCAATATATCTCATAATTATATCTGCTTTATCATCTCGATCTAATAAATCCCAATTATCATTAAATGCATAATAAGAAATTGGTAATTTAACTTTGTTAATAAAATCCATATCTCTTTTAAGTAATATATCTTCAGTAGTAAAGTTTAATTGTTCGGCTTGTGAATTTTCTAATAACTTAGAATTAATATCTTTAATTTGATTTTCTATTAATTCCAATTCACTTCTATATTCTTCTTCTGTAAATATTGAATCAATATATGCTTTTCTAATTCTACCTTTTTTATTATTTAATGATTTTAACTCTTTTTCTAATTCTTGTTTTGGATTATCTAATTTGGACTTTAATACTGGTAAGAAAAATTCATTAACAACATTATCATATTCTAATATATCTGATAGTAGTGTTTTAACCGAATTTTCAATAGTTTCTTCTTTAATATTATTTTTACAATCCTCACATCTATAATAGAAATACCATTTATCATATTTAATCTTATGAGTAGCACCACCAGCAAGAATTCTTCTACATTTAGGACATCTTAATTTTTGTAAGAAGATATAAGTTTGAGTTCTCATGTAGTTCTTTTGATTTTTCTTTCTTTGTGCTTGGCAATTTTCCCATAGTTCTTTACTAACTAATGGCTCAACTACATTTTCATAATATACAGGTTTATTTATTGTTTTGCCTGATACATAATCTCCTTTATATAATTCATTAGATAAAATCTTTAGTATTCTTGTATCTTTCCAATTTGTTTTACCTTGTATTTTTTCTTTGTTATAGATATTTGCAATAGTGCTATAAGAATTACCTTCAAAATATAAATTAAATATTCTTATAACTATATCTTTTGTTAATGGATCTGGAACTAGTTTTTTATCAACTCTTTTAAAACCAATAGGACAAACTGCTGGAATATGACCTTGTTTAATTGCTCCTACCATACCAACTTTGGTTCTTTCACTTGTTCTTTCTATTTCGTTTTGTGAAACTGACATCATAATTCTAGTTACCATTTTTCCATTAGCTGTTGTTGTATTAATATCATCATTAGCACATACTAAATCAAATCTATACTTTTCAGATGTTTTAAGTAAGTTTTCCCAATCATATATACTTCTTGATAGTCTATCTAGTTTTAAAGCAATAACAGTGTTTATTTTGCCGTTTTTAGCATCATCAATTAATCTATCAAACTCTGGTCTATGATTTCCTGTTTTAGCACTTATTCCAGCATCAGTATAATAATCATATATCTTATAACCTTTAAACTTACAAAGTGCCTCTAATCTTTCTTTTTGCTCTGGTAAACTAAATCCTTCTTTGGCTTGATCTTCAGTAGATACTCTTAAATATAAACCACATATTCTTTCTTCATCTTTCATATACTTCAACTCCTTTTACTAAAAAAGAGGAGACAATAGTATCTAGTAAAGTCTAAATACTACTGACTCCTCATTAAAATCAATATTATATATTTTAATTCTATCTTTGATTTTTATCATCGGTGTACCTCCATTTCTAGAGAATACCTCTTTCATTGGTTATATATAATATCATTTTTTTAAGATTTGTCAATTCCCTGATTATGGTATAAATAGTATTTAGATAGTTTTTAAATAATCTTCTAATTCAGATAATTTGATTTTATTAAATAAATTTTCAATAAAGACTTCGTTAGAATAATTAAATATTAAGAAAGTTTTATTTTTTATAATAATTCTATTTGGCTCAATATAAGTTAAATTAGTTCTATCTATCTTCCTTATATTTCCATTAATAATTGTTGGTGTTGTTTTAGCAAACTCACATATCAGTTCTAATTTCTTTCGCAAGTGTTCTTCAATAGGCAATTCTTCTTTAATAATATTTACCATAATACCATCCTTTCTTTTAGGATAGTTTTTAATAACAAAAAAACTAATCCATTTCTGAATTAGTTATTTATCAAACTCGAAACTATAAAAGTTCGAGCAGAATTCCTTATGGTAGCGACGGTGTGATTCGAACACACGACCTGCCGGGTATGAACCGGATGCTCTAGCCAACTGAGCTACATCGCCGAAGCACATAAATATATTATCACAACTAAGCCTAGTAGTCAAGCATTTTTTTCTTTTGTAAAAATTACGTTAATTGACATAGATTGACAAAAAAAATTTGTTATTTAAAAAATGTTTTTTTTTACGAAAAATAAGCATAAAATTTAAAATGACAAAAAAAATATAAAAAAATGGTAAAAAAAAACATTGCATTATTTAGTAAGTTTGCTATAATGGATTTGAGGGTAGAGAAAATGAAAGAAAAAGAGGTATTAGAAAATTTAGTAGTTGTTAAAAGAAGTGGCCAACGGGTATCATTTAACAGTGTAAAAATAGCCATAGCAATAAAACAGGCATTTGATAGTTTTGAAGAAGATACCAACAACGAAAAGAAAGTTAACAAAGTATACAACCAAGTGCTAAATTACATAACAACAGTATATGAAAATAGAAAAACAATAAATGTGGAAGATATTCAAGATATAATTGAAGATAATTTAAAAAAATGCGGTTATCCAGAAGTATACAAAAGATTTAATGAATATCGCCTACAAAGAGCTGCATCACGTGAAGCATTTTCGATAAAAGAACAACACAAATTTGTTAAAGCAATTGAAAAAATTGGTTTAAATGCTAAAAACTACCAAGAAAATACCCCAATAGATTTACTCTTAAATTTTGGCAAAACAATATCTCAAGAATTTGCTCGAGCCTATTTAATTGAATCAAAGTACAATCGAGCACATGAAGAAGGACGCATTTTTATAGAAGACATAAAATCATATGCTTTAAAAACGACGGCATCTTCAATAATAGATTTATCTAACATAGAAAGTGAAGACATAACAACACAAACGTTAATGATTATTAACACTATTGAACACTTTAAAGAAGAGCAATATATGGAACAAACAATAATGAATTTAGACAATCTATATGAGAATATAATGTTAAAAGAATTTAAAAAAGAATTTTATAGCAATTTAGAAATGTTTTTTAAAATAGTTGGTTTAGAAAATTTTATAGATAGTACTAAATTAAAAGAAAAAATTATGGAAGAAAAAACATTAGCAATAAACATTAAGGATTATCAAGATATTTTACTTAATAAATATAGTGAAGAAATATTTAATGAAGTATATAAAATAGTTTTTGAAAAAATTAAAGAAAAACTAACTAAAAATTTAGAGAAATTACTAGATAAACTTGATAGTAAAATATATAAGATATCTAACAATAAAATAAACATAAGTTTTAGTGCTACTATAAGTTATGAATCAAATTTAATTAAAGAGATATTCACCAAAATATTAAGCAATAAAGTATATAAAAACATTACAACAATAATTAAAGTAAACAATAATTTTAATTATTTAGAAGAATTAATTAATAGTAAAAATGATGTAATAATTATTTATTTAAACAATAATGAATATAGTGATGAAATAGATTGTTTAAGTGATGAATTAGTATTAAATGAAAACATTAATGGAGAAAATACAGCTAGAGGGAAGATTAAATTATCAACAATAACAATTAATTTAGCAAGATTAGGTTTAAAATACAGTATAGATCAGATTGAAGATTTTTACAAAGAATTAGAAGAGACATTAGAACTAAGTAAAAATGCTTTATTACAAAGATATGAATTACAAGCAAGTTTATACAAAGAAAATTACAAATATATATTTGAAAATAGTATGTTATATGATACAAAAAGATTAGAAGACAACAAAAGAGTTAGAAAAGTATTAAGAAATGGTATTTTAAATATTAGTTTTAGCGGATTACTCGAGGCATGTGAAGCCTTAATTAAAAATGATAATAATATTAAGATTATGGATTTAAGTCTAGAGATAATAAAATTTATGCAGAAAAAAATTAATGACTATACTAATGAATTAAAATTAAATTTTGAACTTAGCGAAGAAAACAACAACTTAATAAATAAAAAACTATTAGGCTTAGATAAAACAATGTATGGTAACATAGACATATTAAAGAAAGATAGTTATAGTACGATAAGTAGTTACTTAAATAAATTAGATGATAATTTGAAATACAAATATGCATTAAAATACCAAAATCTATGTCAATATAACTTAAATATTATAATAAATAAAAGCAAGGTATTAGAAGAAATATACTTAGCAAATAAAAGTAAAATAAAGATAATAAGAGTGATGATCAAATGAAAATAGCAGGAATACAAAAAGTAACATTGTTAGACTTTCCGGGGAAAGTTGCTTGCACAATATTTACTCAAGGTTGCAATTTTTTATGTCCATTTTGTCAAAATTCTAGTTTAATAGATATAAACAAGAATGGAGAAATTAGTAAAGAAGAACTATTTGCATACTTAAATCTTCGTAAAAAGATTCTTGATGGAGTTGTAATAACAGGAGGAGAGCCTTTAGTGCAAAAAGATATTAAAGAATTATTAAAAGAAATAAAAAAATTAGGATTATTGATAAAAATAGATACAAATGGAAGCAATCCATTATTATTAAAAGAAATAATTGAAGAAAACTTAGTTGATTATGTAGCAATGGACATAAAAAATTGTTTCCATAAATATGAAGCAACAATAGGGAAGAAAACAAATTTAGAAAACATAAAGGAAAGTATAAACATATTAAAGAAAAGCAAAATAGATTATGAATTTAGAACAACAATAGCTAAGGAATTACACAATTTAGAAGATTTAAAAGAGATTTGTAATATAGTAGGAACCAAAAGCAAGTACTATTTACAAAATTTTGAAGACAGTCAAGATGTGATTGATCATAGTTTACATGGTTTTAATCATGATGAACTATTATTAATAGATAATTATTTAAAAGAAAGTTTCCCAAATGTGGAAATTCGAGCTTTATCGTAAAAATAAGGAGGAGGATAAATATGTATAAAGTAAGAAAAAGAGAAGGAAAAATAGTTAATTTTGATATTAAGAAAATTGATGATGCTATTAAAAAGGCATTTGATTCAGTAGATAGAAAGTATGATGATAATGTTATAGATTTTTTAGCATTAAAGGTAACAGCAGATTTTGAACCAAAACTAAAAGATAACATTGTTACGGTAGAAGATATTCAAGATAGTGTAGAAACAGTATTAATAAAAGCAGATTATGCAGATGTAGCTAAATCATATATTTTATATCGTAAGTTACATGAAAAAATGCGTAACATGAAATCAACCGTACTTAATTACAAAGATGTAGTAAACAGTTATATAAATGTAACTGATTGGCGAGTAAAAGAAAACTCTACTGTAACATATTCAGTTGGTGGATTAATTTTAAGCAACAGTGGAGCAATAACAGCAAATTATTGGTTAAGTGAAGTATATGATGAAGAAATAGCCAATGCTCATCGTAGTGGAGCAATACATCTACATGACTTATCAATGCTTACAGGATATTGTGCAGGATGGAGTTTAAAGCAACTTATTCAAGAAGGTCTAGGTGGAGTACCAGGTAAAATTACATCATCACCCGCAAAACACTTATCAACACTATGTAATCAAATGGTAAACTTCTTAGGTATAATGCAAAACGAATGGGCTGGAGCACAAGCATTTTCATCATTTGACACTTATTTAGCACCATTTGTAAAAGTTGACAATTTAAATTATCATGAAGTAAAACAATGTATACAATCATTTATATATGGTGTTAATACACCAAGTAGATGGGGAACTCAAGCACCATTTACAAACATAACACTTGATTGGACAGTACCAAATGACTTAGCGGAATTAAATGCCATAATTGGTGGAAAAGAAATGGACTTCAAGTACAAAGATTGTCAAAAAGAAATGGATATGATTAATAAAGCATTTATTGAAATAATGATTGAAGGAGATGCTAATGGTAGAGGCTTCCAATATCCAATTCCAACATATTCAATAACTAAAGACTTTGACTGGAGTGAAACAGAAAACAATAAGTTATTATTTGAAATGACTGCTAAATATGGTACTCCATATTTCTCAAACTACATAAACAGTGATATGGAACCAAGTGATGTTCGTTCTATGTGCTGTCGTTTAAGACTAGATTTAAGAGAACTTCGTAAAAAATCAGGTGGCTTCTTTGGTAGTGGAGAATCAACTGGATCAATTGGTGTAGTAACAATCAACTTACCAAGAATAGCATATTTAGCTAGTGATGAAAAAGATTTTTATGATAGACTAGAAAAATTAATGAATGTATCAGCTCGTTCATTAAAAATTAAAAGAAATGTAATTACCAAACTATTAAACGAAGGCTTATATCCATACACAAAAAGATATTTAGGAACATTTAACAACCATTTTTCAACCATTGGCTTAATAGGGATGAATGAAGTTGGTTTAAATGCAAAATGGTTAAGAGCAGATTTAACCCATGAAAAAACTCAAAAATTTGCTAAAGAAGTATTAAACTTCATGCGTGAAAAACTAAGTGATTATCAAGAAGAATATGGTGATTTATACAATCTAGAAGCAACACCAGCAGAATCAACGACGTATCGTTTTGCTAAACATGATAAAGAATTATATCCAGATATCATAACAGCAAGTGAACCAGATCATACACCATATTATACAAATAGTTCACATTTACCGGTAGATTTTACTGATGATATATTTAAAGCATTAGACATTCAAGATGAATTACAAACATTATACACATCAGGAACAGTATTCCACGCCTTTTTAGGAGAAAGACTAACTGATTGGAAATCTGCAGCAAATTTAGTGCGTAAGATTGCTGAAAATTATAAATTACCATATTACACGATGTCACCAACATATTCAGTATGTGCAACCCATGGATACATAAATGGTGAAGAATTTAAGTGCCCAATATGTGGTCAAGAAACAGAAGTTTATAGTAGAATTACTGGTTATTATAGACCTGTTAAAAACTGGAATGATGGTAAAGCCGAAGAATACAAAAATCGTAAAGTATATGACTTAAATCATTCTCATTTAAATCATGAATGTAAATGTGATGATTGCAAATGTGATAATTGTGAATGCGAAAAAGAATTAGAAGATGGAATGTATTTATTCTCTCGCAAGAATTGTCCAAATTGTAAAGTAGTTAAGACATTATTAAATAAAGACAAAGTAAAATTCACTGAAATAGATGCAGAAGAAAATGCTGAAATGAGTAAAAAATTAGATATAAAACAAGCCCCAACATTAGTAGTAGTAAAAAATGGTGAAGTAAGTAAATACAGTAATGTATCAAATATCAAAAAATATTTAGGAAGTAAAGAATGTATGACTGTATAATTATTGGAGCAGGCCCTGCGGGGCTCACTGCTGCAATATACTTACTTAGAGAAAACAAAAAAATAAAGATAATTGAAAAAGAAACTATCGGGGGCAAAATTACTTCATCAGCAAGAGTAGACAACTATCCTGGTTTTACTTCCATAAGTGGTTCTGAACTAGCAGATAAACTATTTGATCAAGTAACCAATTTAGGTGGAGAAATAGACATAGAAGAAATGCAAAGTATAAAAGATGGAAAAATTAAAGAAGTAATAACTGATGAAGGAAGATATGAAACAAAAAGTATAATTTTAGCAACAGGTACTTATTTTAATACATTAAAATTAGAAAATGAAGAAAATTTTTTAGGAAATGGCATATCATTTTGTACAGTATGTGATGGAGCATTTTACAAAAATAAAGTAGTTGTAGTAGTTGGGGGAGGAAATACAGCAATTATAAATGCCATCTACTTAAGTACACTTGCCAAAAAAGTTTATTTAATAGTTAGAGAAGATACTATAAGAGGAGAAAAAGTAAATATTGATGAATTACTAAAAAAAGAAAATATAGAAATAATATATAATAGTGAAGTAATAAAATATTTAGGAGAAAACTCAATAACAGGAATAACTATTAAAAGTAAAGAAGAAACAAAAGACTTAGTTGTTGATGGAATATTTTTAGCAATAGGACAAGTACCTGAAACAAAAGAAGTTAACAAATTACTTAATTTAGACAAATATAATTATATTGAAACTAAGGAAGATTGCAAGACAAACGTCGCTGGAATATTTGCTGCGGGGGATGTAAGGAGCAAAAAAGTAAGACAACTTACAACAGCAACCAACGATGGTACAATAGCAGCACTTAATGTAATTAATTATTTAGATGAAGGAGTATAAAACTTCTTTTTTATTTGACACATTTAATAGTTTATGATAATATAAATCAGCAAACGAGGGGAGAAACTATGGAAGAAAAAATTTTTGAATTAACATTATTAAGTGAAAAAGATTTAATTGGTGAAGAAAGATTAGATACAGTTTTTACTCATGGTATTGATTGTGGTGTAACTGATTGTGCTATATTAACTGGAGCACGTCCAACATTTACATATAGCAATAACTATGGTAGAGGAATAAATAGATGTTCAAATTATGCAACAAGTGATGGAGTTATAAACAATCAAAATATCCGTTTAAAAATAAAATTTAATTCTGAAAAAGAATTTAATGAATTTATGAAAGATAGAGAAATGGACATTGATGGCACTATTTGCCTTGCATATTTTCCACAATATTTAGTAGAAAGTTTTTTATTAGTGGAAACGTTAGAAAACTATTATGAACAAACACATGAAACACACATACATATTGCTGGAGTAGATTACATAAGAATAAAACCCGAAGAAAATATAACAACAGCACGAAATTATTATTTATCTAATGGAATGAAACCTAAAAGCACATCATTTTATTGGATAATAGTATCTCCGATAAAATGGTATGTAGATAAAGAATCACAAAGTCTAATATGTAGTGTAGTACTATATGGTGATAATTTACAAAGAGAAGATTCGCCATATTATCAATTAATATATAATCAAGTTTACAAAGAAATACAAAGAGGAGTATCAAGAAGTAGAATAACTCAAAAAGAATAATACTTCTTTTTTTTATAGAAAATGTTATAATAAATAAAAAGAAAAGAGGGAAATAGTATGATAAAAACCAAGAGTAGAGGAGATTTAATAATAATATCAGGAACAACATGTGCAGGAAAAGGTACTGTTATAGAAGAGTTATTAAAGAAAAATGACAATTTAGCATTATCAATTTCTTATACATCAAGGCCTAAAAGAGAAAATGAAGTAGATAAAGTAGACTATTATTTTGTAACAAAAGAAGAATTTGAAAAGAAGATAAAGGATGGTGATTTTTTAGAATATGCTCAAGTACAATATAATGCATATTATGGAACTCCCAAAAAAGAAGTAATAGAACTATTAAATAGCGGCAAAGATGTAGTATTAGAAATAGATGTTCAAGGAGCTAAACAAATAAAAGCCTTATATCCAGAGACCATTTTAATATTTATTATGGCTCCATCAATGACTGAAGTAAAAAAGAGAATAAAAATGCGTGGTATGGAAAATAATGAACAAATAATTGCGAGATTTAAAGTAGCATATAATGAGATAAATGAAATAAATCAATACAATTATGTAGTAGTAAATGATGATTTAGACATGGCAGTAAAAAAGGTAGAAGCAATACTAATAAGTGAAAAATTAAGAGTAGACAGGATAGAAGAAGTAAGTGTTGAAAATGAAGAAGAAATAATACATGAATTCTTAATAGACAAAGAATTTACCAATGAAAAAAACGACTTGTAATAAAAAAACAAATATGTTAGTATTTTAATTGGGTGGTAATAATGAAAAGTAATAAAATACTTTATATAATAATAGGTATATGTACAATATTAGTAATTGGCTTATGTGCATTTTTAATTTATAACAAAGAAAAAGAAGTTTTAAGTGATAGTGAAAAGTTTAAAGAAGAGTTTGAAAAATACAATAATGCAACATATGATACAGGTGAAAAATTAATAAGTGTAGAAATACCAAGTGAAAATCCTTTTATTTACAAAAGTGCAAAAGAAATAATTGATATAATGCAAAATGAAGACGCTTACATATTATTTGGATATGCAACAGATCCTATAACTAGGAAATCCATAGAAACATTAATTGAGGCATTAAAAGAAAAACAAGTAGATAAAGTATACTATGTTGACATAGAAGACATTAGAGATAAATATAGTTTATCTTGGCCAACAGAATTAGTAGAAGAAGGAACAGATAGTTACCAACAAATTAAAGAAATATTAAAAGATGTTTTAAATGAGTATTATGTAAATGATTTTGAAAATAACATGCGATATGATACTGGAGATATTGGTTTATATTCTCCGACATTTATAGCTATAAGTAAGAGCAATGTCCTAGGATTTCATGAAATAGTTAATGAAGTACTTGACAATTATTACAGTGAACTTACTGAAACAGAAAAAGAAACATTAAAAAATAGTTATTTAGAAGTAATTGATTCAATGAATTCTAGTGAAAACTAGAATTTTTACTTTAAATAAAAAGATAAATATAGTATAATAAATATGAGAATGAAACGGGAAGGTGCAAAATGGCAAAAAAAGTTGTTATAGTAGATGAAGAACTTACGCCGACGGTATTAGCCACCAAAAAAGTTAAACGTGGTAGTATGATATGGCTAATAATCATATTTGCGGCATTTATATTAGCAGCAATAAAATTACCTGAAATAACTGCTTATGTTAATGATAAATTTAATTTAGGAATAGATATACCAGAAGAGATTGCTATTCCGAACAAAGATAAAAATGAAAACAATGATGATGAAGAAAGAGAAGAACTAATAAAATATCAATTAACAAATGAACTTAGTTTTACAGTTGATGATTTAACATTAAGTAATTTTGTATTAGCAAACAATAAAATATCATTTACAATTAAAAACAACAGTGCTGAAAATATTGATTTATCACAAAAATATTATTATTTAAATTTATATAATACAGATACTGAAGGAAATGACACATTATTATTTAGAATAAAAGTAAGTGATAATATTATAAGTGCCAACAATGAAATAAATTTAACATATGATGTATCAACAACAAACATTAATGAAGTAGCATTTTTAGAAATTACACCAGAAGAGTATCCAGCGCATATTCTTACAACAGATACTAATGGTAATGGGACAATGAAATGTATAAAAGGTTATGAAACGGTAACATATTCATTTAATAACAATCAAGTTAATACAATTTTAGACAATTACACTATACCAATAGCAGATACAAATTATAATGTATATCAAAGTACATATCAAGTATTAGCATCGACATATAACAATATAAGTGGGGTAACATCAAATGTATCAACAGATGATACTAATTTATATTTTATTACCAATATAAATTTAAGAACAATTATAGAAAATACATTTAATAATGAAATATACTATCCACTTAATACTGATGCTAAGGTAATAAATTTTGAATTAGAAGCACAAGGATATACTTGCGAGTAAGGGGGAAATATGAATCTTTGTATAAATGATTTTGAAGGTCCATTAGATTTATTATTACATTTAGTAAAGACAGCCAAGATGGACATCTATACAATAGATACCAAATATATAATTGACAAATATTTAGAATTTATTTCTACATTACCCAAAGATGATTTAGATGAAGCAAGTGAATATTTAGTTATGGCCTCAGAACTAATCCATTTAAAGAGTCGATTATTACTAAATTTAGATGATGATACTAAAGAAGACAATGAATTTTCTATAAATAGTGAAGAAGATTTAAAAAACAAATTATTAGAATATGAAAGATATCAAAACATAACTGGAATATTTAAAGAACTTGAAGAAAAAAGAAGTGAATTTTATACTAAGATTCCCGAAAACTTATCAGAGTTTATAGAAAAAGAAGAAAAACTTGAAGAAAAGATAGATCCAGAACTATTAAAAGAAGCAATGATAGAATTACAAAAAAGGATGGAATACCAAAAACCAGTTAATACAAGAATAACAAAAAGAGAAATTAGTGTAGAAGAAAGAATAGATAAAGTAAGAGAATATTTAGATACTAGAAAAAAAGTAAAATTTACAGATTTATTTGAAGAATATTCTAAAGAAGAAGTAGTAGCTACATTTTTAGCAATTTTAGATATGTGCAAAAATAATGAAATAAAATTAACTCAAAAAGAAATATTTGGAGATATATTAATAGAAAAGGTGTAAGAATGAATAAAGAAGCAATATTAGAAGGACTACTTTTTGTTGTTGGAGATGAAGGATTAACATTAGATAATATTTGTGAAATAATGTTAATAGATAAAAGCGAAGCTCAAGAACTATTAAAAAAACTAAGAGAAGAATATAATAAAGATAATAGGGGAATAAGAATTAGTTTTATAGGAGAATCATTTAAATTAACAACTAAACAAGAACACAAAGAATATTATCAAAAATTAATTACCACAAGGGGTTCGAATACATTATCCCAAGCAGCATTAGAAACACTAGCAATAATAGCATATAATCAACCGATAACAAGAATGGAAGTAGATGAATTAAGAGGAATATCAAGTATAAACATGATAAGAAAACTAATGGCTAAAGATTTAGTAAAAATCAGTGGTAAAAGTTCCTTGCCGGGGAAACCTAATTTATATAGAACAACCAGTGAATTTTTAGATTATTTTGGTTTAGCTACCCTTGGAGATTTACCAGATTTACCAAATATAAATAAAGCAAAAGAAGAAGAACAAGAATTGTTTACTTCCATTTATAAGGAAAATTAATGGATAATTTAGAAAAAATAAATGTTAAAAAAAGTTACAATGATAGAAAAATAATATTTAATAATATAGAAAATCTAGAATTTAAAAATTGCAAATTTACAAATATTATATTTACAAATTGTAATTTTAAAGAAACGAGTTTTAATACATGTGAATTTAATAATTGTATATTTGATTATTGTGTATTAAAAGAAGTAAATTTTAATAATTGCAAAATAATAAATACTAATATAAATGAATCAAAAATTGAAAAAGTTATATTTAAAGATACTTATATAATATATTTATCGCTAAATATTAATAAAATATATAGTATATTATTTGATATATGTAATATAAAGTATATTAATTTATATAAAGGAACTATTTATGAAGGCAATTTTTCCCATTCACAAATAGAAGAGATAGAAATAAATAATATAGAAGTAACAAATTTATATTTATACACATCTAAGATAAACAAATTTAATGGTGACATAAATACATTTAAAAATATAACATTATCACTAAATCAAGTGTTAGATTATATAAAAAATATAGGGATAATTTTACATGATTAAGGCATATTATTTACTAGGTGATAATATTGACTTTAAAAAAAATAAAAATAATTAATATTATATTATTTTTTGCTTTATCATTTTTATGGCATTTTATGTATGATTGGTTTCCTAATTTTTTAATTTCTATTTTTTTTCCAGTAAATGAATCTATTTGGGAACATATGAAAATCATATTTGGAGTCATAGTTTTTGGATCATTAATAAGTTTAATATTAATGAACAAATTTCATATTAAACATAATAATTTTTATGTAGAAATAATAACCAAAGCAGTATTAGGAGTCTTATTTTGTTTAATAATATTTATACCATTATATAAATGGCTTGATGAAAATATGTTTATATCTATATCATTAATGTTAATAACTTACATATTTGTAGAGATAATAGGATATAAAATACTTAAACTTAATGAAATGAATATAAATATTTTGCCTATAATTCTAATATTTTTGTGTTACATATTATTTTTCTTATTAACATATTATCCACCACACAATTTTATATTTTTTGATGAAATAAAATTAATTTATGGCATACCATAAAAAAAGAGCATATGTTCTTTTTTTATGCTCTACCAGCTCCATCAACTGATAAAATCTCACCAGTTACAAAGCTTGCCATTGGACTAGCCAAATACAAAAAAGCATTTGCAATATCTTCTGGTTCTCCGATTCTTCCTAAAGGAATTTGGGCAATAATAGGTTCGATAACTTCTTTAGGCAAAGAAGAAACCATATCAGTATTAATAACCCCAGGTGCTACAGCATTAACTCTAATTTTATATTTACCAAGTTCTCTAGCCAAAGATTTAGTTAAGCCATTTACAGCAAATTTACTTGTTGGATATCCACAGCCAGAAGGTTGACCATAAATTGAAACCATTGATGAAGTATTTAAAATAACCCCACCATTATCTTTCATATATGCAACAGCAATTTTTGAACACAAAAACATAGCATTAACATTAAGATTAATTATTTTTTCAAATTCTTGGTAGCTATAATTTTCTAAAGGAGTACTTGAAGAAACCCCAGCATTATTAATTAAAATATCTATTTTTCCAAATTTTTCAGCAACTTTTTTAAACACATCAGCAACTTCATTTTCATCATTTAAGTTAGGATAAAAACCAATAACTTTATCTTTAAAACTATCCAATTTTTCTAAAGCCTTATTTACACTTTCTTCTTTACTTCCCAAAATAGCAACTTTTGCATTATTTTCTAAAAATAATTTGGCAGTTGCAAAACCTATTCCTCTAGTTGCACCAGTAATAATAGCAACTTTTCCATCTAACATTTAATCACCTATTATAAGTATACCATAATTATTTAAAGTTTGATATAATTTATTTGGTGAGATAATGGGAAAATTAAAAATATTAATTGGAGATATAACTAGTGATGAAATATTAAAAGGACATGATGCGATAGTTAATGCCACGAATCCAGCGATGATGCATGGGGGAGGAGTATGTGGTGCGATATTTGATAAAGTAGGAACAAAAGAATTGGAAGCATATATAAAAGAAAATTTTAAAACATTGATGCGAGTTGGTGAAGTTCGTATTACTCCAGGATTTAATTTAGGAATGGATATTATTTTTGCTCAAGGACCAAAATATTATGATTATGATAATCCCCTTAAAGTATTACAAACAACATACTTAAATTTATTAAATGAAATTAATAGAAACAATTATAAAAATATATTATTACCTAGTTTAGGAACAGGAATATATGGCTTTAATCATGAAGAAGTAGGTAAAATGGTGGTAAGTACAATAACGGAATTTATAAAAGATAAAGAAATAAATATAGATCTAGTATTATATTTAGAAAAAGATAAAAAATATTATGAGCAATAGTTTAAAAAATAAATATTTTATGATATAATTCTTTTAGTTGCCCGAGTGGTGGAATGGTAGACGCGGCGGACTCAAAATCCGTTGGTAGCAATACCATGTCGGTTCAAGTCCGACCTCGGGCACCATAGGGAAATCCGCTCGAACTTTTTATAAGTATCGAGAATAAATAGACAATCAATTCTAAATTAGGATTGATTTTTTTCTTGTTATAGAAAAAAGTCTTTCAAAAAAAGGATTGATTAAAATGGTAAATATTATCAAGCAAGAAGTTAAAATCGAGGAATCATTAAGAAAGAGATTAGAATTTATTTGTGAGTTTTGTAGAGTTAAACCAGTTATTATTAATGGTAATTTAAGAACAATAGATAAAACTAATCTTACTTATTTAGAACCACATAGAATTATAATTAATAATATAACCTTTCTAGCCTTTAATTATTCTAATGAAATATTTATTGAAAATTTAAATAATAAGATTAAATTATCGGAATTAGAAAACTTTTTAAAACATAACTAATATCTATACCCTAATCAGGAAATTGACAAAATGAACTTTTAAGTATATTATATAAAACCAATAAATGACAAGCAGTATCCGTCTTTTATTAAAAAGGAGTTACACTATGGTCAAAAGCGCAATTAATAAAAAATATAATATGAAATTAAGTGGAGTCAAAGGTATTAGTTTGAACTAGTATTTTTGACTCCCTTTTTTGTAGGAAAAGGAGTTGAAGATTAATGAATGAAGAAAAGAAAATCGCAGGACTTTATATTCGTGTTAGTACTCAAACCCGTCAAAGTGAGAAAAATTAACAAAGCATTATAAAACCTATTCGGAACACATTTTGAAATATACAAAAAATTATGTAAAATATGAATAGGAGTATAAAAAATGGACGAAAACGATATAGAAAACTTAAAAGACCTACAATTTATTATCACGGAAAGTATGAAAGATACAATAATTGAAATGCTATATACAAAACAAATGCTTGACGAAAATGAACTAACAAAAAAAGAGAGAAAACTTTTAGAAAAACATTTTAAAAAATTAAAGCAACAATTTAGAAAAGAGTTGCAAGAACAAAACCCCGTGCAAGTAATGTTTATAAGAAATTATTTAAGTAGCAAAAAAGAGATAGACAAGTAAAAGTTTATCTCTTTTCTTATTCGCCAAGCATAGTGCTTACTAAACTTTTTCGTGGTATATAAGTGAGGACTATTTCTTCCGTTTCAATTTTTGGCATAGGACAACCCCCACTTGTATATTTATCTTTTTCATTTTCATTAGCAATAGTATTATCTTTTTTATTTTCTTTTAATTTATCTTTTAAAAGATAATTATCTTTTTGACTATCATTTTGACAAGTCAGCAATTCGTCATTTTGACAAGACACATTTTTGCTTGTTTCGTCTTGTGTGTTGTCATTTTGACAAGCCATATCTTTTTTTACTATTGAAAGTTGTCTTGTTGTTTGTATTTTCCCGTCTTTGTGTTCATTATTTAAAGTGCTATTTATATATTGCATACTTACTAACTTTTTGATAGAACGATTTATTGTTTCTTCACTAACATTGAAATTAGAGGCAAAAGTCTTACTCGCCATATAGCAAGACTTTTCGTTTCTCTCAAACTCTTCAACTTGTGATAAAATCAGCATATCTAATGGGCTTAAATCTTTGTTGTCAAAGTATCTATTTTTAGATACCTTTAAAAATAACTCCTTTTCCATTTTTCCCCCTTATTCTACTTTGCAATAGTGCTTATTTGCATTATACATACAAGTAGGACAATTTCTTTCTACCCCTTGACTTTCCAACCCACGACAAAACCTTTCCCCAAACAAGCCACTACCACGAGCCATTATTCTTATTTCTTCTTGTATCACTTGACGAACTATTTTCTCAATGTATAATTGTTGCTCGTCCTTTTGAAATGTAGTGTTAGTCTTTTCTTTTTCTTTTTCTTTACTTTCTTTTTCCCATTGTTCCATAAGTTTTAAAATGTCGGCTTCAAGTGTTTGCTCGAAAATCTTTTCAATGTCGGCTAAGTCAAAGATGTCCTCAAAACCTATCTTGTCCGTTTTCCTCATATTACAACCCCCATAAGATTAT
>CASEYV010000006.1 GCA_949292245.1 uncultured bacterium
TATCAATTAGTTACTGCAGCTAGTGATGGTGCTAGAGTAATAAATAATATGAAGTAAGGATGGTGAATTAATGGAAAAAGTAGATAACAAAAAATTGATTCTTGGGGGAATATTGCTAATAGTAGTTGTTGTAAGTGTATTTGTTTATTTAAAATTCTTTCAAACATTTACGGTAACATTTGAAGTTGATTTAGGTCCAGGAATAGAGGCTCAACAAGTTAAGATAAATGAAGTAGTTACTAAGCCAGATGATCCTACATATGAAGGATATGAATTTATTGGTTGGTATGTTGATGATGAAGAATATGATTTTAGTAAACCAGTAACTGAAAGTTTTACAATTACTGCAAAATGGGAAAAAGTAACTGAAAATTAACAAAATGAACCTTAAAATTGGTAGTAAATAGCTACTAATTTTTTTATTATTTATTTGGTGAAGTAAAAATGGATAAATTAAAAGAAATAATAGATAATATTATTACTACAATAAAAATATTTATTTATGTTATATTTGTTTTAGTTTTAATTTTATTTAGTTTGTATATTTTTAAATTTTTTGTATAATATAAAATATACTAATTTGGCAACCAAGTTGCAAATTGCAACTTAATATTGACAAAAAACAACCTAAAGTTGGTAGTTTAAAATAATTATTTATAATATATTTATGGCGAGGTGGAAAAAATGAAATTTTGTGAAAAGTTACAAAAGTTAAGAAAAGAAAAGGGGTATTCGCAAGAACAACTTGCAGATTTATTAGATGTTTCAAGGCAATCAGTTTCTAAATGGGAATCTGGTACTACATATCCTGAAATGGATAAATTGTTAAGTCTTTGTAAAATATTTAATGTTTCGTTGGATGATTTAACTAATGATGATATAACTGACCGAAATATTTTAGAAAAGAAAAAGAATAATTTTAGTAATATATTTAACTCTATGTTAGAAATGATTAATAGAAGTGTGGAAATGTTTAGAAAAATGCAAAAGAAAGAAATTGCTAAATGTATTACAGAATTAATTATTTTATTTTTAATATTATTGTTATTAAGAATACCTTTTAATTATATTAATAATTCTATTGAAAATATATTTGTAAATTTTTCTTTAAAAGCATTTAATATTTTAAATAGTATTTGGTTATTTTTATCTAATACAATTTATTTAATATTATTTATTACAATATTTATTTATATTTATAAAATTAGATTTTTAGATAAATATGAGACTAATAAATATGAAGAAAAAATAGAAAATAATATAACTAATGAAGAAAAAATATCAGAAAAAAAAGTAATTAAAGAAGAAAAACATACTTTTGTATTGTTTAGTGTTTTAGGAAGATTATTTAATATATTTATTAAAATATGTTTATTATTAATACTTATACCAATATTATTATTTTTTATATTTACAGTTATTATGTTAGTATTTAGCATAATAGTTCAATTTATTGGTATACATTTTATTGGAATATCTTTAACTCTCTTAGCATTATCAATAATACTTGCTATTATAATTGAATTATTAATTAGATTTTTATTAAATAGTAGATTACATGTTAGTAGAATGTTTATTATATTTATTAGTAGTTTAACTTTATTTGGAATAGGCTGTGGTATATCTACTTTTGAATTAACTAAAATAAAATATATTGATGAAGTCCCTATAAATAATAGTATTGTAAATAATGAATATATTTTTGATATGAATGACAATTTGAAATTTTCTATTTCTGATTATTATGATAAAGAAGTAATAATAGATAATAGTTTAGGTGATAAAATAAAAGTTAATATTGAAAGTTATGAAGATTATGTTAGTTATAATATAGATATTATTAATAACTATTTAAGTATTTATACTTATGTACCTTGGAATAAAGCAATGAATTATTTTGAGTTATTAAAAAGTAATTTAGTTGATAATAAAATATATAATTATAATGAATTAAGTAAAATTAAAATATATATTTATATTAGTGAAGAAAATTTAAATATAATAAATAATAATATGGAAGAAATTAATGCATTAGAAGATTATTATAATGAAGAAATAGAGAGATTAGAAAATGAAAATAGTCTTAAAGATGAAAAAATATATGAGTTAGAATTAAAAATAGAAGAGTTAGAAGAAAAAATAACAAATATAAATAATTTAACTAATTAAGTGCTATTAAAAATTATTAAAATATGATAAACTTATAATAGTGGTGAATATGAAAAAGAGAACTAGTAAATTAACTATAGGAATTATTTTAACTTTATCAAGTTTATTTGTAGTATTGATATTTATTGGAACAATATTTGTATTTAAACACGCATATCAAGAAATATTATTAGAAGATAATATAAATGAAATAAATGATTTAATTGATTATGATATAAATAATGCAAATATAGATAGATTATTAGATACTTATGTAAGTAGTGGAGAATATTTAAAAGTTGAAAAGGCAGTAAAAGAATATTTTAGTGATTTATTATTTTATTGTCGAAGAGTAGATGATTTAGGTAATGATTTAGATTTGATTATGGTTCTTAGTTTAGATAATTTTTATGTAGATATGCCTAATTTTAATGATTCATTAAATATTTTGGAAGAAAAAAAGATTGAAATAACTGAAGCATTTGAAAATGTTAGTAAATTGTTAGATAAAACAGTAATTAATTCCTATCTTGATCCAAGTTTATCACAATTTTATGTTGAATATTATAATAGTTTATTAAGTACAGATGAAGAACTATTTGAAAATCAAAATGCTATAAATACTGATTTAAATTTTATAATAAATGTTATTGATTTATATCATGACTTTTTTACCTTTTTAAAAGTTAATCAAGATTATTGGATGGTTGATGGGGAATATATTTATTTTGCTAATACTGATTTAGAAAATGAATATAATTATTATTTAAATCAAATGGAAACTATATCTAGGGAAGATTTTGATTTTACTGAAGATTTTATATAAAATTAATAAAAGTCATTTAATAGTCACTTTAAAAAAATATAGTAATTATGAAAGGACTGATTAAATGGAAATTTTAAAAGTTGAGAATTTATCGAAAATCTATGGTAAGGGAGAAAACAAAATTAAGGCTGTAGATAATATTTCTTTTTCAGTTACAAAAGGAGATTTTGTTGCTATTGTTGGAGCTTCGGGTTCAGGAAAATCAACACTTTTACATCTTATTGGTGGAGTAGATCGACCTAGCAGTGGGAAAGTATTTATTGATGGAGTTGATATTTATTCAATGGACAATGATTCTTTAGCCATATTTAGAAGAAGACAAGTTGGTTTAATATATCAGTTTTATAATTTAATTCCAATATTAGATGTTGAAGAAAATATTACTTTGCCATGTAAATTAGATAAAAAAATTACTGACAATGAAAAACTTGAAGATTTATTAAAAACTTTAGGATTAGAAAATCGTAGAAAACATTTGCCTAATGAACTTTCTGGTGGTCAACAACAAAGAGTATCAATAGGTAGAGCAATAATTAACAATCCTGCTTTAGTTTTAGCAGATGAACCAACTGGTAATTTAGATTCTAAAGCAAGTGATGAGATTATTTCATTATTAAAAAAATCAAATCAAAAATACAATCAAACTATTATTGTTATAACTCATGATATGGAAATTGCAAATGAAGCTAAAAGGATTATTACTATTGAAGATGGTAAGATCATTAGTGATGTAAGGAATTAACATGAAAATATTAAATAATCTTACATTAAAAAATTTAAAATTAAATAAAAGAAGAACAATAGTAACAATAATAGGAATAATGTTATCTACGGCACTAATTTGTGCAGTTGCAGGAATGGTTTCTAGTTTACAAGAAACTTTAATTCAAATGGCAAAAAATGATAATGGAAATAAACATATTACAATACAAAGTGTAAAATATGAAGACTTAAAATATTTTTCGAATAATCGTAATATTGAAAATGTATATTTAGTTAAAAATTTAGGATATGCAAAACTTGAAAATAGCAATTTAGATACAACACCATATTTAAATATAGTTGCTTATACAAAAGAGGCATTTTTAAATAATAAATTAACTATTGTTGATGGAAGGCTTCCTCAGAATGAAAATGAAATAGTCATACCTACAAACATTAAATCTAGTGCTTTAGTAAATTATAAAATTGGAGATAGATTAAGTTTAGAGATTGGAAATAGAGTTTGTAGTGATGGTACGATATTAAATCAAAATAATCCTTATTATGTAGATAAATATTATGAAAGCGAAGATACATGTTTTGAAAGTTTAGATTATAAGTTTAATGAAGAATATACTGTTGTGGGTATAGTAGAAACTTTTAATTATAATAATGAACCTTTTGGTGCTCCAGGTTTTACAGTTGTCACTTATACAGATAAAATTGATGATAAAAGTAATTATGATGTCGCATTATTATTTCAAGATTCAAATTATTATTTAAGTTTTGAAAAATATTTAAAAAATAGTACTCAATTAAGTGATTATAGTTATTATTATAATAGAGATTTATTACGATATGAATTAAGTGGTTTAAGTAATAAAAGTATGAATTCTTTATATGGAATAGCAGGAGTAGTAATTGGAATTATAATTTTAACTAGTATTTTTGTTATAAAAAATAGTTTTAGTATTTCTATTGTTGAAAAAACAAAGCAATATGGAATGTTGGCAAGTATTGGTGCAACAAGCAAACAAATTAAAAAAAATGTTTTATATGAAGGTTTTATTTTAGGTATTATAGGTATACCTCTAGGAATATTGTGTGGAATATTAGCTGATTTCATTTTATGTAAGGTAGTAAATTTATTTTTAAAAGATTTAGCGGAAATACAATTTGTTTTTAGTGTTCCAATAATTCCAATAATATTTAGTGTAATTCTAGCTAGTATTACTATTTATTTAAGTATAATAAGTAGTGCTAAAAAATCAAGTAAAATATCTCCGATAGAAGCAATAAGAAATAATAATGAAATTAAAATTAATAGAAAAAAAATGAGAACACCAAAAATAATAGGGAAAGTATTTGGAATAGGGGGAGAAATTGCTTATAAGAATTTAAAAAGAAGTAGAAAAAAATATCGTTCAACCGTTGTTTCTTTAGTAGTTAGTGTTACTGTTTTTATATCTTTATCTTCATTTTTAAGTTATGGGTTTGAAATGACAAAACAATATTATATAGATTTAAATTACAATATTTCTGTTAAACCTTTAATAGATGATAATAATTCTTTTCAAAAAATATATCAAGATATTTTAAAAATGGAGAATATTAATAGTTATTCAATTCACAAATCAGTTATTTTATCAATTAATCCTTATGATTATATGACAGATGAAGGTTTTTTAAATAATTATGGTTATGAAAAAAATAGTAAAGAGGAAAACATTAGTAGTAGTATTGAAGTTTATTCTTTAGGTGATGAAGAATATAAAAGATTTATTAAAAAAATTGGTGGTAAAATAGAAGATTATGAAAACAAAGGAATATTAATAGATGATTTTAAAGTTTATCAAAATGATGATAAATATTATTATTATAATACCTATAATTTAGATAAAAATGATGTAATAAATGGTACAATTAATGATATTGAATTTAGTATTCCTATTGCAGTACGTACTAAAGAAAGACCAATGGGGTTAGAAGGGTCTTATAGTTCTACAGGTTATTTAATTGTTTCAGATAAAATTTTAAATGACTTAAATTATGTGTATTACGGAAGTTTATATATCGATAGTAGTAATCCAACAAAATTAGAAGAGAGTATTAATAAATACTTTAATAATACAAATTATAATTATTATATTTTTAATGTTGATAAGGAAGCACAAGCTCAAAGATCAGTAATTATACTTATGGCAATATTTTTATATGGATTTATTATTGTTATTAGTTTAATTGGAATTACTAATATTTTTAATACTATTACAACAAATATTAATTTAAGAAAAAAAGAGTTTGCTATGTTAAAGTCTATAGGTATGACAAAAAAGGAATTTAATAATATGATAAGTTTAGAAAGTTTTTTCTACGGTACTAAGTCATTAGTAATAGGAGTAATTTTAGGAATAACAGGTTCATATTTAATTTATTATGAATTTGCTAAATCTGAAGAATTTGGTTATATACTACCATGGCAAGCAATAACAATATCAATAATAGTTGTTTATATTTTAGTAAGTTTAATAATGTATGTTTCTGTTAATAAAATAAATAAGCAAAATATTATTGAAACTATAAGAAATGATAACATATAAATCATCTTTTGATGATTTTTTGTTATAATTTAAGGGGATGATATTATGTATAAATTATTATTAATTGAAGATAACGAATTTATTAGTAAAGGATTAGTATATTTATTTAGTCAAAATAATTTTGATGTAAAAGTTGTAAATTGTTTGCAAAAAGCAGATCTAGAATTAAATAATAATTATGATTTAATTATATTAGATTTAATGTTACCAGATGGGAATGGACTAGATTTTTATAATAATAATTTAAAAGGAAAAAATACAATTGTTTTGACTGCTAAAGATGATGAAGACACTGTTGTTAAAGCTATTGATAATGGGGTAGATGATTATATAATAAAACCATTTAGGGGCAAAGAGTTAATATCAAGAATAAACAAAATATTAAGAAACAAAAAAAATGAAAATATAATAGCAGTTGATAATGTTTTAATAAATTTAGATTCTAGTCAAGTATTTGTTAATAAAGAAGAAGTTTATTTTACAAGTTTAGAATATAAGATATTAATATTATTGTTTCAAAATTTAAACAGAGTAGTATTAAGAGATGTTATTATTGATAGAATTTGGGATATGTCTGGAAAATTTGTTAATGATAATACATTAAGTGTATATATTAAAAGAATTAGAAAAAAATTACAAAATGAATATATTATAAAAACCATAAAAGGTATTGGTTATAGGGTGGATAAATGAAAAAATTATTATTTTTTAGTTGCTTTTTTATCATATTGCTAGTAGGTTTTATAACTTATAAAGATTATTATAATTATAAAACATTATCCAATCAATTTGTAATTAGTGTAGTAAATGAAGTAAAAAAAGAATATCCGGATTTTGATGAAAGCAAATTAATAAAGGTTATAAATCAAGATAATTATAGTAATAGTATAGTAAATGATTATGGTTTAGATAGTAATGATTTAACTATTTTAAAATCTTATGAAGAAAATTACAAAAAAAGCATGTATATAAATTTATGTATAATTATAGTTTTTTTATTAATAATTTTAATGTTTTATTATTTTATAAGAAATAGGGAAAAAAGGCAATTAAATAAAATAATTAACTATATTAGGAAAATAAACAATGGTATTTATGATTTAAAAATTGAAGAAAATAAAGAGGGAATATATAGTATATTAGAAAATGAAATATATACTACTACAATAATGTTAAAAGAACAAAATGAACAATCTTTAAAAGATAAAAATGATTTAAAAGAATCTTTAGAAAATATATCACATCAAATTAAAACTCCTTTAACTTCGATTATGCTATTAGTTGATAATTTAAATGATACAAATATGGATAATAAAATGCGGAAGGAATTTATTGATGATATAAAGTTACAAGTTGATAACATAAATAATTTGATAATTAATTTATTGAAAATATCCAAACTTGATGCTAATGTTGTAAAATTTAAAAAAGAAAGCATTAATGTAAAAAAGTTAGTTTTGGATTGTTTAAAATATTTGGATATTTTAATAGATTTGAAGAATTTAAATATAAATGTTAGTGGTGCAAATAATGTTTCTTTTAGTGGTGATTATAAATGGGAGTTTGAAGCTATATGTAATATTATTAAAAATTGTATTGAATATAGTGAAGAAAATAAAAATATATTTATAAATTTTGCAGAAAATAATTGCTATACAAAAATAATAATTGAAGATCAAGGACCAGGAATTGATGAATATGAAAAAAAGAAAATATTTTCTAGATTTTATCAAGGAAAAAATAGTTTTGATAATAATTTTGGTATTGGGTTAGCTTTGGCAAAAGAAATAATAAATAAAGATGGAGGAAATATTACATTCAAGTCAATAAAAAATAGTGGTACTAAATTTATTATTAAATATTATAAATAGTTTACTAATGTTATTAAAATTTAGTATAATTATATTGGTGAAATAAATGCAAGAATTTAAAAAACTAGTTAAAACTAAAAAGTTGTTTTTTACTATGTTAATAATTTTAACTTTATTAACATTATTTGTATTTATTTATATAAACATTTATATAAATAATCAAAAGGCAGTTTATTTAGACAAAGTAGATGATGAATATACTTTAGCAAATGTTAATGTATATTTACTAACAGATTATTTTGCGACTTTAAATGATTCTGGGGATATAGAAAGATTTTATATAGTATTTGATGAAAATGAAAATATATTTGTAGTTAGATTAGATGATGAGACTTTTGATGAACTAAGTAGTATTCATGAATATACTTATAATGCTGAAATAGATAAAGCAAATAGTGAATTAATTACAGGAAGAACAAAATTGCTTCCAAGTGAAATAAAGAATTATGCATTAGATTATTTAATATCAATGAATTTAGAAAATAGTAATATAGATGAAAATATTATATATTATCTAGATGCTACTATTACTAATACTTATATTTTACATAAAGTGTTATATATATTTATTCCTATATTTTTATTAGAATTAGTTATAATAATATTATGGATAGTTAAATATATAAAAAGAAAGAAAAAAATAAATTTAATTACAGAAGAAGAATTAAAAGATTTTAATAATTATGCTAATTGTCATGTTATAGTTACTAATAATTATGTTGTTAATTATAAACCTAGGTTATTAGTAATAAAAATAGATGATATAAAATGGTTATATCCATATGAAGTAAGGAATAATAAAAAAGTTTGTGAGAGAAATATATTTATTATGACTAATAATAATAAATATAATATAGGTTCTATTTCAAAAATTGATGAAGAAAAAGAATCGGAATATGGAAAGCTTTATCAAGATTTAGTAAATAAAGCAAAAAATGCATTAAAAGGTTATACTATGGAAAATAAAAATAAAGTAAAGGATGGATAAAATGAAAGCAAAAGTATATTTTATAAAAGATATAAGTAGTGAGAATTTAATAAAAATATTTAATAAATTAGATAAAGAGTTATTAGGTAATGTTGCAGTTAAATTACATTCTGGAGAAAAAGGTAATAAGAATTATTTAAAACCAGAATTTGTGCGAGATTTAGTAAATTATGTAAATGGAACAGTAGTAGAATGTAATACAGCATATGAAGGCGCTAGGAATAATACAGAAAAACATCTTAATTTAATAAAAGAACATGGATGGGATAAATATTTTAAATTTGATTTATTGGATAAAGAAGGGCCAGACTTAGAGCTTGATATTCCTGAAGGTAAAATTTTAAAGAAAAATTATGTTGGTAAAAATTTAGTTAATTATGATTCTTTATTAGTATTATCACATTTTAAAGGTCATGCGATGGGTGGTTATGGCGGTTCATTGAAACAGCTTTCTATTGGTTGTGCATCAAGTGCTGGAAAAACTTTAATTCATACAGCAGGTGTAACAGATAAGCAAGAAATATTATTTGATAATCTACCAGAGCAAGATAAGTTTTTAGAAGCAATGGCCGAAGCGGCATCTAGCGTGGTTAAACTTTTTAATGGTAATATCGTTTATATAAATGTATTAAAAAATATATCTATTGATTGTGATTGTGATTTTAATGCATCTTTACCATGTATGCAAGATATTGGAATAATGGCAAGTTTAGATCCTGTTGCTATTGATCAAGCATGTTTAGATACCATTTATAATTCTAATGATTCTGGTAAAGAAAAATTAATAAAAAGAATTGAATCTTTACATGGAATACATACTGTTGAAAGAGCAGCAGAATTAGGTATTGGTTCTAGAGATTATGAGATTATAGAAATATAATCTTTTTTAATTAATTGTTGATTAAAAATATAAGAATGGATATAATAGTTATAGTCATTTAAAGAAAGGAAAATTATGTTAGAATTACAAAATGTTTCAGTTATTATAGATAATAAAAAAATTATAGATAATATTAATTTAAAGTTTGATGAAACAAAGTTTTATTGTATCACGGGGCCTAATGGTAGTGGAAAGTCAACTTTAGCAAAAGTAATTATGGGAATTATTAAACCAACCAAGGGGAAAATAATTTATAATGGAATAGATATTACTAAAAAAGATATTAATAAAAGAGCCCAAATGGGAATATCTTTTGCTTTTCAACAACCTATTACTTTTAAAGGAATTACTGTTTTTGATTTATTAAATTTTGCTAGTGAGAAAATCTTATCAAAAAAAGAAGCATGTTTAATTTTATCAAAAGTTGGTTTATGTGCTTTAGAATATATAGATAGAGTTGTAGATAATTCATTATCGGGGGGAGAATTAAAAAGAATAGAAATTGCTAGTATTATAGCCAGGAATCCTAAAGTTGCTATATTTGATGAACCCGAAGCGGGGATTGATTTATGGAGCTTTCAAAATTTAAATAATATATTTAAAGATTTAGAAAAAAATAATCAAGGTATTACAATAGTTATTTCTCATCAAGAAAGAATTTTACAAATAGCGGATGAAATTATTTTATTAAATGATGGAATAGTTGTTAAAAAAGGAAATATTAATGATGTTGTTGATTTAATAGATAATAAAAAATGTTGTAAGCAGGTGAATTATGAATAAAACAGAAGAAATGTTAAAATTTATTGATGCTAGTGATTATCAAAAAAGTGATGCTTATAATATAAGAAGTAATGGGAAATTAGTTGATAGAAAAGTATCTCCATATATAAATATAGAAACAAAAAATGATAAAAATGGAATAAATGTTTATATAAAGGATGATACTAAATTTGGTATAGTGCATATTCCAGTAATAATTACTAAAAGTGGTTTAAAAGATGTTGTTTATAATGATTTTTATATTGGAAAAAATGCTAATGTAATAATACTTGCTGGTTGTGGAATTCATAATGATTTGCATAAAGATAGTGAACATGATGGAATTCATCGTTTTTTCTTAAGTGAAAATGCCAAAGTCAAATATGTTGAAAAGCATTACGGAGAAGGTAAAGGTAGTGGTAAAAAGACTTTAAATCCTGTTACAGAGATATATATGAAACCTAATTCAAGTATGACTATTGATTCTTCACAATTTAAAGGAGTAGATGATACACTAAGAGTTACAAAGGCTTATTTAGATAATAATACTACTTTAACTATTAATGAAAAAATATTTACTAATAATTCTCAAAATGCGAAAAGTGAATTTTTAGTTGAATTAAATGGTGAAAATGCAAGTACTAAAATAACTTCGAGATCTATAGCTACCGAAGATTCATATCAAGAATTTAAATCTAATATTATTGGTAATAATAAGTGTTATGCTCATGTATCTTGTGATGCTATGATTAAAGATAATGGAAAAGTTTTAGCTATTCCAGAAATTTTTGCTAAAAATGTAGATGCTAATTTAATTCATGAAGCAAGTATCGGTAAAATTGCTGGAGACCAATTAATCAAATTAATGACTTTGGGATTAAGTAAAAAAGAGGCTGAAGAAGCAATTATTAAAGGATTTTTGAAATAAAAAAAAATAGTGTACCTCACTATTTTTTTAATTTAATTGAATCTGCCCATTTGATAAATTCAGATTCATATTTCTCAGTATCTTCTTTAAAACAAAAGAAAGTTATTAAATAAAATTCATCATCACTTTTAAATACATTACTCATATAATGATAAGTAGTTTCATCAACTGTATTATCATAAATAAAATATAAATAATTATTTCCTTCTTTTATTTCGTAGTTAGCATTGTTACTTTCCTTTACGGCATTAGCATAATCTTCTAAAGTTGAATCTTTATTTAAACCAATTGTTTCTAAATCAGTAAAAGTTTCTTCTAGAAAAGTTATACCAACTTCTTTACTTTCTAAATAAGCAAGATAGCCATCCATTTCTTTTTGTTCAAATTCTTTAGGTAAAGTAATTGTTAAATCATCAATGGTAAATTCTTTTTGAGATTCACAGCCACTTAATAAAAAAGCTCCTAGTAAAATGATAATGATATAAAGTATTTTTTTCATTTAGTCTCCTTTCATATTAATTATATAAAATTATATATATTTTGTCTATTAAATAGAAGAATTATTATTAATAATAGTATATATTTTTTTATTGTGTTAAAATAATATTGTAAACATAAGGAGGCATTATGCAAAGTTTAGTTATATATTTTTCAAAAGCTGGACAAAATTATGTAAATGGAGAAATAAAAAGTTTAGAAGTTGGTAATACCGAAGTTGTTGCTTTAAAAATTGCACAGTTAACTAATGCTCAAGTTTTTAAAGTAGAAACAATAAAAGATTATCCTGATGATTATAGAGAATGTTGTAAGGTTGCTCAAATAGAAAAAAGTAATGATATTCATCCTGATTTAAAAAATTATTTAAGTGATATATCTAATTATGGTATTATTTATATTGGATATCCTATTTGGTATGGTTCTTTTCCTATGCCTTTGGTATCATTATTAGAAAGACTTGATTTTAATGATAAAATTATAAAACCTTTTGTTACTCATGAAGGAAGTAAACAAGCTAATTCTATTAATGACTTAAACGAACTATGTAAAGGTGCAACTATAATGGATGCTTTAGTTATTAAGGGAAGCGATGTTTTAAATACTGATGATATTATAAGTAATTGGATAAATGTAAGTGGTGAAAATGAATAAAGAAATAGAAATTTTAAATGAAGCAAACTTTTGCATCCATTGTTTAGCTAAGCCCTGTCAAGAAGGGTGTCCATTAAATAATGACACTGAAGGATTTATAGATTTAATAAGAGAAAAGAAATATAAAGATGCTTATGATTTATTGTTAGAAACAACAGTATTACCTTCGGTTTGTGGACGAATTTGTCCTCATGAAAATCAATGTGAAGGAAAATGTGTTAAGAAAATTGCTTCAAGATCGGTGAAAATTGGTATGTTAGAAGCTTTTATAGGTGATCAAGCAATTAAAAATAATTGGTCAATAAAAAGTAATATTGTTGATAAAGATAAAAAGGTTGCTGTAGTTGGAGGTGGACCATCAGGACTTTCCTGTGCGGCTTTTTTAAGAAAAAAAGGTTATAAAGTTACTATTTTTGAAAAATATAACTCTTTAGGTGGATTACTTTCATATGGTATACCTGATTTTAGATTAGATAAAAATATTTTGAAACAAACAATAAATAATATTTTAAATATGGGTATAGAAGTAAAATATAATAAATGTTTAGGTATAGATTTTACTTTAGATGATTTAAAAAATAATTATGATGCTATATTCTTAGGAATAGGTACTAATATTTCTAAAAAATTAAATATTTCAGGAGAAAATTTAAATGGTGTATATGGGGGAAATGAATTATTAGAGCATAAGAACTATCCAGATTTTAATAATAAAAAAGTTGTAATATATGGTTGTGGAAATGTTGCAATGGATTTATCAAGAACAATTATAAGAATGAATGCGAGCGAAGTATATGTAATATATCGTAGAGATGAAAATAATGCTCCAGCTTTAAAAAGTGAAATCGAAAATGCCAAAAGTGAAGGAGTTAAATTCATTTTTTTAAGTAGTATTGTTGCAATAAAAGGTACTGATAAAGTAGAAAGCATCGAATTAATTAAAAATGAATTAGTTAATGATGATGATAATGTAGGTATTAAAAGTATTATAAATAGTAATTATGAAATAAATTGTGATTATGTTATTAAAGCAATAGGTTCTATGCCTAATTTAAATTTAGTTAATTCTTTAAATTTAGATTTACTAGATAATGGTAAAATTAAAATTAATAATTTTCAAACCAGTGATGAAAAAGTATTTGCAGGTGGAGATGTTGCAGGTATTAAAAGTACTGTTGCATTTGCTGCTAGATCAGGGATAGATGCAGCAGAAAGTATCAATAAATATTTAGAAGGGAAGAATTAATAATGTTAGATAATGTAAAATTTGTAAAACATAGTTCTATTAAAATTTGTGATAATTTAGTTATTTATTTTGATCCATTTAAAATAGATAAAGTTTATAATGATGCTGATATAATCTTTATTACCCATAATCATTATGATCATTATTCGGAAGAAGATATTAAAAAAGTAATGAAAGATGATAGTTTTATCGTAATGCCTTATGATTTAGAAGAAAGTGTTTTAAATTTAGGTTTTAAGCTGGATAGAATTATCAAAGTAAAACCTAATCAACAATATGAAGTATTAAATATAACTTTTAATACTATTCCTGCATATAACATAGATAAAAATTTCCATTTAAGAAGTTATGATTGGGTAGGTTATATTATTAATTTAAATAATTTTACTTATTATATTGCTGGTGATACTGATAAAACACCTGAAAATAGTAGTGTTTTATGTGATGTTGCATTTGTTCCTATCGGAGGAACTTATACAATGAATTATTTAGAAGCTGCAGAGTTAATAAATGAAATTAAACCAAAAATGGTTGTGCCAATTCATTATGGAGTAATTGTTGGTTCAAGAGAAGATGCTATTAAATTTAAAAATTTAATTAATAAAGATATAATATGTAAGATATATGATAATTAAAAAGGTGGAATTAATTTGAATAACATTGATTTAGAAATGGTAAAAAATGAAGTATTTAAAATCTTAAAAAATGATGATACTGGTCATGATATTAATCATATAAATAGAGTACTTAATTTAGCAATGAAATTTCAAAAAAATACTGATGCTAATAGTGATATAGTTGCTTTAATTGCTTTATTACACGATGTTGATGATTATAAACTTTTTGGAGAATCTAATGCAAATAATTTAACTAATGCTAAAAAAATATTGCATAAATATAAAATAAGTAAGAATTATGAAAAACAAGTTTTAAAAGGTCTATCGGAGATAGGTTTTAGTAAAAGAATGCAAGGTATAGTTCCTTGCACTATAGAAAGTAAAATTGTATCTGATGCTGATATGTGTGATCTTTTGGGAGTTAATGGTATATTAAGAACTTATAATTATAGTAAAAAATATAATCAACCTTTTTTTGATAAAAATGTATTTCCTAATATAAATATTACTAGTGAAGAATATAAGCATAATTGTTCTAATAGTGTTTGTCATATATTTGAAAAAGTTTTGAAATTAAAGTATTTATGTTGACTCCTGAAGGAAAAAAAGAAGCTAATAAAAGATATCAATTTATTGTTAATTTTTTATATACCTTATTTGAAGAAGAAGGGGCAATAGATTGGATAAATTATTTAAATGAATATTTAGAAAAAAAATAATTTAAATTAGTGTAAAAAACTTAAGTAAAGTAATTTAAATTTAAGAACAAAATTTTACTTATTTTTTTTGCCATGGTATAATTAAGGTGGATAAAAAATAGAAAGTTTATTTTATGGAACTAAATCATTAGTTATTGGTATACCTTTAGGTATAATTGGTTCAATTCTAATTTATAAAGCTTTTGAAGTCGGCAATGATTTAGGTTACATTATACCTTGGGAGTCTATTATTATAGCTAGTATTGTAGTGTTCTTACTAATAAGTATAATAATGCATTTCTCTGTTAAGAAAATAAATAAACAAAATATCATTGAAACTATTAGAAATGATAATATCTAATTTAAAGTGCAATTATTTAAATTTAAAGTGCAAATTTTGCACTTTAAATTGTTTTATAATAAAATTAATGATATAATATAGTAGTAAGAGGTATTGAAATGGAAAAAGAAAAATGGAATTTAGAATTATCAGAATATATAAAAAGTTCTGAAGATAATACTGTAGAGAAAGCTAAAAATTGGGAAATTGCTATTGGCCTTCAAGATGTTGATGGATTAAAACCATCGAAATATTTAATTGAAACCGCCAAAGAACATATTGAAGGTAATATTGATTTAAAAGAAGCAGAAAAAAGAATTAATCAATATTATAAAGTATTAGATAATAGAACACTTGAAGAGGCTAGTGAAGAAGCTGATAAAGTTTCTGTAAGAATTATCGAATTATTAAGTGAAAAATCTTTTACATTTAATCCAACTGAATTAATTAATATTCACAAAAGATTATTTTCAGGAATCTTTAAGGATGCTGGAAAAATAAGAGATTATAACTTTATAAAAAACGAATGGGTTTTAAATGGTGATACAGTTACTTATGCATCTTTTGAAACAATTGAAGCAGCTTTAAAATATGATTTTGATGAGGAAAAAGAATATTCATATAAAGATAAAACTCTCGATGAAGCGATAAAACATTTGTGTAAATTTACTTCTAACATATGGCAAATTCATCCTTTTTGTGAAGGTAATACTCGCTCTGTTGCAGTATTTATTATTAAATATTTAAAAACATTTGGTTTTGATATTAATGATGATGCTTTTGCTAAACATTCATGGTATTTTAGAAATTCATTAGTTAGAGCTAATTATAAAAATTATGAAAAAAATGTATTTGAAGATATATCATTTTTAGAAAAATTCTTTTATAATCTTTTAACGGATACCATTTATGAACTAAAAAATAGATATACTCATGTTGATTATAAAAATCAAACAGAAGAAAATAATGAAAATATCAAGTATACTTTAGAAGAACAAGCTATTATTAATATAATAAAAAACAATCCTTCGATTACTCAAGAAGAAATTGCGGGGATTATTAATAAATCTTTAAGAACAGTAAAAACAAGAATGACTGAAATGCAAAATAAAGGGTTAATTACTAGAAAAAATGGTAAAAAGAACGGATTTTGGATTATATTATAAAAACTTGTATATTATTTTTTTTCCCAAATGTTGTCAAATGAAATTTATTATGATATTATAGTTTCATAATAGCAATTAGGGTGTTAGTATGAAAGATAAGAAGTATTGTACAGGTATTGATTATATTAGGGTTATAGCATGTATTGTTATATTTTTATATCATTTAGGACTTTTAAAAGGTGGATATCTTGCAGTATGCATGTTTTTTGCTTTAAGTGGATATCTTGCTTGGAAATCTGCATTTAGTGAAAAACATTTTTTAGTTAAATCCTATTTTGGTAAAAAATTAAAAAAAGTTTATATTCCTTTATTATTATTTGTTTTTGTAACTATCGCCGTAGTATCCTTAATTCCAAATGTTCACTGGGTAAATTTAAGACCAGAAACTATTTCGATTTTATTTGGTTATAATAATTTTTGGCAATTACATGCTAATTTAGATTATTTTACAAAACAGTTAAATTCACCTTTTATTCATTTATGGTATATTTCTATCCTTTTTCAATTTTATTTGGTATTTCCTTTTATTTATATTGGATTAAGAAAAATAGGTAAAAAAATAAAAAAATCTATTCCTTTGTTTATTTCTTTAGCTTTAGCAATTATTTTTGGTGTGTATTTTTATGTTGCTAGTAAAAATCAAGATATGATGAATGTTTATTATGGAACTTTTAGTAGATTATTTTCTTTGTTTTTTGGTTTAGCTTTAGGAGTAATCCATTCATATTACAAACCATTATTAAAAGATAAAAAAACTTTATTATATAAAATAATATTTGGAATTTGTATTTTAATATTATTAGTTTTATTTATTTTTATTGATTCTAATTCACCATATTTTGCTATAAGTATGATTGTAGTAAGTTTAATTACATGTTTATTAATTAATGTAGTAATTTTAATAAATAAAAAATTAAATGTATTTGATAAAATTGTAAAATCTTTAGCAAATATTAGTTATGAAATATATTTAATTCAATATCCAGTAATATATTTATTTCAATATGTTTATATAAATAATATTTTAAAAGTAATAATTATTGTTATTATTACGTTAGTATTATCTTATTTACTTAATTTTAGTTTAAAGTTTGATAAAGAAAGAAAAAATATATTTAAAGTTATATTATTAGTAATTTTTATTATAATTTCAATGTTTGGTTTTTATAAATTTGAAAAAGCAAGAGAATATATTAAACAAATGCAACAATTAGAAGAATTATTAAATAAAAATGAAAAAACTATGGAAGAAAAACAAAAAGAATATGAACAAAAGGTTAAAGATCAACATGAAGAGTATGTAATGAATATTGGTGAAATAGATGAAATTTTAAATAATTTAGATTCAACTGTAAGTAATTTATCTGTTGTTGGAATCGGAGATTCTGTTATGCTTGGGGCCGTAAATAATTTATATGATCAATTTCCTAATGGTTATTTTGATGCTAAAGTTTCTAGAGCAATGAAAACTGCAATAGATATTTTAAATGACTTAAATAATAAAAATATGCTAGGTGATGTAATCGTCCTAAATTTAGGTGCTAATGGTGATTGTTCTTCATCTTGTAAAGATGAAATAATTAAATCTGCGGGAGATAGAGACATATTTTGGGTTAATGTTACTAATGATGAAAATGTTCATGTTAATCAAAAATTGCAAGATTTGTCAATAAAATATGAAAATGTTCATGTTATTGATTGGAATAAAATTTCTGAAGGACATGATGAATACTTTTATGCTGATGGAATTCATCTAACCATTCCTGGAAGAAAAGCATATACCAAAGTAATTTATGATGCTATATATCAATTATATTTAGAAAAATATAATAATAAAAAAGAAGAAATTACTAATAATTATGTTAATAATAAAATTAATTTTTATAGTGATGATATTTTAGTAAATGCTTTAGATGAAATTGAAGATAGTGTGTCTAATGTTCAATTTGTTTTAGATAATGACTTTGATTTTGATAAAATATATAATTTATTAAGTGAAGCAATAAAAAATAACAATTTAGGAAATAAAGTGGTTTTATCTTTTGAAACTATTAATTTAAGTTTAAAAGATTATCAAAAATTAATAGAATTATGTCAGGATAGGCAAGTATATATTGTAGTAACAAAGGAAAGTACAATGAATAAATTGGTCGACTTAAATAATGAAAATGTAGAAATTATAAACTTTTATGAACAAATTAAAGATAATAAAAACTATTTAATATTAGATGGATTGCATTTAAGTGATAAAGGAAGTAGTGCTTTAAGTAAAATTTTAATTGAAGTTTTAAAATAGTGTAATTTATATTAAAAAGGAAGTGCATAATAATGTTGAAAAAAGATTTGTTAGATTTAATTTTTAATTTTGAAAAAGAAACATGGAAATATAATAGTAATGAAAATTTAGATAAAGACATGGACTATATATATTCTATTGAAAATGCAATAAAAAATGCTTCCGATACAAATTTAAAATTGCTTTATGATAGGTTAGTAGCTTTAATTGGAATTATTAGATTAAAATATGGTTTTGAAAGTATTGTAATTAATAGCATTCCTGAATTGGAAAATTTAAAAAATGAAATCGATGGTATTGATTTAAGTGATAATGAAATAATTACCAAATTTAATCGTATTATAAATTTATATAATAGTGTTTTAAGTAAAATTGTCGATGTTGATTTTATAAAAAACAATTATGAAGGAATTCAAGGTAAAGAAGGATTATATCTTGCAGTTGAATCTTTAAAATCTTTGATTACTAATACTGAATATAGAGCCTTAATTGGTGATAATCAAATAAATAGTATAATAGTTGATTGTATAAGTCTGAATATGGGTATTGCAAATATTAAAATACTTGAATCAAAATATAAAGAAATTATAAATTCTATTTGGGCAAGGTCATTGACAAATGAAATAAATGAAAATAATAATTTTAGATTTTTATTTTCAAATATTTCGGGTGGTACTTTAAGAGATGGCGCTATACGGTTAATAAATCGTCCTAATCAATCCTCATGCAGTATGATTAGTTCTAATTTTATAGCAACTTATGGGGATGAAACTAGAAAAATTGGATTTGTTTATCCAAGTAATTCAGACATAATTATGGCTAGTGCATATGATCTTGGTTCTAATGTTTTTGGAGAAGGATCAGTTAATAAAGAAAAAGGAACTATTCTCGTTACACCACAAGTTTTAGAAAAAATTGGTAAAGCAAGGGCAATTAAAAATGGTGAAGATATATATTCATCTAGTTGCTATAATGAGGTGCTTGTTAATGCTAAACCTTACGGAATAGTGGTTATAGGACTGGGAGAAAGTGATTTAAATATCGATTATCAAGATGCTATAATGCTTTCTTCAGAAATGAATTTGCCAATATATTATATAGATATTATGAAATATAAAAGTAATTTATCAGAAACTGATAAAAATTATATAGCTTTTCATTCATTAATGTCTTATGTAGGAATGTCTAGAAATGAATTATTGCAACAAGTTGAACAAAATAATGGTTGTAATGAAATATATAATCTAATTAAAATTTATAAAGAAGAATTAGTCGATATTTTCCAAACTTTAAAAAGAGATGGCAATTTAAGTAAATATAATATGTGTCAAGCAATGAGTAGTATAATAGAGATTCCTAAAAAAAATGGTAAAAATAAATAATTTAGTTTGTATTTTAAGTTAAAAACTGTAATAAGTGTTTTGGTATTGTATTTATTTTGTGCTATACTTAAATAGTAGGTGTTAAATGAAAATAGGAATAAATATAGACAATGTAATATCAAATTTTAATGATGTTTTATTAAAAAATTATAAAAAACATGATAAAAAGGTTGCTAAAAAAGGTATTGTTAATAAAGATGCATATATAAGAAGTATGTTTGATTGGCCGATAGAAGAAGAACAATTATATTATAATGAAAATATTGAAAGATTAGCTAATTTATTTAAACCAATTAAAAATTCTTCTAAATATATAAACAAATTAAGAAAAAATGGAAATTTAATATATATTATTAGTGGCAGAAATAATGGAGATTATGCAAATCCTTACGAGATGACTGTTAAATGGTTGAAAAAACATAATATAAAATATGATAAACTTATTTTAACTAATGGGGCTAATCATCAAGAAAAAGCCGATGTTTGCAAAAAATATGATATAAAAATTATGATAGATGATTCGATTAATGTTTGTTTGAAGTGCTTTGAAAATGGTATTAAACCTTTATTATTTAATACCGAATATAATAGAAAAGAGAATAAATTTGAAAGAGTAAATAATTGGGAAGAGATTTATAATTACGTTAGTAATTTTAAGAGTGAAAAAATAAATGTTATATTAGATACTGATGCAAATAATGAATGTGATGATTTGTTTGCTCTTGCATATATGCTTAAAAGTCAAAATATTTTTAATATTGAAGCCATAACCATAGCACCTTATTTTCATCGAGATCAAAAAGATTCTATTATTGATGGTCAAGAAAAAAGCTATCAAGAAATATTAAAAACCTGTGAGTTAGCAAATTTTCCTTCTTTAAATAAAGTGTTTAAGGGTTCGTTGGATTATCTTTGTAATGATTATGAACAAGATAGTGTTGCAGTAAAAAAGATTATTGAAGTTGCAATGAAAAATACTAAAACTTACATTTTGGCGATTGGAGCAATTACTAATATTGCATTAGCAATAAAAAAAGAACCTAAAATAATAGATAAAATTGAAGTTATTTGGTTAGGGGGAAACAGTTTATCATATTCTAATAATCTAGAATTTAATTTTAAACAAGATATAATTGCGGTAAAAACTGTGTTTAATTCTAAAGTAAAATTAACTATTATTCCTTGTTTTAATGTTGCTTCAAAATTAAAAATTTCAGGTGGAGAATTAGAAAAACATTTGAAGGGAAAAAATGAATTAAGTGATTATTTATTAAATAGGTTTTTTGATGATGGATATCATTATGTACAAAAGAGTAGAATTATTTGGGATATTTCAGTGATTGCTTATATGATAAATAAAAATTGGTTTACAAGTAAAGAAATTAGTTGTCCTAAAATAAGAGACGATACTTCTTATAAAAAAACTTATGATAAACATAAAATAAGGATGATTAATTCTATTGATGTAAATAAAGTATATGAAGATTTATTTATCAAGTTGGAGGATTAAATGAAACTAACAAGTAAACAAGCTAAACAAATTTTAGATGAAGTAAGAAAAAATGCAAAAGATGATGGTTGGATAATTCATAGTATTAATGTTGGATATTGTGCTAAGAAGATAGCTTTGTCTTTAGTAAAAAAAGATATAGTTGTTGATGTTGATAAAGCAGTAGCTCTTGGTTATATTCATGATATTGGAAAATATAATGGGGAATATCATAATCATGTGATGAATGGATATAGGTTTCTTAAAGAAAAAGGTTACGATGAAGAATATTGCAATGTATGTTTAACCCATTCTTATTTAAATAATGATATTAATTGCACTGCTGGTGCTTTAAAAAATAAAATAAATCCTGTTTTAGAAAATTTTATAAAAAATCATGAATATACGATTGAAGAAAAAATTATAAATTTATGTGATTTGATGTGTCCTCCGATTAATAAAATTTATACTATTGACAAACGATTAATTGAAATGATTATTAGGAAAGGAATAAATACTAATACTCAATATCATATTAAAGAAGCATATAAATTAAAAGAATATTTTGATAATTTAATAGGCTTTAATATATATGATTTATTTCCAGAAATTAAAAAAAATTTATAAAAAATTTATATTAAAAGGGAAGTGTTAAAAATGCGTAAAAATAAAAAATTTATACAATTTTTAATTTCGTTATATAAACCAGTTAAGTTTTTAATTGTTATTATGCTTTGTAGTATGATAATATCGCAAATTTTTGATTTAGTAAAACAATATATTATTAAAGGTATTATTGATTTACCTTCAAATGCAAATTTTCAAATTGGTGATTTATATAGAGTTATTTTGATCTTATTAGGTGTAATAGTTTTGGAATTAATATTTTTTTATATTTCAAATATTACGCGAACAATATTTGTTGTGAAAAAACAAACTCCATATATATCTGAAAAACTATTTAATAATTTAAATAATAAAAATTATTCTTTCTTTGTAGATAATTTTAGTGGTAAAATATCATCTTCAATTAATGAAATAAACGATGAAATAATTAATTTAAATAATGGGGTTACAACAGAGTTTGTATCATTATTAACATCTATGGTAAGTAGTTTAGTAATGTTATATATTATCGATATTAAAATATTTGTTGTTGCATTTATATTGTTTTTTGGAATAGTGGTAACAAGATTATTGTATTTTTCAAAAAATTATTTACCATTAATAAAAAAATCTCAAGAGTCTAATAGGGAATATACAGGAATATTAAACGATGCTATATTAAATTTTACTTCCTTGCGAATCTATGGAGCAGTAGAAAACTTTGCTAAAACATTAAAAACTAAAAAACAAGAAGCAAATTATTTTAAAAATAAAGCATCTACACATGAATTTAGTTATGGGGCAGTTGCTAATTTAGTATATTTAATAACATTTATAGCATTATTGTTTTATTCAATTAATATGTTTAGTAGGAATTTAATGAGTTTGGGAGATTTGATTTTTTTTATAAATGCAATGATTTCTTTAAAAAGTTCTACTACCCGTTTTACTTGGTCATATATAAATATTGGTGAAAAACTTGTAGTATTAAAAAATTGTTATGACTTATTATATGATGAAACAAATATAATTGAAGATAATAAAAAACCAATAGAGATTAATAAAGGAGCTATAGAATTTGAAAATGTTTCATTCAGATATGATAAAAATAAAGTATTTCAAAATTTTAATTTATATATAAAAGAGAGACAAAAAGTAGGAATAATAGGAGTAAGTGGTAGTGGGAAGACAACATTAGTAAATTTGCTTTTTAAATTTTATGCACCACAAAAAGGGAAAATATTAATAGATAATAAAGATATAAATGAATATAATACAAAATCAATATATGAGAATTTAACATATGTACCACAAGAAACAATATTATTACATTCTACGATTTATGAAAATATAAAAATAGCAAAGCCAACAGCAACTTATGATGAAATAATAGCAGCAGCAAAAAAAGCAGAGATGCATAGTTTTATAGAGAGTTTAGAAGATAAATATGATACAATAGTTGGTGAAAGAGGAATCAAATTATCTGGAGGACAAAGACAAAGAATAGCATTAGCAAGAATATTTTTAAGAGATTCAAAAATAGTAATTTTTGATGAAGCAACAAGTAGCTTAGATAATAATACAGAATTTAAAATTCAACAAAATATTCATAAATATTTTGATAAGCAAACAATAATATGCATAGCACATAGGTTATCAACTCTTAAAGATATGGATTATATTATTGTTATAGATAATGGAATAATTATTGATAGTGGTAGTCCAGAAATTATTATTCCTAAATATGAAAAAGTAGATTTTTTAATGAATGAAAAATAATATGTTAGTTTAGTAATGGAATTTTTTAAAAATTTTTTTGCTAGAAGGTTGATCTATTATAAAAAAGTAAAAAGTGAGGGTCTTAATATAATGAATACAAAAACTATTGATAATGCACTTTTATATTATGATATTATAGATGAAGATTATAAAAATCAATGCTATGATTGTCTTAAGAAAATAAAACAAAATGCTAAATTACAAAAAGAGTTTAATGATTTATTTAATGCTATTTTTGTGAAAAAGAGTGATGAGGTAAAAAAATTGTGGAATATAAAATCAACAGATTTAATATTTAGCGAAAATGTACATCCATACATTACTAATTTATTATTACTTAGAGGTTATAAAATACATCAAAAAAATATTGATTCTTATAAGTTGGATGAGCAACAAATATATATACATAAATTAAGAGTAAAAGAAACATTAACAAATGATATAAAGATAAGAAATTTAGATGGAATACGTATATCTCAAATGTTATGGGGTTCTTATTTTGTTAATCTTAAATTAATAGAAATTGGAAGATTACAATTTGAATATGAAGATTCAAATTCTATAAAAATACATATTCCTGCAGGTGAAAAATTAGATATAGATAAAGTAATAGATTCATTAAATAAAGCAGAATTTTTTATAAAAAAATATTTTAAAATAAAAAACTATTGTTATTATTGTAATTCTTGGTTATTAAGTAAACAAATTCATAATATCGTTAGTAAAGACTCTAATATATATAAATTTTATAATTTATTTGATGTAACTGAAGGTGAAAATTGTATTGAAGACATTTTAAATTTTGTATATAAAAAACTCTCAATAAATAATTATTGTGAATTGCAAGATGAAACATCATTACAAAGAAATATTAAAAGCTACTTATTAAATAATAATGATATAAAATTGGGGAAAGGTACTTTAAAAAAAATATAAAAGTAAACGGAGTTAATATAATGGAAAAAAATTTATATATGAAATAAAATCTATACATATAGATGATGTTATAGAAAAAGTTGGTGGTGGATACTCTGGAGCTTTATTGTATAAAGTTACAAGTGGTAATAATTGTTTTTTTCTAAAAATTCTTAAATGGGAATTGATAAAAGAAAAAATAGAAAAAATTGCTTTTATATATGAGAAATTAAATATAAAATCATTACATATAATTGAAATAGGTTATATAAAAAGTTGTGAAAAATATTATATATTATATAATTTTATAGAAGGGCAAAATTTAAAAATATATAATGATGAACAAAATACTGATTTAAAAAGTATTAAAGAAATAGGGAAAACAATAGGACAACAATTATTAAAACTAAAAAAATATGGTGATACTGATGCTAAAAATATTTTAGGTGTTTATGATATTAAGAATGATATTAAAAATTCTATAGAAAATTTTCAATTGTTAATGCAGGATAATAATTATCGAAATATGATGCTTGAATATTATACAAAGTTAGAATTAAAAGATATGGAAAATAAATTAATAAAATATGGTAATATGTTAAAACGTAACAATAAACCAAAGTTAATTCATGGGGATATAAAAAGATCAAATATAATGGTTGATAAAAATAAAGAGTTTCATTTTGTAGATATTGAATCAATGAAATTTAGTTATGATGTAATAAATTTTAAATATCAAATGACGTGGGCTTTATTTGATGGTAATGAAAGTGAATTTGAGTTTGTAAAAGGATGTTTTGATGGGATATATAATAATAAAAGGCCTAAAAATTTTAATTACTATGTAATATTTGTTGTTATATTAAATTTTTTCACTGAATCTTATCATCAATATAGATATGATGATGTAAAAGATTTTAAAAAGTATATAAAAAAGTGTAGAGCAGTATTTAATAAGATAAAAGATATAGACTTATGTAATGATAATATAGTATAAATTTCATAATATACTAAATAAAATAATGTTTAATTGTTTAATAAAAAAGTGATATTTTCTTTTCCTTTTTTTGGTATAGAAACTAACTTATTAAAGAAGAAATTTTAAATTATTTTATAAAAAAATAAAAATAATGGTATAATTATTAAAGAAGGTATGTGATTTTTTTGACAACTATTTATTTTATTAGGCATTCACAGCCATTTAGAAAATTATTGGGTGAATATAATGCTTACGAAGATGAACAATTAAAAAATGAAAAAAACCCATTAAGTGTTAATGGTGAAAAACTTGCAGAAAAATTAAGCAAAATAAAAGAACTTCAAAATATAGATGTTATTTATTCATCTCATTATGTTAGAGCTATGTGTACTGCTAAATATATTGCTGAAAATAATAATAAAAAATTAAATATTGATTATAGATTGGGAGAAAGAAAGTTTGGTGTTAACAATATATCGGAATTACCAAAAAATTATTTTGAAGATCAATTTAGAAATTGGAATTATAAATTAAATAATGGTGAGTCTATTAATGAAGTTTCTGTAAGAATGAATGAAGTTGTTTTTGAAATACTTAATCAAAACCGCAATAAAAGAATTGTTATAATATCACATGGGACTGCAATATCTGCAATGCTGATAAAATGGTGTAAAGTTATTTTAAATGAAAAGACTAAGTTAGTTGAATTTTATTTTAATAATAAATTAGTTTTTGATGGTAATTGGAATTGTCCAGAATTATTTAAATGTGATTTTGATGATGATAATCAATTAAATACTATTAAGAATATAAAATTTGATTCAGTGAGGTAATTAATGAATGAACTTATTAATAAATTAAAAGATATATCAAGTTTATTAGAACTAGAAAATTTAAATGATATTAATACTAATTTACTATTATATGCTATTGCAAAAAGTTATAGATATAAATTGTTAAATGGTGTAAATATAAGATTAAATGTTAATGATATTGATACGCTTGAAATGCTTGTTGATTTTTTAATAACTGATGAAGATATACTATTTTATATGTATAAAAATGGGTTTGTTATTTCAAAAGAGGAATTAGAAGTAATTTTTAATATTGTTTTTCAAAAATATCATTATTCATATCAATTGGAAAGTTTTTTTAAGAACTTTTTTAGAAGTGTAGATGAATTAAATGACTTTGTAAAAGAACATGATAAATTTTTTGAAAAGTATATTAATGTTGAAAATGTATACGTTCCATTAATATTAAAAGGTTGTGATAGTTTTATTGAATTAGTATTAAAAAGTAATCATTTTGAACTTATTTCTAATTTAGAAAATTATTCATTATCTAATCTTAAATTATTAGCACAATTATTAAAGAAGAATATTAATCTTCCATATTATTTAGGTAATGATAGATATGCACAACTTTTATTTGACTTAAAATTAGATTTAAATCTAGATGAATTTTGTAATTTATTAAGTTTACTTAAAGAAAAAGCTTGTTATGATAGAAAAAATAGTGAGACAAATATTAGTTCTTTTACAAAATTAGTAAATGAAAATATAGATTATTTAATTGATGCTGCGTCTAAAACGAGTATATTACCAAAATGTTTAGTAGAATCAAGCGCTTTTAGAGATGGTTGTATAAAAAGAAATAGATTTGATCTAGCAGTTAAATGTATTTTGCCGTTAGATATTACGACAAATAGAGAATTAATGAAAGCTTACTGTAAAGAATTAAATATTGCTCCTAAAGATTTTAATGAAAGATGTACTTGGCTTTTAAATTATTATCGAAAAAACAATAATATTTTTAATACTATTATAGGAGAGTCTTTAAAAAATAATGTTTATAGTTTTAATAAAGATCATTATGAAAGATTTATAAATGATGTGGAAATTCAAATGGCTATTTCTAAGTTAAGTGATAAAGAATTGGAAGTTTTGTCAAAAATATTAAACTTTTATAATTTTAATGAATATGATATTTCAGCTATGATTGTTAATATAATTAATAATATTAGTGATTATAAAGATTTAATAAATTCTTTGGATATAGATAATATTTCAGAACAAGATTTAAGAATGTTAGTTAGTGTTTTACAATTACCAAATAATTTATATCAAATTAATGATTCTACAGCATTACAAAATTACAATGAATTAAAGAAACAATATTTTATGAATAATAATTCAAGTGATTTAGATGTTTATAAAAATAATTTATTAAAAATGCTATTTAATATAGATTTAAAAGAAGCAAAATATATTAATTTAAAGTATTGTTTTGAATGTAATAATCTTAAAAATACTGAATTACCATTACCAATATATAATTATTTAGTATTAATTAATAAAATTGTTTTATCAAATAATTTAGATGAATTATCTACTTTATTTAATGATTTAAAAGATTGGATAACTTATGATTTAGAAATACCTTTTGAATCATTTTTAAGAGCTCAATATACAAATCTATATTCAAAATCTTTATACAAAATAGATGAAAGAAAGCATATTTATGGCCCTAAAGATAGTTTGTATTATGAAACAAATTATAATGGAAAAGATATTCAAATATGTGTTCCGAGAGAAAAATTTTATTTTTTGGTTCATTGTGTAGGTTCTTGTTCTTTAGCATCAGAAGTTTTTCATACAAATTATAAAATTGATTGGTTAGATAGACCACAAATACAAAATCATTTTATATCTTGTAGTTATATAAATGAATTAGGAATATATTCTATTAGATCTCAAGGAAGTATCATTTTAGGGTTTTCTTCTTTAGAAAATAGTTCAATTTTGGGTATGGGCAATTCTGATATTGATTCCTTAGGGAGATATGCAAATTCTTATTATGGTTCGCGAGAGTTGCAAGAGGGAAATGGTACGAGAGCAAGGTATTTTATTCCTTCTGAACTTCTTAAAACTATAAGTAATGGATATAATGAAGTTGTAATTGAAAGAAGAAATAATGATAAAGCAAAAGATAAAGAATTTAAAAGAAAACCTGATTATATAATAATGATGGCAGATTCTTTAGAACAAAGTAATTTTAATTGTTTAGAAGCTTTATATCGTAAACAATTATCATTCATATCAGAAGATGATAGAAATGTAATAAAGCAAATGGGTAGTCGAGGTAAATTAAAAGAATTTTTAAAAAAGTATATTGATGTAATATCTCGTTTTGCTGCTCTTCAGGGATTAGATGCAAATGATTTAATTAATATGTATGTTGATTTAGTTTTTAAATCAAAGTATTACGAGGATTGTTTGAAAGCTGCAAGTGAATTTGATATTCCATTAGTAGTGATAGATAGAACTTATTATTTTAATAAAATGTTAGAAGAATCTACTATATATAGTGGTGAGGAAATTAAAGTAATTTCTAGTTTTTATTCTAATGAAAGTGAATCAAGAAAAAAACAAATTTTTAATATGGTTGCAAATGGAAAAAATTTAACTTCGATTATGCAGATTAAAGGATCTAATAATTTTACAATTAGTATTTAAAAATATAATAATGTATTAACATAAATTTATTACTTTATAGTTTAATATTTATATAAAATAAAAACCTAGGAACTTTTAAAAATTAAGTCTATAAGATTTTATTAAATTTATCAGATAAATTTTTATATCTATTTTTAAACATAATCTATAATATTTCAAAAAAAATGATATAATAATATACGTAATTAATTCATATTACTAATTTTTATTGGGGGCGAGAAAATTAATGCGTTTTAAAAATCCAAGATCTTTATTATCTAATGTGTCAAATATGAAAAAATGTCAAATATTATATGAGATTGAAAATATGCAAAATGACATAATAATAACAAATTCAATTGAAGATATTGTTGAAAATATAATAAACAGGGGACAGTACAAAAGCCAAATTGTTTTTATGATAGAAATTTTTATTATGAAAAGTAATTTATAAAGTTTTGGGGTTTATGAGTGAGGTTTAAAATGAACAAATATTATGATAGTTTAAATGATGAAGTAAAAGAATATTTTAATATTCTATCACCGGAATTTCCAGAATGGTTGGTAGAATATATTAATACTCCTGAAATGGAGAGAATTAGTAAAATTAGTATGAGTTGTGGTATGGATTATTCCAAATGCTTTAATGTTAAATATTGGTATTCGAATTTGGATCATAGTGTTGGTGTTGCATTAATTATTTGGCATTTTACACACGATAAAAAGCAAACTTTGGCTGGTTTATTTCATGACATTGCTTCGCCGGTATTTAGGCATTGTATAGATTATATGAATGGAGATTCAGAAACTCAAGAATCTACTGAAGAAAAAACTTCTGATATTATTAGAAATTCTTCAAAAATTATGAGTTTGTTAAAAAGGGATGGTATAAAATTAGAAGAAGTAGTTGATTATAAAATTTATCCCATTGCTGATAATGCAATACCAAGATTATCCGCAGATAGATTTGAATATACTTTTGCAAGTGGATTAACTTTCTTTAGAATTTGGGAATTAGATAAAATTAGAAAAATATATAATAATATTGTAATAACTATAAATGAAAATGGTGCACAAGAACTTGCTTTTAGAGATAAAGAAGTTTGTGAAGAATATATAGATACAATTTCAAAATTATGGCCTGAATGGGTAAGTGATAAAGGTAGAACAGTAATGCAATTTTTAGCAGATATGTGTAAGTCAATGAATAATGCTGGTTATTTAACAGTAGAAGATTTATATACTCTATCTGAACAAGAAGTAATTGATAAAATTTTAACATGTGAAGATAAATATTTATCAGATTGCTTTAAACTATTTCAAGATGCAAATAAAGTTCATAAAAGTTCAATACCTGTTAGTGAAAAATATTGTGTTAATGTAAGCGCAAAAACACGATATGTTGTACCATTAGTTAAAATTGGTGATAATGCGGTTAGAATAAATCAAGTATCAAACACAGCTGCTCATCAAATTACAGATTATTTAAATTCTCCAAAAGGTGGATGTTATACATATTTTGATTTTCAATTTGTACCTTACGGAGAAGTAGTTGCAAAAAAACTTATTAAAAAAGGCAATGTTTAATCTTTATCATTTTTAAAATATATTAAATAATAAAATTTATTGTTATGTATGGCCCTGAAGCAATTCAAAATAAAAAGGCAAAAATTATTATTTCAACTAATCGTGGCAAAATAAAATTGAAAATTAAATTAAATGACTATTATTTAAGTCTAAAGGATTTTACTAATGAACCAAGTGACTAAATTATGGAGGTGTATAGATGGCTGAAATAAGTGTCTTAAATCAAAAAATATCATACTTTAAAATAGAAAATGAAGATTATATTCCAATTACTGATAAGTTTAAATCTAAAGATGGAGATTTTTTTGTCAAATTGGTTAAGAAATAGAAATACTATTGAATTCTTAGAAATTTAGGAAGAAATACATAATCTTAATTTTAATTATGGCGAATTCGCCATAATTAAAAGTCAAGCATGTTTAAATAGTTATAAAATAAGTGTTAAAGAATGGGTAGAAAAAATTAATGTAAATGGTATAATATCAAAAGCAAGAAGATATGGTGGAACTTATGCTCACAAAGATGTTGCTTTTGAATTTGGAACGTGAATTAGTCCAAAATTTAAACTACTTTTAATTAAAGAATTTGAAAGATTAAAAAGATTAAACAAGATAGTTTTTCACAAATCAAGTATTAAATAATACTGATATGAAATATTTAAAATGAGATAATTTAAAAGGAAAATATAATATTTAAAAGGGCAACATTAGATAATTTGATAGATATTCAAATTTTAATAATAAATTATTTAAATTAGAAATTAATAATGTTTAATGATTATAAAAAAAATTAAAAAGGGATTTAATAAAAAATAATATTGTAAGGTGATATATGTTATGCAAAGATTAGATGCATTAAATTTAAAAGGAAAGAGATACATAATTTTTGATATGGATGGAACTCTAATTGACTCTATTGGTGTATGGAATAAAACAGATCAAAAATTAATCGAAGAATATGCAAGAGTATCAAATGATTTAGATTCCATACAATTGGAAAGAGATGCCTTTCTTCATAGTAATCAAGATAGCGATATTTATTTGGCTTATTGTGAACATTTGATTAAAGTATGATTTTAGTATTCATAATGCAGAAGAATTACTTAGAATAAGATGGGATAAATCAGGAGAAATTTTAGAAAGAGAAATTGATTTTAAACCTGATGTTCCAGAACTAATAACAAAACTAAAGCGATTGGGTTTTACTTTAATATTAGCAACTATGACAACACAAGTTCAATTAGATATTTATTCTAAAAAGAATCAGAAAATGATAAAACAAATGGATATTTCAAAAGTATTTGACTTCATTATCAAAAAAGAAGATGTTAAAAATAAGAAGCCTGATCCAGAAATCTATAATATTATAATGAAACATTATAATGCACGACCTAATGAGTGTTTAATATTTGAGGATTCATATACAGGTGTTTTAGCAAGTAAAAATGCAGGTATTGAAGTTGTAAATGTTTATGACAAATATGCAGATTTAGATAGAAATAAAATTAATGCAATAACTGATTATAGTATTTTAAATTATAGAGAGTTTATTGACTTTTTAGAACGTATTTATTGAAAGCATCAAAGAGTAGAAGGTAACAATGAAAGAAATAGATAAAATAGTTTTTATATATTTAAATAATGGTAAGATATTAAGTATTTTATCAAAAGAAAAAAATCCTTATTATATACCAGGCGAAAAAAGAGAAAGGACTGAAACTGATGAAGAAACTTTAATTGGAGAATGTATGGAAGAATTAACTATAGATATATTAAAAGATACAATCAAATGTTTGAGTTTTTAAAGCACAAGTACATGTCAAGGCAGAGGTGTTATAGTTAAAATGCCTTGTTATATAGCTGACTTTGAAGAAATTTTAAAACTGGCTTCAGAAATTGAAGAAATAAAGTGGCTAGATTATAGTAATTTGAAAGTGACAATTTCACCTGTTGATAAATTAATATTTAAAATTTATATGATAATCATTAAAAATATTTTAGATGAAAAAAAGTAAATTACTTTTATGATTTTTACCTATTTTTTAATAATTATTTATATAAAATAAAAACTTACGAACTTTTTACAGTCCGTAAGTTGTATTCAAATGGAGCAAGTGAGGAGGATCGAACTCCCATCTCAACCTTGGCAAGGTCGTATACTAGCCATTGTACTACACCTGCGTAAATAAATTGTATCAAATTATTACTTTTTTTGCAACAATAATTGCTAAAAAATGTAATTATTGCTATAATGGTATTTGTAAGAAGGGAATTTATGAAAGAAAAAATAAAAAAAACATATAGAACAATTCGTAAAAGTATTGTTGAATATACAATAACAAATCGTCTATTTATATCATATGTTATATTGGCTCTTTTAGGAACAATGACCTTAAGATATTTTACTTTGGGTAATTTTTTCTATTTTAAATCTTTTATAACTGATTTAGCAGTTATTCTAATTATCGGAGGATTAGGATATTTTGTTAAACCTAAAAATCAATTTAAGTATTATTTTATTTGGTTGATTATTTTTACTATTATTAATGTAGTAAATTCTATTTATTATAAATTTTATGATAATTTTACATCTGTTGGCTACTTATCTACTGTTTCACAAGCGGAAACTGTAACAGGTTCAATTTTTGAAAAATTAAGTTTTTATGATATTATGTATATATTTGTTCCTATAATCTTTTATATTATTCACAAAAAATTATTATCATCATCTTATTATTATTTTATTGATAAAATTGAAAAAGGGAAAAAGATGGTTGTAACAACACTATTAGTTGGTGTACTTTGTTTAGGATATAGTTTTGGTGTGGCAACAGGAAAGGATTATTCACGTCTTGCTAAACAATGGAACAGAGTCTATGTAGTTGAACGATTTGGAATATTACTTTATCAAGCAAATGATGTTGTTCAAGTATTAAGATCTCAATTAAGTAGTTTATTTGGGGAAGAAGAAGCCCTTGAAGCTTTTAATGCTTATTTTGATGCTAAGGAAGAACATGAAGAAAATGATTACACGGGAATTTTAAAAGGTAAAAATATTGTTTTTGTTCATATGGAAGGTATTCAAACATTCTTAATGGATTTAGAATTTAATGGCCAAGAAGTTACTCCAAATTTAAATAAACTTGCTAGTGAAGGTATGTTTTTCTCAAACTTTTATCCACAAGTTAGTACAGGAACATCTTCTGATACAGAATTTACTTTATTAACGGGACTTATGCCTGCGGCGAGTGGAGCAGTTTTCACAAGTTATTATGATCGAACTTATTTTACTATTCCAAAATATTTAAGTAGTTTAGGTTATTATACTTATAGTATGCATGGTAATGCCGATACTATGTGGAATAGAAATATGGCTCATCCATCTTTGGGTTATGAAGGAATGTATTTTGAAGAATCATTTATTTATGAGGATACTGATGTTATAAATCTAGGAATAAACGACCAATTATTTTTTAAACAAGCAATACCAATTATGGAAAATATTGAAAATACATATGAAAATTATATGGGGTATGTTATTACTTTATCTAATCATTCACCTTTTAGTGATGCTGCTACTCATAGTACTTTAGATTTAACTAGTTACTATACGGAAATTGATGAAATTACAATGGAAGAGATAGAAAAAAGTATGGATTATTTATCTGATACAGCAGTAGGTGAATATATTAGAAGCGCTAATTATGCTGATATTGCTTTAGGAGAATTTTTACAATATATAAATGAATCAGATGCTTTTGATGATACTATATTTGTCTTTTTTGGGGATCATGATGCTAAATTAAATCGTAGTGATATTAATTATTTATATAATTTAAACCCAGTTACTGGTAAAACTTATAGTGAAAATGATGAAGAATATGTAGAATATGACTACTATGATCATGAACTAAATAAAAAGACTCCATTAATAATTTGGACAAAAGATAAAAGTTTAAAAAATGTATTTAAAGGAGAAATTACATATTATACAGGTATGTATAATGTCGCTCCAACTATACTAAATATGTATGGATTATATAATAAATATACTGTTGGTGATGATATATTTAATTCCAAAGAAGATAATATAATAGTATTTCCTAATGGTAATATTTTAACAGAAAAAGTATATTATAATAATTCAACTGGTGAATATAAAGTTTTAGAAGATGGTGCTAGTTTAGATGAAGATTATATTTATGATATAAGTCTAATTGGAGAAAGTCGTTTAGAAATATCTAATTATATAATAGTTTATAATTTACTAAATCAAGTAACTATGACAGGTGAATAATATGAAAAAAACAATAAAAAAAGGAGTAAAGAAAATATTATTAATAATAATAGTTCTTTTAATATTGCTAGTTATAAGTTTAATTATTTATAAATTATTAAATAATAATAGTGATAAAGAAGATATTAAGGTAGTAGATAGTATAGAAAAGTATGGATATAATTTAGATGATAGAGATAGTGCTTTAATGAAAAGCAAATATGAAGAATTAAAAAAAGTACTAAATAGTGATGAAATAAATTATGAAGAATATGCTAAGATATTATCTGAATTATTTGTTATAGATTTATTTACTATGAATAATAAAATTAATAAATATGATGTCGGTAGTGTAGAATATGTATATACTGATTCTGTTGATAATTTTAAATTAAATGTTGAAGATACTATTTATAAGCATATGGAAAATAACTCAGATGGTAAAAGAAAACAAGAATTGCCAGAAGTTAAAAGTATAGAAGTTGTAAGTATAAATAGTGATGAATTTGAAATTGATGAAGAAAGTTATGAAAGCTTTGTTGTTGATTTAGATTGGAATTATGTTAAAGATTTAAGTTATGATAATACTGCCACAATAACTTTAATTAATTTAGATAATAAATTATATGTAGTAGAATATCTTGTAGGAGAATAATTAGGGATGAAAAAAGTATTAAGAAAGTTGAAAAGATCTAAAGAAATATATAGATATTTGTATTATATAATAGGAATTATATATATAATTTCTTTGTTTTTCTTTATAAAAAGTTTATTAAATTTAAAGGGTATAGAAACAACTCTTAGATTTATATTTATTATATTTTTTATTCTTTATTTAATATTATACTTATTTATTAATTTAGCAAATTTGATTAAACATAAATATAAAGTATTTATACTTACTTCATTAATATCTATAATATTTATTTTAATATTTTGTTTTGGTTCATATTATATAAATATTATTTATAATAATTTAAATAATATGACTGATGATGAAAACTTAGTTTATACTAGTTTGCTTATTTCTTTAAAAGATACTGATTTTGATAATAAATCTATTATAGGTATGATTAGTAATGAAGAAGAAGTTGAAGGAAATATATTAGCTAAAAAGTTATATAGTAAAGAAAAGTTAGCTAATAGTATAGAAGAATATGATGATTATTATCAATTAATTAAGGATTTATATGATGAAAAAATAGATGCAATATTTGTTCCAAGTAATTATGTAACTTTATTTAATGAAGAAGAAAATTATAAAAATATAGCAAGTGATACTAAAATATTATATAAATATAGTGAAGAAAGAGAAAACGAGGATTTAATATTATCTAGTAATAAAACATTTGAAGAACCATTAACATTTTTACTTTTAGGTGTTGATTCTGAGACAGCATTTAATGGAGATACCTTAATGATTATTACTTTTAATCCAGATACATTACAAACTACAATGGTAAGTATTCCAAGAGATACTTATGTACCTATTACTTGTCGTAATGATAATTATGCTAAAATTAATTCTGCTGCAGCATATGGAACAAGTTGTGTGGTTGATACAGTTAGTAATTTTTTGGATATTGAAATTGATTATTATGTTAAAATTAATTTTAAAGGGGTAGTTGAATTAGTTGATGCTATTGGGGGAATTGAAGTTGATGTAGAAGCACCAACTTATAATGCCGGTAAATATGATGGTAAGATGTGTGAACAAAATTCTGATAGATTATTTGGTGATCATTTAGTTTGTGTTGAACCGGGGTTACAAACATTAAATGGTGAACAAGCTTTAGCATATGCTAGAAATAGGCATTTATATATAGGCAGTGATTTAGATAGAATTAGACATCAACAACAAGTAGTTGAAGCTATAGCTAATAAAGCTTTAGGTTTTAGTAGCGTAAAATCATTACAAGACATATTAAATGCTGTAAGTAATAATATTGCAACAAATATGGATATTGATGCGATATTATCTGGTTATAGTGTAATTAAAAATATGGTTGCAAATGTTTTAAGTGGTGAAGATT
>CASEYV010000007.1 GCA_949292245.1 uncultured bacterium
AGTTTAAAAAACGGAAATAAGTCCGTTATTTTCAGTATGCAATAATTTATCTATTTCGTGTAATATTTTCATATTATTTACAACCTTATTGCCGTTTTTATTATAAATTACTGCATTTAAACTGGTAAATTAAAAATCCGTTTAAAAAACGGACTTTAGTCTAAAAATTTACGCATTTTCTTCAAAATCTGGTAAATTTTTTAAAAATTCATCTAATAAATGAGATTCTTTTATACTTTTATAAAACTCCGGTAGCAAAGTTTTGATTAATTCATGATTATTAACTTCTGTTAATTTATCATTTTCTTTTCTTTGACATATTATAATATCATCGTTTATTTCTTTGTTTAATAAACAATAATACGTATTGTTATCTTTTTTAGCAATTGATCCTACTATGTATTCTTGATTGTTATCTAACGTTAATACATCTAATAGTTCTATTTCCATTATCTACTTTCTCCTCTTTCTTCTAAGTCCATACTTTTTAAAGTCCTATCTATTTTTTCACTTAATTCTTTTAAATTGGCTCTATCTAATAAACATATTATCATACTGCTTAAACTTATATACTTACCAGCATTCCCAAATGCTGTAACTATCCCAACTAAATATTTTTCTACACTTCCATAATCAAGTGTTTCACCAAATGGAATAACTAATAATCGAGTTATTAAATGTAAAGCAATTGCTAATAAACCTGATTTTATTGCTACTTCTTTGCGATCTTCTGTATTTTTACTATATCCAACTTTTTTCGTTATCAAATAACTTTTTGCCTCTTCTTCATCATTTATTTCTAATAATCTTAAATCTGTGTTTAATTTTTCAATATTAAATTTTACATCACTCATCTCAGATAATGCTTTTACTAAGTATAAAATACTACCTAATGTAACTCCAACTATGCCTATGCTTAATAAACTAATTACAAATTCTCTAATATTGCCCATTGAAAAACCTAAATTTGCATAGTTCATTATTGTTACTAATGCTGACGTTAAGATAATCATTTTACTAATTGCTACATTATCTTCTTGTAATTTCTGTTTGTTTTTTTCTAATTTTGTTATTTTATATTCTCTTTCCATAACTCCCTCACCTAAATTATATCAAAAACTATACTTAATATCAATTAAATATAAACCTTCTGCTGGGGCTACATTTAATTTTTTATCTATTTTAGGATTATTTAGCATACTAATTAATACTTCTTTTTCAACTTTGCCTTTTCCTATGTCTATTAAAGCTCCAACTAAATGCCTTACCATGTATCTATAAAAACCTATACCTTTAAATGTAAATATTACTATATTTTTTGCTTTTCTTATTTTTATGCTATTAATTGTTGTTATGTAGTCATCTCGATTTCCACTTACAAAATTTTGAAAGTCATGTGTTCCTATAAAAATTTCTGCTGCAGACCGCATTTTATTAATGTCTAAATCATAATTTATTTGATAAAAATAACCCTCTTTACTTTTATCCTTACCTATATAAATTTTGTATTGATAAGTTTTTTCTATTACATTATACCTAGCATGAAAATCATCTTTTACTTGTCTAATACTATTTATTTTTATCTCATGATTAAATAATTTATTTATTTCTTTAATTTCTTTGTTAGTAACTTTTTTAGTTATATCAAAGTGGGCTCCTTGATTTAAAGCATGAACTTTAGCATCTGTTCTACCACTGCCTTTAATAATTATTTCTTCTTTAAAATAATTACTTAATACTTTTTCAATTGTCCCTTGAACATTTTTATATTCTTTTTGTCTTTGAAATCCTTTAAATTTTGTCCCATCATAGGAAAACTTTATTAAGTATCTCATGACTTTATCCTATAAATTGCTTTTAATAATTCATCTAATTCCGTGTATTGATCTAATCTTATTCCTTGTTCTTCACTTCTATTTATAAATTCCACTATTTTGGGTAAATCTATGTATTTTTCTAAATATTTATCAAATATTGTAGTTGTTTCATATATTATTTTATCTTCATCAAATACATATATGTGATCTACACAATTTAAAAATATGTCACCGCTTTTGTCAATTAATATTACTTTTCTTCCATAATTAGTTATTTTTTTAAATAAATTTTGAAAGTATTCAATATCCTTTTTTAACATACCTTTTGAAAAATTAACTAATTTTATTTCTTTGTCATGTAGTTTTTTCGCTAATATAACTTTATTTTTGTCTTTGCTTGATAATTCTTCAAATAATGTATTTTCTTTTTCAATATCAAATTTAACCATTTTTAAGGCTTCTTCTTTTTTATAAGTTACTATTTCATTTACTCTTAAACCATCATAGTTTTCTTCTTTTTCTTCTTTTATTATTCCAATAATGTTGCCATCTAATTCCATAAATCCTCCACTAAAGTAGAAATATCATAATATACTTTTTGAAATATGTCATAATAGTTTAATTGAGTTGATAAGTCTACCGCAAATGGTAAACCATATCCTAACTTTTTTAAATCCTTTTCTTTTTTTAATACTTCTTTTGTACTTCCTTCTAGAACTATATTTGAATCTTTATATACCACTAAATTGTTTGCATATAAAACATCTTCTATATTGCTTGTTATTATAATGTAATTAATCTTTTGTCTAATTAATAATTCTAATATTTCTTCTTTTTCTTCTTTTTTTAAATAATAAAATGTTTCCCTAAAAATAATTGTTTTTGATGAAAAAAATTCTATTTTCTTCTTTAAATCAATATATCTTAAATTTTCTATTATTGGATATTCTTTAAATTGTTCCATAAAGGCATTATCTATATTATCATTTAATATTACATAGTTTTTATCACTTTCTATTTTCATGATTTTTCCTACTTTCTTTGTGTCTATTAACTAATTCATTAATCTTTATAAAATGATGATTTATTCCGGATTTACCAATTTTATAATCCATTTCATTACTTATTATTTCCGCTAGTTCTTGATAACTTAACTCTGGATATTTTAATCTAGCATTGGCTACTATTTTTGTCTTGTCATCAAGCAAATTAAATAAATCTTCCTTTTGTAAATATTTAATGTTTTCAACTTGCTTTTGTCCTGTTTTAAAAGTTTTTTCTTGATTGGCTATTTCACAGTTATTAAGCCTGTTTACCATATTTTTATGATCTTTGTATATTCTTATGTCTTCAAAATAAAATAGGGAATTTGTTGCTTTAAATAATTTTATTAAATCACTAATACTTTCACTGGCTTTTATATAAATGACTATTCTATATCCTCTTTTTATACTCTTTGCATTTAACTTAAAGTAATTTAAAAGATTTAATACTTGTTGAGCTAATTTTTCTTTGGTAAATATAAATTCTAAATGATATCCACTTGTACTTGGATTAGATACGTTTCCAACTGCTAAGAAGGCTCCGGATAGAAAAGAAATTTTTTCTTCATCACTTACTAAAAATTCAATGTTTTTTTTGTTTCCTATATCTATTGAATCTTTTATCTTTTCTATGTCGTCTTTTATGTTTAAAATATATATTTGTTTGGTTTTAAATCTTTTTTGTAATCTAATTGTTATTGCTGGTGTAACATTATATATCATTTTTATTTCTTGATATAGTCTTCTTGCTATACTTGCATTTTCTAATGTTATTGTTAATTCCTTTTTACTAAATTTTCCTAAACAATTTAAAAAAGAGATTAATTCATATTGTGCTTCAATTATATTTATCTCATTTTTAGCCATTTCTTCTTTTAATGATGTTGTAAATGTCATTTCTTGTAGCCATCCATTAAATAAGAGAATATTAAATATGCTGTTTTAAGTGAATCATGTCTGTAATATCCATCTTCTACTGTAAATAGTTTATCAGCTATAATGTGTATCTTGCTATTTTCAAATTCTTTTAAATCAAAAATTACTGGATCTTTTAATTCTTCATTGGCATATTTTGCTGCTAATTTACTACTCATTATTGTATTGTTGGCAATTACTATATCTATTTTATCTTTTCCTAAATATTTTTCTAAATATTTTACATGATCAAATACTGTAAAGTCATCAGTTTCACCTGGTTGAGTAAATAAATTACATACATACATTTTTGGTGCTTTAGCCTCATTTATAGCTTTAACTAGTGTTTTATCTATTAAATGTGGTATTATGCTTGTTAGTAATGACCCAGATGAAAATATAATTAAATCTGCACTTTTAATAGCACTAAATACTTTAGGATTTACTGTAAAATCTTTATCGTATTTTACATATTCAATTTTGTGAGCACATTTAGTAATTTGTTCTTCACCATATATGCTTTTACCATCTTCCGTAATTCCTACAAGATTTATGCTATCTTCGGTTAATGGTAAAACTGTACCCTTAATATCTAATATATCTGCAAGTATTGGTATAGCACTATCAAAAGACCCTTTTAAATCAAGTAAAGCAGTAAGCAAAAGATTTTTAACAGAGTGATTTCCTAAAGTTTTAGATTTTGTAAAACGATAGTTCATTAAATCCATTACGTCTTGATCTATGTTTGCCATACTAAGCATAACTTTTGATACATCACCAACTGCTGGAATGTTTAGTTCTTTTCTAAGCCTTCCTGTACTAGCTCCATTATCAGCAACAGTTACTACTGCTGTAATTTCTATGGGAAATAATTTTAAACCTTTAAGTAGTTGAGAAAGTCCACTTCCTCCACCAAAAATAACTATTTTTTTCATATACATCACATCTCAAGTATAGCATATTTTTCTTTTAAAGAAAATGAAAATTGGCTCTTTTTACTCCTCCATTTACTTCATAACACTTGTTTATAATTAAAAATGCTTTGGAATCTATTTCGAGTAATCTTTCTTTAAATTTGTAGTAATCTTGATTGCTTACTACACACATTATCATGTGTCCCTTTTTTAAAGAATATCCTCCACGGCTAGGTATTATTGTAAGTCCAGTTTTAAATTCATCTAATATTAATTTCTTAACTTTGCGTACCTTTTTAGTATATATGTAAAATACTTTGCTGTCTGATACTCCGAACATTATTTTATCTATAAAATATGTTGATGTGACTAAAATGATAAATGAATATACTCCTTTGTTAAAGCCAAATACTAGCATTCCTATAAATATTATTATGCTGTTGGCAACTATCATGGCTTTTGATTCTCCAACTTTTACATATTTGTTTATTATTTGCATTATAATGTCACTACCACCAGTTGAAAAACCACTGCGATAAATAAGTCCACTGCTTACTCCATATAGTATAATTGAAAATAATAAAATAATTAAAAAATCATCACCAATTAACTTTTCATTTAAAAAATTAGCCATTGGTAAAGTTAATGTTATCATTAAGGGAAACATTATTGAACCTACTATGTTCTTTTTTGTTGTCTTTAAATCTAAAAATATAAAACTAAATCCTAATAATATAAAATTTGTTATGTATATAAATACTTGATTGTTCCATCCAAATAACTTTTGAGTTACTATTGCTACTCCACTAAAGCCTGATACTACTAATTCATTAGGTATTAAAAATAAATTGAAACATAATGCATATAAAAATATTCCAAAAACAAAAGATAAGCCTTCGAATATTGTTTCTTTTTCTTCTCTTATGAACTTCATATAATCACCTATTATATTAATTATAATGCATTAATCTGTTTTTAGCAATTTTAAAAAGATATTAAAGTTATTTTTTTTAATTGTTTTTCATATATATAATTGAGGTGACTTAATTGAACGGAAATTATTATCAAAATCCAACTTTTCCAACTAATAATTATCAAACTCCACCAGGTAATATTTCAGTTAATGAAACAAATTTGCCAATGGAACAAAGTTATATTGAAAACATCCTACGCTTAAATAAAGGAAGAAAAGTTAAAGCCTATGTATCGTATCCTGATAGTAGTGCTTGGCAAAATAAAATTTATGAAGGTATTATTGAAGAAGCTGGAAAAGATCATTTAATTATTAGAGATAATACAAATAATTTGTGGTATCTAATTAGAATAATTTATTTAAATTATGTAGAATTCATGGAACCAATTATCTATTCTCATTCATTTTCTGATAAAACATATTAAAACAGAGATTTAAATCTCTGTTTAAATTTTATATAATTTGCTTTTTTTTCTACCAATTATTATTAAGGTTGCAGATATAATAGTTCCTGTTGCTATTAAAATTATATTTAATTTAGCTCCCGTTGATGGGTTTTGTAACTCTCCATTGTTTGTAGTTGTAGTATTTGCCTTTAATACATTAGTAATTTTACCATTCATCTCTAATTGGGCAGCATAATCTGTATAATAATTATTTAATTTTAATTTTAAGGTTCCTATTACAAAGCTTGATGAATTAATAGCGGTGTCTCTAGTAAAATTCATTGTTATTTTATTTCCTTCTCGTGTCGCAGTTGCTGTCCAGCCATCTGTTCCTTCTACATTTATTAATTCAATTTCATCAGCATCACCTGTTAAAGTTAAACTTGGATTAAGATTATTTAAATATTCATTTGAAGAATTATCTATTTTTAATGTATATGTTTGTTCACAAGTTCCACTGCACCACCTTTCCCATGAATACTTAATACTTGCTGCTTTAGTACTAATTGGAAAAACTAGTATTAAAAATAGTAATAATCTTAATGCTCTTGTTTTCATTATCTCACTACTCCTTTTTTATATTTTTATTTTATCACAAAAGTTTACTTATTGTAAATTTTTGTGATATTTTTACAATATATATGTAAAATTTGACAAAAAAAAACACTATTTTTGTGTTTTTTATCATTTTCCTAAATTATTTAGTTTTTTGTTGTCTTGAAGATAAAACTAATGCTCCAAATCCAACAATAACTACTGTAAATATAATAGCAACTATTGCTCCATCACTAAGTTTACCTTCTTCTGTATTTTTAGAATTTGCTCCGTATTTAATTCCTTTAGCAGCACAGGCTTCTTCTAAAGTTTCAGTTTTTAAACCATCATAATCGCCTTTTTCTATAAATTCAGCAACAAAGTCTTTGTAATCATCTGATTGATATTGTTTTAATGCTTCTTCAACTATTTCAGTTGTTGCATAACCTAAATTATCAAAATTTTCACCAATTACAAAGTAAGGTATTGAGCCCACTCCATCAACATCAAAATATTCTTGCAAATCAACCATTAAATTACCATTTTCTGAAACACCATTTACTTCATATATTATAAGATCAAAGTAATCTTTGTAAGTATCATAGTTTTCTGCAAAATATTCAAGCGTTTGAGTGCACCAACCACAATTGTTACTTCTAAAAAAATAAACTTTTACTTTTTCGTGATCTGTTACTTCCGGTAAATCTTCTGTTGCTTTTGCTACAGGTATAAATATTAAACTAAATGCTATAAATAAACTAAATAAAATCTTTTTCATTTTTTTCCTCCCTATCGTTCATTATACTTTTTTTGTCGACATTTGTAAAGTTTTTTGCTAATATTATATGATTTGTATGCAAATTTACTTTTCCTTTATTAATAAAATAATTATAAGCTTCTATTATTTCAGGATTTAGGTAACTTTCTTTAATTTTTTGTTCTTTATCTTCAACATACAAACTCTTAATTCTTTCTTTTCTAATGTTTTCTAAATCCTTTATTGCTACAAGGGGCTGGCCACCTCCACCAATACAACCACCTGGACAACTCATTACTTCTATAAAATCATAATCTTTTAATTTTTCATATTTTTCTATTACCGTTTTAATTTTGTTAATTGCTGCAATTTTTAATTTGTATTTTTTCATATCAACTATTGTTTCTTTAAATTCACTATCCCCTCGAATACTTTCTAATTGATAAAATTCTTGTGGGGCCTTTTCTTTATTTAACATAAAATAAGCAGTTCTTAATACCGATTCCATTACTCCCCCAGATGAACCAAAAATTAGTCCTCCACTAGAGCCCTTTCCTAAAAGCCTATCAAATTCTTTATCCTCTAAAGATTTAAAATTTATTCCTAATTCTTTAATCATTAAAATTAATTCACTTGTTGTTATAACTATGTCAGTGTCCGGATATAACTCTCTTTCACTCTTTTTGGAAACACAAGGTGTAAGAGCAACAGATATTATATCTTCACTATCTAATTCATAATTTTGAGCAAAATACGTTTTTATCATTGCTCCCTGCATTGCTATGGGACTTTTACATGTACTTAATTTATATACATCTTCTTGATAATTTTTATACATGTATAATACCCATGATGGGCAACAACTTGTAAACATTGGAGTGTTTTTATTATTTATTCTTTCAATAAGTTCTTGAGCTTCCTCCATTATTGTTAAATCAGCTCCAAATGTTGTATCAAATACATAATTAAAACCTATTTCTTTTAATACACTTACTAGTTTTTCTTCTAAAAATTCTCCTGGATTAAATCCAAATGCATCCCCAATAGCAACTCTTACCGCCGGAGCAACAAATACTACTACCGTTTTATTGGTATCTTTTATGTAGTTTAATACTGCTTTGTAATTGTATTTTGGTGTTAATGCTCCTGTTGGACACGTCAAAATGCATTGGCCACAATTTAGACAATCATTGCCAATGTTGTTGATACTTTCACAAGTTTTTTTACACATTCCACAATTTATACACCGTTCTTCTATTCTATTAATACTTACATTATCTTCTTTTATTTCTATTCTACTCATTTTTCATTTTTAGCAAAGGCTTTATATGTTTTTACAAGTCTTACTAATATCTCCTCTTCATCTATTACTAATTCATTGGTTGCTATTAATGTTGCTAAGCCATTAGCATATAACCAAAGATTCATAAATAAATTTTTAGCCTCTTCAAAACTATATCCGTGTTTGTTTACTAAATTTATTATTGTTGATTGATTCCATTTTTCATCTAAAACATTTTCAAAATTTTGCCATTTTAAATTATTACTCAAAAATAAACTTATAAATAAATTTTTGTATTCTTGAGCAAATTCTACATAAGCAATACATAAAGTTATTAAAGCTTTTTTATTGTCTATTCTACTATTAATAAATTCATCATATTGTCTTGATATTTCTTTGTATATATCCTCTTTGATCTCATCCATGTTTTTATAAATGCGATATAATGGTTTGGTTGATACATTTAATTTTTTTGCCAAACTTCTTGCATTTATACTATCCCAACCAGTATCATTTACCATTTTTACTGCAACCTTAACAATGTGTTCTTTACTTAACTCTTTAATAGCAGGCATACAATCACTCTCCTATCATATGGTAACTTATGTTTCTATTATAACACAATTTTTGGTGTTGGGAAAGTATTTACTTAAAATTATTTATCATATTCATCATAATAGCTGTATCTTTTATCAAAATCATAATATCCCATAATTTGATTAATATTGACGTTTTCTACACTTTTAAAAATATTGTATTCTATGTATTTATTAGTTTTTTTCATTTCTTTAATTAATTCTTTTATCTCATTTCTCTTAGAATCTTCTTTTTTTAATGGACAAGCACAATTAATAAATTTTAATTTATTATAATTCATCCAGTTATAGATACTAGATTCTCTAACTAAATATAATGGCCTTATTAATTCCATTCCTAGAAAGTTTTTACTTTTTATTTTTGGTAACATGCTTACTATTTCACCATTATAAAACATTCCAAGTAATATTGTTTCTATTACATCATTATAATGATGACCTAATGCTATTTTATTGCACCCTAAATCTTTGGCAATTTTATATAAATGACCTCTACGCATTCTAGCACACATATAACAAGGGGATTTTAAATCCATGTTTTGTAATGCCAAAAATATAAGACTATCATATACTTTGATTGGTACTTCAAGTAATTTAGCATTTTCTTCAATAATTTTAATGTTTTCTTTATTATATCCTGGATCCATTACTATAAATTCTAATTCAAAATTTATTTTGCCATGTTTTTTTAATTCTTGAAAACATTTTGCCATTAAAAACGAATCTTTACCACCACTGATACATACCGCTATTTTATCATTATCTTTAATTAAATCATATTCCGTAATAGCTTTAGTAAATTTACGCCATATATCTTTTCTATAGGTCTTAATAATGCTTTTTTCAATGTCACTTTGCATAAAATCACCATAGTTATTATCCTATAATGTTTTATATTTTGTCAATTAATTTAATATTACTATACCTAAATTTAATATACTAGCAAATATTAACCATAATAAATAAAATATGTTTAATATTCCTGTTATTATTTTTATTTTGTAAAATTTAATTATCATAATTATTACTAATATAATTAATAAAATTATCCATATATAACTAAATAAATATAAGTTAAATTTAAAAAAGAATAGTGTCCATAATGAATTAACTAATAATTGAATAAAATATATTCTTATTGCTTGATATTTTAATTCATTATTACTTTTTAATATCAAGAATAATGTTATACCCATAATTAAATAAAGTATACTCCATACTATAGGAAATATATATCCTGGTACATTTATAATTTTGTTTAATCCACTATATGAACTAGTATCAATAAATATAGCAAATAAATTGCCAATTAAAAATGTTATAACTATACAAATTATTAATAATATAATATTTCTTTTCATATTTATAATATATGCTAAAGTTTAATAATTAAAATAAAAAAGCAGTAATTATTTTTTATCACTTTTTTTAGGTTTTTCTCTTTTTAAAAAATCATTTTGTTTTTTTAACATTATTTGAATCTCTTCATTCTTTCGAGAAATAAAGTCTGCTTTTTCTTCTTCTATTTGTGCAATATAAGTTTCTGTATTTTCGCTTGCTTTTTCCATTGCAGTTTCTATTAAATACCTAAGTTGCTCTATTAATTTTAATGTGGGATTCATTAAAGTGCTATTTCTAACCCCTAAATTTTTTTCTAAAATAGTTGCAATTGTTTTTATAATATTATCAGGTTCATTTGATGTTAATAAAGTGTTTCTAGCATTTGCTCGATTTTTTTCTATGTATGTAATTAATGCTGTTATGCTTGAAATTGCTATAAATGCAATGCATTCATTACTGTCATATATTTCTATGCTTAATATTTCTTTATAGTTTCGATCATCAAAATATAGTTTAAATGTAAGACTTTCAGTACTATTTGTTTTAGAAATATCTATTTCTTCAGCACTCTGATGTTCATTAATTACATGAGATATAAATTTATATATTGTGTTTCTATTAATTACTGTAGCATAACTTAACTCTTCATCAGAATAAAGTTGAATATATATTTTTTTAAATCTACTCTAATATATTTACCATCTAAAATTAAATATATATTATCATCAAAGCCTTTGACACTTTTAGAATCAACCGTGCTTTTAAAATAATCTTCTTCACATTTAACATTAAATAAACTTAAAAACTGTGATATTTTTTCTTCCAACCTAAAAACCTCATTATAAAATTAAATTAAATCTAAGCCATTTTCTTTTAAATGATTCATAAATCTATCTTTAAAATTTTGAATATCTTTTTGTTCTAATGTCTTATTATTGCTTCCTAAAATATATCTAATTGTATATTTGTTTTCATAAATGCTTACTAAATAGTATTTTTTTACTAAGTTGCTTTTAAAGTTATTTAGTATATCTAGTAAATCACTATATTTTTTATCGTTTGTTAAAGGTATTGTATAATCTAATTCTACTGTTGGATATTTGCTTATTTCTTCTGATAATATTGTTTCTTTTTCTAAGGTTACATATTTATCAAAATCAATATCAATACATACTATAGATTTTTTCTTAGATAATTTATTAGTTATACCCTTAACCAATATGTTAATTTCTCCAAGTTTTGTGTTATCAACATTTATAACTTTGCCGTAAGTTTTATCATAATATTCTTTTTCATTAACATTGTCTGTAAATGTAACATTTTTATTTTTAAATATTTTAAATATGTATTTAACTATTTCTTTAGCTTTATTATAATTTGTTTCTAACATCTTTTCTTCATCTGCAAGAATTATACTTAATACTCTTTTATTTTCATTGTTTAATATAATTGTTCCTATTTCAAATATTTTGAATTTAGAATAATTTTTGAAATTTAAATTAACTATGTTTAATAATGAAAAGCTTAAATCATCTCTTAATATGTTGTTTTCTGTTTTACCTAATAGTTTTACACCTGTTTTTTCAATGCCAAATTCTTTTAACATTTCAGTATCATACCATAAATAACTATTTACTTCATGCATGTTGTATTTTGTTGCAAGCATTTCTTTAACATCATACTCTTGATTAAATATCGTTTCATGTTCTATGCCATCAGATTCTATTTTTAAAGGTGTAGCACTAAAGTTTTCTAAACCATACATTCTTGCTACTTCTTCAATTATGTCTTCTTCAATGCTTATATCTTTACTATGTCTAAATGTTGGAACTACAACTTCATATGTATCTTCAGTTGTTTTTACATTAAAGCCTAATAATGATAGCATTTCTTCAACTACATTGTCATCTAATGTTTTACCCATATATGTACTTAATAATTTTTTTCTTAATGTTACATGACCAACATCTAATTTTGTTGGATATACATCTGTTAAATTTGATGCTATTTCTAAATTTGGATTTTCTTTATGTATTAAATATAATGCTCTTTTTAAACCAATAATGGTAATGTTTGGATCAAGTGATTTTTCATATCTAGCACTAGCTTCTGTTCTTAATCCTAACGCTACGGCAGTTTTTCTAATTGAACCAGCATTAAATGTTGCACTTTCTAAAAATACTCCAGTTGTATCACTTAATATTTCACTGTCAAGTCCACCCATTACTCCAGCAATTCCAAAATATTTGTCACCATTTTTAATCATTAACATATCACTTGTAAGATTTCTAGTCGTTCCATCTAATGTTTGATATGTATCTTTATCTTTTGCTCTTCCTACCTCAATGCTTTTTACTACCCTTGAATCAAAAGCATGCATTGGTTGACCTATTTCTAACATTATGTAGTTTGTTATATCTACTAATAGAGAAATTGAACGCATTCCAACGTAGTATAAAAATATTTGCATGTCATATGGGGTTTTATTGTTTAATATGTTTTCTAGTTTTAATGCTGAATATCGATAGCATAAGTCCGGATCTTTAATGGTTACATCTAAATCATTTTTATCATTTGGTACTTCTTCTAAATCTAGTGGTAATAAATCATGTTTAGTTATGGCTGCTATTTCACGTGCTATTCCATAATGTCCCCATAAATCAGGGCGATTTGTTAATGACTTGTTGTCAATTTCTACAATAATATCATTTATTGGCAAATATTTTTTTATGTCTAATCCTACTGGAGCATCTTCTGGTAGTTCAATAATTCCTGAGTGATCATCACTAATACCTAGTTCTCTTCCACTACAACACATTCCGTTGGATAATACTCCTCTGAGTGGTTTGGCTTTGATTTCAAAACCATCAATGTGTCCTCCGACCTTAATATAAGCTGTTTTTAACCCAACTCGAACATTTGGTGCCCCACATACTACTTGTATTAGTTCTTTTTCTCCACAATCAACTTGTAATATGTGCATGTGATCGCTATCAGGGTGCATTACACATTCTTTTATTTCAGCAACTACTACATTGTCAATTTGATCTCCTACTTTTTTGACATTTTCTACTTCTGCTGTTCTTAATGTAAATGTGTCCCATATATTTAGGAAATCTATATCTTCACTATTTTTAATGTGACTTTTTAATTTATTACAAGATATTAACATTTTTACCTCCCTTAATGTATATCAAAGTTTTCTAAAGATCTTAAATCCCCAGAATTTAAAACTCTAATATCATTTATTTTGTATTTCATCATCGCAAGACGAGTTAGTCCTAAACCAAAAGCAAAGCCATTATATACTTCATGGTCAACTCCACCATATTTGTAAACCATTGGATGAGTCATACCACAACCAATTAATTCTATCCAACCAGAATTTTTACATGTTGGGCATCCCTTTCCTCCACAAATTAGGCAACTCATGTCTACTTCATAACTTGGCTCTGTAAATGGGAAAAATCCAGGCCTTAATCTTATCTTTACATCTCTTTTAAATATTTCTCTTAATACATTTTCCATTACATATATTAGATTACCTATCGTTACCCCTTTGTCTATTACCATACCTTCAATTTGAAAAAATGTGTTTTCATGGTTGGCATCTAAATCTTCATTTCTAAATGTCCTTCCTGGTGCTGCAATGCGAAGTGGAGCTCCGTAATTTTCCATACTTCTTATTTCCATCGGACTTGTATGAGTTCTAAGTAACATTCCATTGTCAAGATAATATGTGTCTTGCATATCCCTTGCTGGATGATCTTTAGGTATGTTTAAACCTTCAAAATTGTAATATTCTGATTCCATTTCTGGTCCCATTACTACTGTAAATCCCATTCTTTTTAATATGTCTGTTACTTCTTTTGCTACAATTGTTACTGGATGTAATGAGCCTTTTTCAATTTCATAATCAACAGTATCATCAAATAAAATGTCACTCTTATTAAATATTTTTTCTAAATAACTATTAATTATTTGTTCCATTTCCTTTTTGGTATTGTTAATTAAACTACCATATTTTTTCTTGTCTTCACTACTCATATCTTTTAAACCAGATAGTATTTCCATAATACGACTTTTTTTACCTACATATTTTGATTTTACATTAAGTACATCCGCTTCCTTTTGACAAGTGTTTAATTCTTCATTTAAACTTGTCACTAATCTTGTTAATTCTTCTTCCATAATTCCTTCCTTCCTAAAAAAATAAGTTCATAAACTAATTAAGGACGAGTTTTTACCCGCGGTACCACCTTAGTTTATGAACTTTTCATACACTTTAAATTATAAGGGATTTGTCCCAAAAAGCATTCATCAAGTGAAATTCATTTTATTATATCTTTTAAAATATTCTCAGCTATATATTTTATCTCTGTAAAAGTAACTAATAAAACTACTAAATTTGAATCACTATGCTTTTTTTAACCAATTCTTACCTTCAACTCTTCTTGTTACTACCATTGCACATGACGTGTCACCTATAACATTAAGCAAAGTTGCTGGTGCATCTATTATTGTAGCAATAATTGTTAGAATTGGCAAGGCCTCAATTGGATAATTTAATAAAGTTATTATTAACATTTCTGAAATTGTTCCTCCACCAATAGGTACTGCTGTTACTAATAGAGTTGCAATAAGTGCTATACCTAATACTTGAAATATGCTTCCTGCACTATTTAAAGATGTACCAAATAAGGATACTAAAAACATTATTTTAAATACACTTCCTATTGATGAACCATCTTTGTGAAAACTTGTTCCTAGTGATATTGTTGTTTCAGCAACATCATTAGGTATTCCTATTTTTTTAGCACATTCAATATTTACTGGTACACTTGCAGCAGATGAACATGTTCCTAAAGATGTTAATATCGCTGGGATAATGTTTTTCCAAAATGCAGTTATTCCTTTTTTGCCTCCGGAATAAAATGCATATAATGTATAGAATATAAACATAAATAGTAAACTGACTATTAAATACATGATAAATGTCTTTAAAAATCCTACCGCTATTATGCTTCCTAGCGTTCCAATTAATGCCGCGAAGTAACAGCCAAGCCCAATCGGAGCATAATACATAATTATCCCAATTAATTTATACATCACTTCACTAAAAGAGTCAAGTAATTCCGCAACTTTTTTCCCTTTTTCGCCACTTTTGTTTACTGCTATACCAAAAAGTATTGATATAACTATTAATGCTATTAAATTGTCTGTTGTAAGTAAATTAACAAATTGATTAGTTGATAAAACATTAACTGTTCTTTCTAATAAGTTTAAGTCTGCTGCTTCTTCACTTGATTCAGCAAATATCTCTCTAATTTGTTCGGTATCCCTGTCTTTAACTAAATCTGTTATATTAGTTGATATAAATGCAAAGACTACAGCAATAATTGAACTTATTAAAAACATTATTATTATGTTTATTAATATCTTGCTTAATCTTTTTGGTTCCCGCATTTTAGATATCGATGATGCTATTGTAAAAAATATTAATGGTACTATTATTACTAATAATAAGTTTAAAAATAAGTCTCCAAGAGGTTTTACTACTGTGGCTTTTTCTTTAAATATAAGACCGCATATACCCCCGATGATTACAAATGTTAACAATATTATTGTGTTTTTGTAATTCTTTAAATACTTTTTCACCAAATTCCTCCTTTATTAAGTAAATCATACCATATTATATTTTTTTATTTAAATATTTATTCTTATTTTAATTTTGGTAGTTCATAGTCTAAATTATCATCATCAAATATTGATTTTGGTGTCTCTGTAACTTTTTTTTCTTCTATATCGCTCGTATACTCTGGAGTGTATGGCAATAATTTAACCTTTTTCTTAAATAAAGGCATGTATAAGATTTCTTTTAATTTTGTATCTTTATTCTTTTCTTTTGGTGGATGATTTAGAAGATATATTTTCTTTAAACTATTATATATGATATATAATGCGATTAAGAATATAATTGATAACCATCCCATACTACTTGCTAAAAAGAATTGCACTCTTCCTAATTGAGGTATTCTTAATGCTACTTTTCCTACTATTTTATTAAATGGTACTACTCCATTATCTTCAATTAAATTTTTATCTCCCTTGGTTTGGTAACTATAGTTACCTTGTTCATCTTTGATTACAGATATTACTCTATGAGTTATTGTTCCACCATTTACTTGAGGTTCATCTGAATAAAATGTTATTACATCACCTATTTCTATATCTGATGGATCATCTACTTTTACATCTACTACGACGTCATATACATTTATGTTGGGAGTCATACTTGGACTAATTATAGTATATAATGAAAATTTGGGTTCATATTTACTTCCTTTAACTGCATAAATCTTTGTGGCTATAAAATAATATAATAGTAGTGCTGCAATAATTAAAAGTAAAACAAAAATTGTCCAACTGATAATTGTTGAAATTGTCTTTATTACTTCTCGAAATGTTACCTTTGGCTTTACTTCAGCACTCATTCACACTTCCCCATTCTTTATTTATTATATCCAAATATTCGACAAATAGCAACATTTGATGACAAATTATATGTCAAAATAAAGACAATTATTACCTGTATATTTTTACCTTTTTCTTTTTCTTACTGCTTCTTCTATTAGGCTTTGTTTTAAATTTAATAATCTTTTTGAAAGGTCTACATAATAAATGTGAGGATTATTCATTCTTTTAATTTCTGGATACATTGTTGCAAATTCTTTTTCACAATATTTTTGGCTTTCATATATGCTAGGTACTTTATAAACAAGATTGCCATTTATAAATATTGGTAATTGTAATTCCCTAACATAATAATTTTTTAACGCTTTTTGGCGAAATTCATCTATTGGATTTATTAATGTGTAAGTATCTTCCGGTATTTCTTCATCATAAATAACTATTACGTCTCCTAGAGCAAAACCAGTATCTTTGTCATAAAAGCGATATACTTTTTTATAATGAGGATTTGTCGTTTTTATTTTAGAATCACTTATTTTAATTTTGGGAATTATTATACCATTTTCTTCAATTGCACATAGCTTATATACTCCACCTATTATGTCATTTGCTGCAGCAATATTATCTCCTACACCAATAGAATCAAAACATGCTTTTTCTTCTATTAAATTTTTTATCTTTTTTTCATCAAGACCATTACTTAAACATATTTTGGCATCAAAATATCCTGCCTCATCTAGCATCTTTCTAGCTTCTTTCGATAAATATGCTAAATCTCCACTATCTATTCTTATTCCTTTAAATTCTAAATTGTTTGGTTTTAAATATTCATTCGCTACCTTAATTGCATTAGGTATGCCACTTCTTAAGGTATCATAAGTATCTACTAAAAACATGCAATTATTAGGATTGCTTTTCGCAAAATTTAGAAATGCTTGATATTCGTTATTAGAATCAGATACTAAACTATGTGCCATTGTTCCAAGAGCAGGTATTTGATATTTCATGGCCGCTAAGGTGTTACTTGTACCAATACAACCACTTATAAATGCACATTTCGCTGCTTCTAAACTTGATATATCTCCTCTTGCTCTTCTTGCTCCAAATTCCATAACTTTTTTACCATCTGCGGCATTAACTATTCTTTTACTTGCTGTTGTGTATAATGTATTAGAATTAAAATATAAAAGTAAAGCAGTTTCTATTAACTGAGCTTCAATTATTGGAGCTTTAACTGTAATAATTGGTTCATTGGGAAATACTACTGTACCATCTGGTACAGCATAAATATCCCCATTAAATCTTAAATTATGTAAATATTCTAAATATTCATCACTGAAACAATTAGTACTTTTTAAATATGCAATATCTTCTTTAGTTAATTTAAAATTTTGAATATAATTTATTATACTATCTAATCCTCCAGATATAGCATAACCTCCGTTAAAAGGATTTTTTCTAAAAAATACATCAAAATATGCAACTTTATTTATTTCCCCTTTATCAAAATAGGTTTGTCCCATCGTAAATTCATAAAAGTCAATAATCATTGTTAAATTTTCCATATTTTACCTTCTTTCATATCTTCTAACTAGTTTTATTCCTGCTTGTTCCATTAATTTAAAAGCCATTTCATTATATTCATTTTTGTTATGATTAAAAGAATCATATGTGTCTACTGCATTTGTAGGAATAATTATATCTACTCTTTTGTCCGTTTCATCAAAATAATTTTGTAATGGTATAGCTAAATTCATGTCACAAATATCTGTACACCAACCCGCTATAATTATTTGTTCTATTTGTCTTAATCTTTTAATGTCTTTCATAAATCCCTTGGCAAAAATTGCACTAGTGGAGTTTTTTTGATAAACTAAAGCATCTTTTTCATATGGCTTTAATTCTTCAATAACTTCTGATTCTATTGTATCTGCTAAACTATGCACTGGATATCTATCAAACTCACGACATCCTAAAGTGTGCCAATCTTTAATAAATCCGATTTGCCCTTCTTCATCTTTTATGGCTGTATTTATTAATGTTAATAAATTTGGTAGTGTTTCTAATACTTTAGCATCAGCCATTGCTCCAACTCGACAAAAAGCATTAATAGTGTCAACAAATAAATATAATCTTTTAATTTTCTCTAATTCTTTCATAATTTTCTCCTTTCTTATTAACATTTTGTTAATATCAATAATTAAAAAATATAATTGTTATTAACATTATATTAAAAACAATATTTTTTGTCAATACTTTTATTTACATTTACATATTAAATGTGCTATAATTTTTTAATCGAGGTTATATTATGTTTAATAATAATGATAATAATGAAGTTTTTGATGATCTAAGTTACCTAGCAGATGATGAAGCTTATGCTAGTCTTTATTATGATCTATTATTTAATTGGCATAAATACTATCAATATTATTTAGATGGTACTTTAGAAGAAAAATTAAAAAAAATTTATAACCCTGAAGATATAAAATTAGCTTCACTTTTTTTAGAAGAAAAAGGTCAATCATTAACAAGAAGTAAAAACAATTAATTTTTATGTAACTAAAAAGCACCACCTTACGTTGGTACTTTTGTTTTTCTTTGTGGAGGGCCTAGTCGGATTTGAACCAACGATCAGGGATTTGCAATCCCGTGCCTTACCACTTGGCTATAGACCCAGCACTTGTATTAATATTTTACAATATTAACATTCCTTTGTCAATTAATAATAATTATGTATATTAATAATAATTTAGAACAATACTAGTTATAAAGGAGATGAATTATGCAAGAAAATATTAATGCTCTAGATGAAGTGAATAAAGGAGCAACTATGGGTTGTGATGCTATTAGCTTTATTATTGATAAAGTCGAAGATAAGAAATTTAAAGAGTTGTTAGAAAAACAATATGACTTGTATGATAATATTAAAAAAAAGGTTGAAAAAATATATAATAAATATAATGATGAAAAAGAACCACACAAAACAAATGTTGTAAATAAGATGATGACCTGGTATGGTATTAATTTAAAAACTATAACTGACCATAGTAATTCTAAAATTGCTGAAATTTTATCCCAAGGTACAAATATGGGAATTATTGAAGGAAAAAAAATATTAAATAATAAAAATATCAACGAAGATGTTTCAAAAATTGTTGAAGATTTTGTTGATAGTCAAGAAAAACTAATAGAAGATTTAAAAGATTATCTATAAATTTCTATTAGTTTTTTTCTATCAATTTTATGACATAACATCTGTTTCTAATCGTTATACGTAAGTTTAAATAATCGGCATTTGATGCTTCTTCTGGAATTTTTAATACAAGTTTTTTTTCGGTTATTTCACTTGGAGTGACATTAGTTATACTTTTTGTATAAGTTTTACCATTAATAAGATATTCAATAGATCCAAATGTATTTATAAATGTTTTTATATTTTGAATACTTTTATATGCTTCAGTAGTTTTATCTATTGTAAAATCATAGTCTAATATCATTAATGTTTCTTGCTGTGAAGATGTACCTTGAATTAATACTAAGCCATCATATTCTTTGCATTCTTCTTTAATACAACTTTCATATTTGTAAGCATATCTTTTGGTAAATTCAACACTTTTTATATTTAATGTCGTATCTTTAAGCATACTACTTGAAAATGATACATTTTCATTTAAGTTAGCAGTCCTTACTTCTTCTACACCCATTAATTTTGTTGGTTTTAATTTTACTGTTATTATTTTTGCTAAGAACTTATCTGTCTTTTGTGCTTCTCCATAATATAATTTTATATTGTATTTGTTTTTAACTTGATTTTTATTTAAAATATATGCCATTACATATGTTTTATTTGCTCTTGCATCTATTTCATAATTCATATATGGATAACCATAATCAATAAAATAATTGCCTATGTCTAATGTGGGATATATAATATTAGAGCCTATGTATAATTTAAAACTTGTGTAATCTAATTTTTTTCTTTCATGTGTATTGTTTGTTATATTCATCTTTATTACTAAATAATATTTATCTTCATATATCTTTTTTCCTGCCATGTCAATATCAGTTAAGATGCTCTCTTCAATATTTATACTTAATCCATTGTAAGAAAATGTTTGATTTTCATTATAATTATATTTTAATTTTTCATATCCTTTTATAAAACTAAATATTAATACTACTCCTAAAATTCCACCAATTATACATATTATTAGTTTATTTTCTAAAAAATAGTAATATAATTCTCTTATTGTTCGGTGAATCGTTCTTTTGGCTTTGTATGTTTCAAAATTGATGTTTAATTCTACTTCTTCACTATCACTATCACTTATTTCTAAAATATCTTGTTTAAAATCAAATTGTTTAACATTAAAACCTAATGCTCTTATTCCTAAAATTACTACAAATATTAATTGGGGATAGTATATTATCTGAGCAATATCCCTAAATGTTCTTGCTGATGCCGTTTCCCATAATGCTTCATTTAAACTATTTATCAAAAAGTATGAAATAAATAATGCTACTAATAATAAAACATAATATAGTATTGCCATCAAATAAAATTTATTTGGTTTCTTTTTTACTTTTAATAATACATACATTGCTATTAATACTAAAATTGTTAGTATTAATATTAAAAATAAAAAGGGCTTTACTGTGTCTCTAGCTATTGTTTCATAAACAGATACTGTATAGCCATTGCGGATAAAATCACGAAAAAAAGTTAAGACTGTTCCACTGCGTACTGCTATAAAAATTGTTGCTAATGTTAAAATAATATGAATTAGTTTAAAATGTTTAATTAAAAATCCATATGGTTTTTTTAATATCATACTATTGCACCCGTTTCTTACTATACTCCATTATTATTATAAACGATTTATTAATTTTTTTAAATATTATTTAATTAATTTAAAAGTTATTGACATAAAAATAAAAATATGACTATTTGTCATATTTTATCTCTTAGTTACTAATATTTGATCTTTTAATAAATATATTGTCGGATTTTGTCTTAATAAACTTTCTTCAGATATTTTAAACATTTCTGCTACATTTTTTAATGTGTCTCCTTCTGCTGTTATGTAATAACTATATCCACTTTTAGGTATTAATATTTCTTGATTAGGATATATGTAATCATCCATATTTAAACCATTTAAACTTGCAAGTAAGGTTGGATTAATATTGTATTTTTGAGCTATCTTATATAAAGAATCTCCTTTTTCAATAGTATAATAATTAAAATATTGTTCTTTTTCTTTAGGTACTATTATATCCATTCCTGTTCGTAAATCTTCCCCATAATATATATTGTTAATTTCCATTAATACTTCTGGTTTAGTATTAAATTTATTTGCTATTTTTGTTAATGTATCCCCCGGTTTTATAGTGTATTTATCAAACATTTTATCACATCCTAATATAGAATATGAAATAATTTTAAATTGGTTAAAATATAAATACCATGTTTTTATAGTTAAAATTCCATTCTGAGTATCTTAATAACGCTTTTTCACCATCTATTGGATTATATTTATATAATGTATCATTAGATATGTAATAAACATCTAAATTATCTATTTTTACTATTTGTTTAACTTCTCTATTACTTACTAAATATAAATTGTTACAATCATTTATTTTTTCATATAACTTATTATTATCAATAATATATGTTATTGCTGTATCTTTTTTAAATGTTGGTTTTTCTTTTTGAAATGTTTGATTGCTTATTTTTTGCCATTCGTCATTAATTAATACTTTATTTTCTGTTTTGTATAATTTTTCTTTTTTCATATCAATGTAGTATTCTTGATTGTTTTTTAGATCATAAATATATACATCGTTTTTGTTATTTCCTAAAAAATAACTATCAAAATATATTTCAAATCTTAAGTTAATTGTGCTCTTTTGAGCTTTGTCTGTATTAATAACATATAATTTATTAAATATGTAGTCTTGTTCATAATCAGGTATTAATAAATAATTATTATACTGATATATTAAATTTAAATTATATATGTCTTTAGAAAATAAACTAAATTTCTTTTCTTTGTCTTTACTTATATAAATAAAATCATGATAATTCCATAATAAATAAGTATTTCCCTCTAATTCAGTAATTTCTATGTTTTCATAACTTGATGTTTTATTAAACTCATCATTATCTTTAATATTTTTTATATAGTAATTTTCTTCTTCATTACATACACTATATAAATTTATATTGGTTGTTTTAAAACTTAAACAATTGTCCTCTTCATCAATACTGTTTATTAATTTCCTTTTTGTTGTGTAATTATCTAATGATACTAAATTGTATTCTTTTTTATCTTTGGTTATAGTAAAAAAATAAGCTTTCATTTCTTTATTATATTCTTCTACAATATCAAAATCATTTATTTTATATTCTAGTTTATAACTAGTTTTGCGAAAATAAATGTAACTAAATATTGTAAATAATACTATAATAACTATTACTAATATGAAATGCTTATTTTTTTTCATTATTACTCTCATTTGTTTTATATAATTTTTTTTCTTGCATCATGAACTCTGTTATATTTGTTTCTATTTCATCCAATCCACTTTTTGATAAATTTGATAAAACTACTTCTTCTTTTACTGTATCAATCGTTATCTTACCCCAAATTAATCCTTGATATACCCATAAGTCATTGTATAAATCTGGAGTAATTGAACTTAAGAAATAGCCCCAAACTACCCTTTTTTGTCCTATTAGTATTCTTTTATTTGTTAATACAACTACACAACTAGTAAATATATCATAAAAATTGGAGTTTTTTTGACCTGCGAAAACAAAAGTTGGCTCTTCTCCAGGGTTTAAATGTTTTTCAATAACATCACAGTGTTTCTTTAATCGCCATGCTATCCCGCCGGGATGTCTTTTTTTAAAATCTAATGCTAATTTATATACACTATTCATGATACCACCTAAAATTATTTTATAATAATTTTTATGTTTGTGCAACTAGTTTAAAAACTTTGTACTTACGTAACGATTGTTGCCAATCTTTGTCCAAGTGCCTTGTTCTAAAATGCTTGCTACAGTTGTTCCTTTAGGCAATGGGGCTAAAGTACTAATAATTTGTCCATTTGGCTTTTTTCTTACATTTAAATAATCTGCAGTTACATTTTTAGTATCATAATATATTTTAGGTTTATTTTTACTTAAAAAGTTTCCTGATATGTATTCTTTATTGCTTATTCTAGCCCAATTTGAAGAAAATTCTAATACTTTAACTTTGGTATTTTTAGGTAATGCATTTATACTACTGTAACTTGTTCCAGGTCCTAACCTAACATTTAAATCACTCGTTGTATAATAATAATCACTGTTATTTTCTGAATATAAATTTACAAAATTTAGGCCATTACTAGATTTTATTTTAGTAAAACTATTGTCTATAAAAAATGCTTCCTCTGGTTTTATTGATCCACCAGTGGTATCTAATACATATATTCCATTAGAGTTTTTTTTAAGCCCAGAGCCCTTCATTTTTCCTCGCCCTACAACTATATGAAAATGATCTCCGGTTGCTAAACCATCTTTTCCTTCTAAAGCAATTTTTTCTTTACGGCTAAAAGTTTGACCAATACGAAGCTTGTTTAATTCTGAATCTTCTATGTGAGCTATCATTATTGTTACATAATCATTAAATGTTGGTGTTACAACCTTTGTTAAAGATTCAAGCCATAATGCATTTGTTGATGTTGTTCCTACTCCAAATATTCTTTTTACTACCATGTTATCACATGGACAGTAAAAATATCCATTCGGGCCTGTTGCTCCACAATTATCATCTATTGGATAATCTTTTGGTGTTCCTATCGTGTGTCTAGAATGAGTAAAATTATTTTTATAAGTTTGAGTAATATTCATTATTTGTAGAGGATATATTAAATAATTCATTCTGTAATCACCTCATTTTCTTTCTTTTTGCTTATTAATTCATTTATATTTTTTATTAAATCATAGGCTCCTCCAACCAACAAACCTGCACTTGCTACTGCTATAGATATGTTCTTTGTCATAACGTAATAAATAATTGACATTATTATTCCTATTATTAAATTTTGTAGCGGAATTATATTATTAGATATCCAACTAACTTTTTTTGCTATCACACTTAAAATTGTCGATACTATTATTGTAACTAAACCCATAATAACTTCTATGTCCATTTTTCACCTCCATTATAAATTATTCCATAATAAAAAAAAGGAAGCTATGTTTGTCCATATTTTCCTAACTTATTTTTTCAAATTGAGAATTGTAGAGATTTGCATAAAAACCGTTTTGTTGTATTAGTTGTTCATGATTACCTTGTTCAATTATATTTCCTTCATTCATTACTAATATTAAATCGGCATTTTTTATTGTTGATAGTCTGTGAGCAATTATAAATGATGTTCTTCCTTCCATAAGTTTGTCCATGGCTTTTTGAACTAATTCTTCTGTTCTTGTATCAACATTACTTGTTGCCTCATCTAATATCAAAAATGGTGCATTGTCTAACATTCCTCTAGCTATTGTAATTAATTGCTTTTGACCAGTTGATATTGACTCGTTATCTTCAATTACGGTGTTATATGAATTTGGTAGGGATTTAATGAAATGGTCAACTCCAACAATTTTACAAACTTTTTTAACAGTTTCATCACTTATATCTTTTTGATTGTATACTATATTTTCTTTTATAGTGCCATTAAATAGCCATGTGTCCTGTAATACCATTGTAAATAGTTCATGAACATTTTTCCTTTTTAATTCGTTTATTGATATGTCATCAATTTTAATATCCCCAGAATTTATTTCATAAAATTTCATAAGCAAGTTAACCATTGTCGTTTTTCCTGCTCCAGTTGGGCCTACAATTGCTATTTTTTGACCTGGTTTAACTTTTGCACTAAAATCTTTTATTATAATTCGGTCTTTGTCATAACCAAATTTAACATGATCAAATGTTACATAACCTTTTACTTCGTCTCTATCAAGATGTTTTGTTAGTTTGCTTTCATCTGGCATTTCTTCTTCTTCAACAAATTCAAAAATTCTTTCACTTGCTGCAGCTGCCGATTGCAGCGATGTCATTGCTTGTGCTATTTGGGATAGTGGGTTTGTAAATAATCTTATGTATACCATAAATGCTACAATAACACCAAATGTTATGTGATTGTTCATAACAAGTAAGGCTCCAACTACACAAACTATTACATAACTAAAGTTACCTATAAACATCATTATAGGTTGCATTAGCCCAGATAAAAATTGACTTTTTCTTATTGCATCAAATACCTTATTGTTTAATTTATCAAATTTTTCATCTGATATGCTTTTGCCATTATAAACTTTTACTACATTATGTCCCGAATATACTTCTTCTATGTGTCCATTCATATTTCCTAATTCAACTTGTCTTTGAACAAAGTACTTTTGAGATTTTTTTAGTATTATTGACATTAATGAAAAACCAATTAAACTAGATATAATAGCACATAGTGCCATAGTTATGTTGGTGATAAACATCATTAATACACTACCAATAACAAGTGTTATTGCACCAACTAGCGAGCCAATACTTTGAGACATTGTTTGAGCAACTGTGTCTATGTCGTTGGTTACCCTTGATAATATGTCTCCGGTTTGATTTTTATCAAAAAATTTTAATGGTAGTTTGTTAATCTTATTTATTATTTTACTTCTTAAATCTTTAGCAAAAAAATTGGATACTGTTGCCATAATGTAATGTTGGAAAAAACTAAATATGGCACTTATTATATAAATTATTCCTAATATAATTGCTAGTTTTTTTATTGCTGCAAAGTCAATTTGTGGTGCTATTCTTTCTTGTATACCTACTGGTTGGCTAGCTATAAATTTGTCTAAATCACTATTTTCGTTTAAATCTTTTAAATTATTGGCAAATATTTGTTTATCTTCATAACTAATACTTTCATCACTCATTATATTTTGAATGTCTGTTTCAGTCATTCTTGGATATAATCCTTCAGATATTAAATCAGCAAGATCACTTAGTCTGTTCGGAGCGATTATTGATAAAATAGAACTCGTCGCAGCTAAGATAAATGCTATTACTATTAATGTATGAAATTTGTTTAAATACTTTATTAGTTTCTTCATTGCACTTTTGAAGTCTGTTGGGGCTTCTATCTTGCCGTTTGGATTTCCCATTGGTCTAGGCATTGTTAAGTTCCTCCTCACTTAATTGTGATAATGCTATTTCTTTGTAAACACCACAGTTTTTTAATAGTTCTTTATGTGTTCCTATTCCAACACATGTTCCTTCATCTAATACAATTATTTTATCAGCATTCATAATTGTTCCTATTCTTTGTGCAACTATGAAAGTTGTTGCTTCTTTTGTATATTTTTTTAATTCTTTTCTTAATTTGTAATCAGTCTTGTAATCTAGTGCTGAAAATGAATCATCAAATATGTATATTTCCGGATTTCTTGCTATGGCCCTAGCTATTGATATTCTTTGCTTTTGTCCACCAGAAATGTTTGTTCCTCTTTGGGCTAAGTATGAATCATATTTTTCAGGCATTTTTTCAACAAATTCTTTACCTTGAGCAATTTCTATTGCCTTGTGAATGTCTTCTTTGGTTATCTTGCTCTTGCCCTTACCATATGATACATTTTCACTAACTGTCCCACTGAATATTACTGCTTTTTGTGGTATGTATCCAATGTAGTTGTATAAACTTTCTAGTTTATAATCTTTTACATTTACACCATTTACTAGTACTTCTCCTTCAGTTACATCATAAAATCTTGGTATTAAATTAATTAATGTTGATTTACCAGATCCTGTTGAACCAATAAATGCTATGGTTTCTCCCCGATTTGCTTTAAAGTTTATGTTTTTTAATACATATTCATCTGCATCCGGATATTTAAATGATACATTCTTAAATTCTACATTACCAATATCTTCCTTTTTTCCTTTTTCTATAGTGCCATCTTTTATTGATAATTCTTCATCTAATACTTCATTAATTCTATCTGCTGATATTGCTGCTCTTGGATACATAATGAAAATCATAGCTAACATTAAAAATGACATTATTACTTGCATTCCATATGATGAAAATACTACCATGTCTCCAAAAATAGCTATTTTTCCAGCTATTACTGCATCATTAATCATGTATGCACCTAAGAAATATATTATTAAGGTTGAAAAATACATGATTAGATACATTATTGGTTGCATAATTCCAAATGTTGTTTGGTTAAATACTTGAATTCTTGTTAATTCATTGTTGGTCTTTTGAAACTTTTCTTCTTGATATTTTTCAGCATTAAATGCCCTAACTACCCTAATTCCTGTTAAGTTTTCTCTAGTAATGCCATTAATCTTATCAATTAACTTTTGAACAACTTTGAATTTTGGTATTACTACTATCATTAAAAATGTTAATGTCATTAGTAATACTAATACTCCTCCACCTACTACAGCACTCCATTTCCAACTCTTGTTAAGTATTTTGGTTACTGCCCATATTGCTGTAATTGGTGATTTAATTAATAATTGTAAGCCCATAGCAACAAGCATTTCTATCTGAGTAACATCATTGGTTGTTCTTGTTATTAAGCTACTGGTAGAAAACTTCTTGACTTCTCCTTCACTAAAGTTTTCTACTTTTTCAAATAAATCTTTTCTTAATATTCTTGAAAATGATGCCGCGATGTATGAAGCAAAAAAACCAACTAAAACTGCCGCAGCTAAACTACCTAGAGCACAAAGCATCATTTTGCCACCCTCAATTAATATGTCATTCATTGAACTACCTTCACTTTGAACAAGTTGTGTAATTTGTGACATGTAATCTGGTAATTTTAAATCTAACCATACTTGAAATATTATTAATATAGAACATATAAGTATTAATAATACATCTTTTTTTCGTAATCTTTTTAGTATTTTAAACATAATTTTATTTCCTTTCTAAATTATTGGTTATCTTATTAATAACTGTTTTGAAATTAGTAAGTTCTTCTTCACTAATGCCATCAAACATTTTGTTTATTATAATTTGTTGATTGTTATTTAATGTTTCTACTATTTTTTTGGCTTTAGCATTTATTATTATATGCTGATACCTTTTATCTTTTTCATCTTTTATATAGGATATATATCCCCTATTAACTAGTTTTTTTACTGCTTTAGAAACATAAGCCTTGGAAAAGCCACGAAAATCTACTATATCACAACATTTGTTCTGATTTTCATTGTTGATTAAATATATTAATACATCCGCTTCTGGCTTAGTTATTCCTATTTCTTTAGCAACTTCTGCTACTTCTTTATCACAACAATCTTTTACTTTCTTAAAATAAAAAAATACTTTGTTAATATTTTTCATAATTTTCACCCAAAATTAGTTTCCGCATAAACTATTATACTTTTTATTAACAAAAAAAGTCAATAAAAAATATGAATTTCACAAAACATTCATATTCTTTTATTTTATTTGTCTTTGTTATCTGAATCTTTAATGTTCTTAGCAATCTCTCCAGCTACTTTTCCTATCGAAGGTGCCATCTTTTCAATTCCTTCTTGGGCTACTGGCATTACTTGTTGGGCTGTATATGCAAGTATTTCTCTTCTTTTAACTAAATTTAAATATAATCCACCACATAATATGCATGAGGCAATTATTACAAAACCTCCAAACATTAAATAACTCATTTTTGAAAAATTGCTTGTTGCACTATTTGCACTACAATATTCTTTTGTTAAATCATTATTTTTATATTCATCAAAACTACAATTATTAAAGCTAGGATCTAGGGCTTCTGTTATTATTTTTAAATCATATTCTTCTTTATCAGTGTATGTAGCAAAAGGATTATATACTATTCCTTTTTCTTCTAATTCAGCTTTTTTTTCTTCAAGTTCTGCTTTTAATTCAGCCTTACTACTAATATTAGTACTGCTTACACCTTTATATATTAAAAATCCACCAAGTGCTAAGCCAATAATAAATATTACTAATATAATATATTTTATTTTTCCTTTTGTCTTTTGATATCTTTCTTCATTTAAATACTCTTTCTTATCCATTTTTTCAAACCTACTTTCTTATTAATTTAATTATATCATATATTTTTATTTTTGCTAGTTAATTTGTTATTTTATCTTTGATCACTTATTGTTGCATCACTGTTGCTTGCTATTAAAGCAGTAATTGGGTCATATGGTGCTCCGGTGGTTGTTCCAGATAGTAGTGCTATGTCAATAGCATTTTCAGGAATTCCCCATGAATTACCAGAAAATATGAAATTCGCTTGGTCCACTACATAACCTCTAGTGTTGTATGCTACGTTGTAAATTATAAAACCGATTGAATTAGGATTTAGATAAGCCGGTTGACGAAGTGTATGAAAAATGTTGTTTCTTACTAATAAATTTGTGATACTAGGTTGAGTAACAAATCCTCTATTTACTACCCATGTTGAGGAATCTCCCGATTGCTCTGGACCATAAATATTGCAATTTATTATTTGATCATTATTTCCTGCAATCTGAATAAATTCTACTGGATAAGGTACATTACTAGTTATTGTTAATCCATCTATTGTAGTATTATCACTCTTGATTAAAAAAGGAATAATCGCTGCTTCTAATAAAATAATTGCTCCAGCTGTTCCTTTAATTGTTAAACCTTGTTCATTTAATACCATTTGCTGAGTAATTTGATAGATTCCACTTAAAACATTAATCGTACTGTTTGGCTTTGCTACTGCCAAGGCTTCGTCGATTGTTTGAAAAGGATTAGCTTGACTACCATCTCCACCAGGATTAGCATTTGCTTCTACAAATAAATTGTAGGGATTACCTTCAATACTACTAGTGGCTCCAGTTGTCCCTGTTGGGCCAGTTGCACCAGTTGCTCCAGTAGGTTTCGTTGTCCCAATTGGACCTGTTACACCTTCAGCACCACTTGGCCCAGTGGCTCCAGTTGGTCCTGTTGGACCTGTTGAACTTTCTGGGCCGGTTGGACCTGTTGGACAGTTATACTTCCTAAATTTGTTGGCAAAACATAGCAATAATTAATTTGTTTTTTATTAGAATTTTTTATTTTTTTTATTGCTTTTTTATAATTATTCAATAAAACTCCTCTATTTTTATACTTTTTAATATTATATATTCAAAAAATTATTTTATATTATTAATTAATTATTAATTAATTTATTAATTTTTTAAGTTTCGGTGTAAAAAAATGTTGACAAAATAAAACATAGATGCTGTTGATAAGTATCTATGTTTTTTAACATAAAAAAGTTGTAAGAACGACCAAATTTTTGTTATAATCAGTATGTAAAGTAAAATAATTACTGAACAAAAAATAAGGTGTCTTACATGTATTATTTTACACTAAATCCGAACGAAATGAAACGGGAAATTAAAAAATTTGATGAAAAAATCACTTGTAATGTAAAAAATAAGTCAATTAGAAAGTTTTCTTTTGAAATGTTATATGGAATTGGAGCATCAGGAAGTTGTAGATTAGCAGATATAGCAATATTAATTTAAATTTATTTTTATTTAAATTTATAGTATAATTGATTATAAAGAGGTAATTATGAAAAATAGTACAAAACCACCATTTTTAACTGAATTTAATTTTTTAAAATTATTATTAGCAATTTATGTAATTAATAAATATAATAATATTATAGATAAAAGTGAATTAGAACATGAATTATATTGGTTTTACGATAAATCCGAATTTCATTTTTTGTTTATAGACATTTGTAAAAAAGAAAGTGTTGATAATAGTTATTATGTTGATTTATCATGTGCATTTCAAACCGCTAATGAACTAGGATTAATAAATATAATTAATGATACTGGAAATAATATAAAATTTACAATTAATATGTCTGAAGAGGAAGCAAAAATTATATTGAAAAATTATTCTTTAAAAGTACGATTTTATATGTTAAAATTATTTAAAAAATTAAAACAAGAAGCTGAAAAAAACAAATTTGATTATATTCCTTCCAATGATAGTGAAAATATTGCCGAATTATTAAAAAATTTTGTTTATGATCCAAGCAAAACTGAAGAAATATTATTGCATTATGATGAATTAATTAAAAGTGAGTCGGCCTCAAGAATATTAAAGCCTAAAGACAAATAAGTATACCTACAATTATGTTAAAAAACTTGATAATATAATTATTTTAGAAGTGTGTTATGAAAAATATTAATATTTTGTTTATTAAATAATAGTAGTAAAATACATAGACAAAAATATTACATTTTATTAAAATATAATTTTAATAAACCTATATTTTTTTGCAAATTTTTAGCACATTCAAGTTATTTACGTGGATTAGAGTTTTTATATTTTTTAGCATTTTCTAATCCATATACATAAATAGGGTTTTCATTTTCAAATTTATAATTGTCTAAACTACCGTCATAACCATATAGTTTGCGGTAGTTTTCCTCAGTTTTAGATAAATCTATTTGCATCGGAATACCATTTTTTAATGCTTCGTAATCTTGTCTATGAAATGCTTTAAAAAAGCCAAAAGATAGTTTATCATTTCCATTAACAAAATTTACAAAATATGATGGATCATATAAAACCATTGGTTCATTTCCGTATCCATTTGGATAGATAAAATTATATGAATGCATTTCTGTTTCTCTGGCTCCACAAACAACTTCTGAATCAATACCCAAAAATTTAAATAAATTATGTGCCATTCCCGATTTTTCCGAACAAAATGCAATACAGTTTTCTCTAACTGTTTTAATTGATAGTCTTTTACCTTTATGCGATGCATATGCCATATATCTGCCTATACCTATATCTTCACTAGGCAAATAATTGCATACCAAAAAATATATAGTAGTTAATAAAGTTAACTCATTATACCAAGTTCCTGTTTTTAGTTCCTTAACTAAATTAACATAAGGAGTTATGTCGTCATATACCAAATCTGGGCATTCAAAATCATCAATTTTTTCTGCGGCTTTGTAATGTGTTTTTTGTGATATATAACCTTTAAAACTATCTGTATAATTTTGACCAACAGTCTCTTCTACACTACTTTCTTCAAGCTCATTTAATCTTTCTTTAACAAAATTAATAATGTCTTCTTCTGTTTGCAATTCAAATATTTTTTTGTTTATTTGGGCTTTTGTCATTTTATTTACCTCTTACTTTCATTTATAATTATAACATAATTTTATAATTTGGATTTATAAACAAAAAACAATCATTTCTGATTGATATCTATCTAAAAGTTCGAATAGTTCGAACAGATTTCCCAATGGTGCGTGAGATAACCACGTTTAGAAATCGCAATCAAGGTTAATTTCTAAAACAATTGTAACATATTTAATTAGATATTAAAAGTTAATTGTCATAAAATTTAAACTATTAATTTTTTTATAAAAATATCTTATTGTGTTTTTAAAATATAGAAATTTTTATCGTTTTATTGTATAATATATTTAGGATGTGAACTTATGACTTTTGATGAAAAAGCTTTAAATGCAATTATAGATTGCTTTGTATCAGTTTACGGAGAAAAACATCGAAAAATAATTGCAGAAAAAATAAACAATTGCTTGATATTGTTATGCGGTTATAAATCTTCGGAAGAAAGAAAAGTAATCAAGAATAGAATCAATCAAAAATATTTAATTATTTTTACTGAAAAAATTAAAAAGATTATAAACTTATCTTATAAAGAATTTATATTTTTATTTGGGGATAATCTTTTTGAAAGCAATGATATGATTGGAGCATTTAGCTCTACATCTCAAAAAATAATGGATATGGAAGCTAAAAGTAGAGCTGCACAATTTAATAAAAGACAAATATTACAAACAAGAAATGAATTTTATAGTCTTTTTTCTAAAACTATTAGTCCTGATATTGCTGATAAATTGATAAAATTATATGATGAAACTATAAATCAGGCAAAAAAAGAATTTTTTAATGAAGCAATTAATTATGAAGAAAATAAGACCAAATTGGATAATTATGCTTTTTTAGAAAAACCTTTATTTAATCGAAATTTTTATGATTTTGAAAATCAGCAACATAATGGAGTCCAACCTAATTTTATAAAAGACCAAAATGGAAATATTAAGCTTTTTCCAATTATAAATTTTTCAATTGTAAAAAATAGTATGGCAAATATTTTTGGCTCTCCAGATTATTTCGATGTATTATTAATACACGAAATTAATCATATAATTGGGATGCATTTATTAAGTTATGAAAATTCTGATAATTATACTATTCAAATGGGATTAATTGAAAGTTGTAAAGGCGATAATAAAACAAAATATCATTATATGGATTATATTGATGAAGTATTTAATCAAAGTGTAGCAAAAAAAGTAACAAAATTACTACACAGTAAAGGAATATATTTGATAGATGATCCTAATAAATCTCAAATAGAAGATTCTTCTTTATATGAAATGGGCGAATTTTTATTAAAAGGCTTTTTTGAATTATTCTATAACGATATATTGGAATTGTATAATTCACCTGGTGGGTTAGATAAATTTTATTCTAAAATAGATGTAACAGAACTTACGTTTTTAGGTAAATTATTGCATGAGTATTTAAAACATTCTGATATTTTAGATATAAAAGATTCAGAAAATTTAGAATATGAAAAACGCGCTAAAGAGATTATGGATAGAATAAAACATAATTCTAAAAAAGATAAAATATACGAAGTTGTATCTTTATTAGATTTAAATGATTTAAATGATATAACTCCTGAAAAGATAAAATTTGCTTATGAAGAAACTTTAAATATTTTTAATGAACTTGATAATTTAGAATTAAAAAATAAAATACATTTTGTTTTATTAGAATCATTAAAATATGCTTTGGAAAACATAGAAGAAGTAAAATCTATACAAGGAATTACTACAAATAAAACTAATGCTGAAATGTATGGCATACAAAAGATAGAAATATTTAAAACTTTAAATAAAAAGAATCCGTTAATTTTAAATACAATTGTCACAAATTTAGAAGCATCAGGAATTAGTGTTAATAATATAATTAAAACAATACACTCTTTAGAATATGGTTTAGTTATTCCTGGTGTTATGCGAAAATTAATAGAATTATTTGGAGAAAACACCTATCTAACTTTGATGAAATTTAATGAAACTGAACAAAATGATTACGAAACAAGAGAAACATTGTGTAGTCAACTTGAAAATAGTATTGTAAGTATTCTTAATAGTCAAATTAGAAAATAAATTTTTTATATACTTCATTTACTATGTTGTTAGATATAGTAAAAATAAAATTAATAATATATTTTAGATTATTAAAACTAAAAATATAATGAAAATGAATTTTGCAAACAATAGCTATAAGATTATCAAAAAATACGATAATCTTTTTTGTATAAGAAAAATTGTTGTATTATCTAGTATATTTTTAGGCTTTTAATGTACATTTTTGTGTACACGATATTTTGATTTTTTTAAATTTATGTACATACTTAAGAAATCAAAAAAAACAGGATAAGTATGTCTGACAAAACAACTCCCCAGTGGGGAGTTAGCCCTATTTATAAGGGGTTGTAATCTTTTTTATTGTCTGACAATTTTATTATTGTCTGACTTATGTCATACTATATTTTTAATAAAAATGCCTAAAAAAGGCTATTTGTCAGACAAAAGTATAACAAATTTGGATATTTTTTATAGTAAAAATACCCCCAAATATACATCATTTTTCAATTTTAAATTTCATTTTTTTGATTTTAATGTACATTATTTTCAAAAAAAATTTAAAATTTGTGTACATCATTTAATATTAAAATTAGGTATCATTACAGGTATAGGATGTACTGGAATTTCTATAACTCCATATTTTGTTATCGTTTTAAAGTTATTATTATTAATTATTGGAATTATTTTTAATGGTTCATTAAATCGATTACTTCTAGTATATTTTAATTGAAATTGATTATTACTAATTTGTTTTTTTTCTACTTCTTGATAATCAATTGGATAATATAATTGTAATTTTTTAATATATTTTTTTATCTCATCTTTAGTCATAGGTGCACAAGTTTCTATTTGAATATTATTATCATTAGCAGAAATATCTTTATAACAATTAATTGCATTTTTGTTAAATAGATTAGCATATTCTTCAATAAATGTTTTTCTAAAATTTATTTACTTTATTTCTAAGTCGTTATTATCTTTTTTTAAAACTTCTATTGATTCAATATAATCCATCATCAGATTTTGCTTTTCACTAATCGAAAGATCATTCCATTTAATCTTAAACTTGTCTTGATAAAAAAGAATAGTCATAGATTTAATGCTTTCTAAATCTCTTTTTAACATTATATCTTCAAAAGTAAACTAAATAGTATTTTAAAAGTGTTTTTAAAATATATTAATTAATTTTATTTGCTTTAATATGCCTTTCCAATTCATTTAAAGATATAGTAATATAAGCATTTTCACAATTATTAAAGAATAAATAAGTTATTTCATTAATAATTAATTTATGTGGTTCAATATAAGCAAGATTAGTTTTTGAGATATGAATGATATTACCTTTAATAATTTTAGATTTAATATTAAGAAATTTAAGTATATTTTTTATCCGTCTTTCTAATATCTCAACAATATCTAATTGTTCCTTTATTATCTGCATGACTAATCAACTCCTTTCGAGCAAACAAAAAAAGTTAACCGAAATTAACCCTTCATATATAAAAGTCGATTAGTTCGACTAATTTCCCTCTGGTGCGAGTGTCGTAGTAATTTACAACTTTCTCTCAAAGACGATTGATATAAAAATCAATCACTATAACAATAATACCATCAAAAGACAAAAGTAGCAATATATCTTGCTACAATTATTTTTTAACAATTATTTAGTAGAATATAAATTAATATGTTAATCAAGTTTTGAAAATTCTATTATTAATTGTCCTAATAAATTTTGATCTTCAACTTGTATAACTTCATCGTTCAAAATTTCTCCAATAATATAATTATTAAAGTCATCAAGTTCTGCTAAATAAACGTATTTTTTTTCATTAAATGTTAACATATTAACCATAGCATACTTTTTATTATCATCTAAAGTCAAAATATAGTCTTTATTATTTTTCATCTTTTCTTGCCTCCGGATAATGTGTCACTTATTTCTGTTTCATTTCCTTTTTTGTTATAAAGTTCTTGTAAGTGATTAATTAACTTTGGCGTTACAATTCCGTGTGATACTATTTGAGTTACTAGTCCTAAGGAAACAGGAACAATAGAAAAATCACCACTAGATAAAATTGAACTATAGGTTGCCATTCCAACAAAACCAATAGAGGTTGAAGCAACAATTCCAATTATACCTCTACTAAAACTTTTTGCATCCTTAACTTTTTGTAACTCTAAATCATTAGTGGGTTCAGTTACATTTGTTATTTTATGTTTCATAATAATATCTCCTGACACAAATTATTATACCATACTTTTTTTAAATTTTTACTTTTTTTAATTAAATTTCCATTTCAAAATCATCTTTTTCTTTTTCATAATCGTGATTTTTGCTATATTCATAAGTATCTTGTAAATCTTCAAAGGTATCTTTCTCAATAATTTTCTTTGAATATAAATCTTCTGCAACGTCCATATATTGTTCTCGTTCTTTTTCCTTTCCAAATAGTTTATTTTTTATAAAAGATATTACTTTTAAGAATTTATCTTTCCAAAATGATAGTGATTGTCTTAAAGAAAGATTTTCCTCTTTTAAATCTTTGATTTGTTTATCTTTGACTTTACTATTTCTAGTTAATGTATCTGCTCTTAATTGTAATGCCTCGTTATTTTCAGTAAGAGTTTGTATTTGTTTATGATTTTCTTTTATTTCATCATCTACGTTATTGAGAGTTATAGAAAGTGTTTGAATATTTTTATATTCATCATTTGTTTTATCAACATGATTGATATACTTTTCAATTTTGTCTTTATCTTCTTGTTTTAAAATATAGTTATCTTTCTTAATTAGTGTTGGTTTTAAATCACTTATTATTTCTTTAACTTCTTTTGATTTATTATCAAGTTCAAAAGATTTTTTATTGGCTTTATTTAAGTTTTCTTGATTCTTTTCTAGTTGTTCTTTCATTTCCATATAATTATCCATTTCAGCTATATGATAATCTCTATTTCTACCTTTTTGTTTTTTCTTCAAGGAGTTAGTAAGATTATATTCTTTATTAAAAGATTCAATACATAAAATTCTCATTTTATCTTGTAATTTACGAAGTGATTCTTTTGTAAAAACATCACTTTTACCAACTTGTTTACTCATGCCATTTTTACCACCAACTTTAATTGGTACACCTACGATATGAAGATGAGGGCTTGTTTCATCATAATGAATAATTGCACTTGCTATTTTAAAGTTTGGTAGCATTGTTTCTAAATCAATAACTTGTTCTTTAAAAACATTCGTCATTTTTTTCTTAAATTTCAAATCTTTAGTATCCCAATATTTTTTATTTCCTAGCTCAATAATAATTTCACAAGCTAAATCGTTTTTAGAGTTATTACTAACGTGAGTAAAGTAATCTTTTATTTTTCTATTTTCTCTTGTTTGTTTAGAATTATATTCTTCTTTTGCTTCTTCAAATTCTTCAATATATAATTTTTTAACATCATCAACTAGAGAAGAACTACCACGTATTATTTCAATATCTTCTTGTTTATTATCATATTTTCTATAATTATGATTATCTACCTTTGTTAGTCCACCTGCATTTTGTATTGCATTATTGCTTTTAGAGGTTGTGCCACTTACATTTGATTTTGCACTTGCTTTACTACTATTTTTCTTGTTTTTATCACTACCTAAATGAAATGAATATGCTAATTCTATAATAATCACGCTCCTTTATTTTTTATACTTTGGTTATTAGTTAAAACTTGGTTTTTGAGAGTATATTTTGTTATGACAAAATATTTAACCCCCTAGGTATTTTGACGCAAGCATCAAAATAACCTCGTGGGCTAGGAGTACCTAGAACCCTTTCCTTTATTCCATATTGTTTTAAAACTTCGTAATAAAACAAAATTACATAAAGCATTGATGAAAATATTTTATATTCATCAAACATTTTCTTGTATTAGTCTAATCACTTTCATTGAAACTTTGTTTCAACAAAACGTGCGTTAGACATATTAACTTTTTGAAAAAAGTTAGCAAAAACTTTTTTATGAAGAAACAACTTCATCATCAGTTATTTCTTCATCATCATCTTCCTCATACATTTCTTCTAAACCCATTACATTTGCAGGTTTAACTAAAGTAGGTTTTACTTCTCTTGTAAGTATTCCATCAGTTTTATCAGGAATATATTTGAATACTGCCTCTTCATCTTCAAGTAGTGTTCCATCATCTTTTTTGATATATAAAATTCCTAAATCATATTCTTTTAATTTTCTATTTGGATCTGTATTACGATAATCTTCCATTGGGAAGACTCTTACAATATCAATATTTCCATAGTCAAAATTAAAATGGAATATTTTATCTTCTACATTATAAGTTGCTTCATAGAAACCTACATCATAGAATTCTCTTAATCTTAAAATGTATTGCCATACTTCTTCTACATCGCGATATTCACTATATCTTAATGTTCCCACCATATTTCCAAATAAAGCATAATCAGTTCTATCGATATAACCTTTATCATAAAGTTCATTACAAGGATTTGCGATACTTTCTCTAAACTTAACATACTCGACTTCACACTTATTACTACTTGATTCAGTTAAAGTTATTTCATCAACATAACTCATTATTAAGTTTGATTTTTCTTCTCTTGTAAAATCTTTCCAACGTTTATTATATTCTTTATATTTTTGTGGATATTTGATAGAGTTGATAAAATCTATATCTCGTTTAATTAAAATATCTTCAGGTGTAAATTTCAAATCATCACATATTTCAGTTTCAGTTAGTTTTGTTTCTAATTCATCAAGTGTATTTTCAATTTTCTTTCGTTCTAAATCATATTCTTCAAGAGTAAACACTTCGTTGATATATGCCTCTCTAATTCGTTTGAATTTGTCTTTTTGTTTTTTTATTTCTTCTTCAATCTCTTCCTTTGGATTTTCTATTTTTTCTTTAATCATAGGTAAAAAGAATTGATTAACAACACTATCATAATCTACAATATCATCAATAAATTCACTTATAAAATTTTCTATAACACTTTCTTTAATTGTTAATTTACAATCATTACAATAATAATAAAAGTATGAATTACCATTTTTCTTTGTAGTTGCTTTACCACCTAGAATTCTTCCACATTTAGGACATTTAAGTTTTTGTAAGAATAAATAGTTAAGAGTTCTTTGATAACTACGAGAATTCTTTTTCTTTTGCACTTGGCATTCTTCCCATAATTCTTTTGAAATAATTGGTTCAACAACATCACTATAATAAGTAGGGTGTTTTGTTCTTTTACCATGCACGAAATCGCCTTTATATATTTCATTTTCTAATATTCCAACAATAGTGGAATCTCGCCAATTAGTTTTACCTAAAACTTTTTCTTCATTTAAGATATTACTTATCTTTTTATAATATAAACCATTGTGATACATTTCAAATATTCTAATAACTATATCTTTAGTAGCAATATCAGGTATTAGTTTTTTATCAACTCTTTTATAACCTAAAGATGCTTGATGTGGTATATGACCGACTTTAATAGCTCCTGCTAAACCTATTTTAGTTCTTTCACTTGTTCTTTCTATTTCTTGTTGTGAAACACTTGTTAAAATTCTTGAAATCATTTTACCATTTGCATTAGTAGTATTTATATCATCATTAGCACAATCTAGAAATGCTTCGTTTTCTTCAAGAAAAGTTAATATTTTTTCCCAATCTGCAACTGAACGAGTAAGTCTATCTAATTTTAAAACAACAACAGTATTACATTTTTTATCTTTTATATCTTGCAATAATTCATCAAATGCAGGACGTTTATTACCTGTTTTAGCACTTATTCCTGCGTCCTCATATGCTTTATATACTTCATAACCTTTAAACTCACACATAGTCCTTAATCGTTTTTCTTGTTCTGGTAAACTAAAACCCTCACGTGCTTGGTCTTCAGTGGATACACGAATATAAAGACCTGCTATTTTTTAATATTATCATACATTTTTATCATCTCCCTTTTTCTAATTTTTCAAAAAAAGAGGGGTCAAAACTACTAGCACCAAAACTAATATTTTGACTCCTCAAATAAGACATTTAATTCATTTGATAATTCGTATATAAATTGTTTAATCATAGAAGTACCTTTCTTTCCCCTAAATAAAGACGATACTGCTTGTCATTTATTGACGAATATGATACATCATTTTATTTGATCTGTCTAGTATTTAAGGACTAAATGCCCTTAATTTTGGCTTTTAATGTAGTTTTCAAGTTCATTTATCTTAATTTTTCTACTTAAATTATTGATATAGATTTCATTAGAATAGTTAAAAGCAAGAAATACATTATTTTTGATTATTATTTTATGTGGCTCAATATAACTTAAATTAGTTTTATCTACTTTTCTAATACTACCATTTATAATAGTTGGAGTAGTATTACAAAAATCACATATTATTTCTAATCTCTTTCTTAACGATTCTTCTACATCAATTTCTTTCTTGGTAATATTTATCATAGACACCAACCTTTCTTATGATTTTTTTCTATACGAAAAAAATCAATCATTTCGATTGATTTCTATATATCAAAGTTCGAATAGTTCGAACAGATTCGTCAATGGTGGAGTAGAGGAGAGTCGAACTCCTGTCCAATATGTCCTATTATACAATATCTACAAGTTTAGGTAGATTTGTATTGTCCTAATTAAATGGCTCTACACTAACCTAATAATTAGTAAGTTTAGTAAAATTCGATATATTAACCTAAACAATTAATATATTATATCTTATATTTATGAACCCCTATCTTAACCTATAAGAAAAATTAAGTAGAAGTGCTCCCATTATCCTATAAATTAGGCAAAAGCAGGAGCGAAACTATAATTAGTTTCGTCATTTAATTTTAATTTGCATTTTAGGTATGCCTACCACTTGCAATCATATCTAGTAACATATGTCGAAACCATGTGCTACCCCATGCAATAATTATACCAAAAAAAAGGCTA
>CASEYV010000008.1 GCA_949292245.1 uncultured bacterium
AAGATGCCGGATTATCTCCAAGTTCACCTAAAGGAACATTCATACCTAAAAAAGATGCTATCATTGTTGGAATCGAAAACACAATTGTTATTCCTGCTAGAAATTTCATTAAAACATTTAAATTATTTGAAACTATAGAACTATAAGTTTCAACAGTTGATGATAATATTTCCCTATAAACTGTACTAGTTTCAATACATTGTTTATGTTCTATTATAGCATCTTCTAAAATCATTGCTTCTTTTTTATTAAATTTAAAAGTATCCTCAACTTGTAATTTTTCTAATACTGTCTTATTTGCATGTAAACTAGTTATAAAATAAACTAATGTTTTTTGAATATTTAAAAAATTAATTAATAATTTATTATCAGTAGCATTATAACTACTTTTTTCTCTTTTTTGTATATCTTCATCTATAGACTCTAAAGTTTTTAGATATACTCTTGCGGAACTTAACAAAATATTTAATAAAAATTCTTTTCTTTTAGACAAGTCAACATTTTCAAACTCATTTAAAAATACATTTTCTACTAATGAAAAAGTTAATATATTATTTTTTGTTAAAATTATTCCTAAAGGATATGTAACATATTTATTTTTTATGTCTTTATCTTTCATATAGGAATATTTATAACTATTAAAGTAAAAGTATCATATTTTTTTATTCTTGGTAATTCTTTTTCAACTAATACTTGTTTTATCGATTTAATATCAATTTTTAATTCTTCAGCTACTTTTTTTATTTCCGAATCACTAGGATTAATTAAATTAATCCAAGTATCTTTTTCAATAGCTTTAACTTCCAACAATTCTAAATTATCAACATTGTTTTTATAAATTTTTATCACATTACACCTCTTTTATTCTACTATAACAAATGTTTTTCAATATCTTTCCAAGCGGTTCTCCAATTAGTTCCAATTCTTATAATATTTTTTTCTTTTAATTCTTCATCAGTAATTTCTTTATTATGATATGAGGGAAACAAGATTTTCAAAGGTATATCATGTTCCAAATTATTTACTCTATCATCTATTTGAACATCTGCTTTAAATAAATGTTTAGCACTAGTTAATATAATATGTCCCGGATTAATAAATGGTAATGTTTTTACTAAAAAATCATATTTATCCGAAAAGCATCTACCAGAGCCTTCGATATCTAAAAAATTAACACAAGAAGATAACAAATAAATATCATACTTTTCATTTAATTTTTTTATTACCTCAACAGCATTAGGCAATAAACTTGGCTTTTCATACATATTTCGATTTCTTAAGAATTTATTAAACTCTGGCATCTTTTCTTTAGGTATAACAACCTCATCTATATAATAATTTGTAAAATCATCTATCTCATAAGAAGTATTCATAAACTCATTTACCGCTTCTAAAAAGCCAGAAAAGACAATTACCTCATCTACATCTAATAAAAGAACTTTTTTATTAGTCATTTTATCACACCCTAATTTAATATTATCACAAATTATTAATAATTGCTATTTTTATGTTAAAATAATATTAGGTGATTTAAATGGATAGAGAAAAAGCAATGGAATTATTAAAAAAGTATAATAAGGAATATTATCATATTAAACATGGATTAATGGTTGAAAGCATAATGCGTCATTTTGCTAAGATTAACAATTACGATGAAGAATTTTGGGGAGTAGTTGGTCTACTTCATGATATTGATTATGAAATGTACCCTAATCAACATTGTATTAAAGCAATTGAAATATTAAAAGATGTAAATGCAAGTGATGAACTTATTCATGCAGTTGTATCACATGGATATAATATATGTTCAGACATCAAGCCAACTCACTACATGGAAAAAGTATTATATGCAACAGATGAATTAACAGGAATAATAGCATCATTAATTAACATGCGTCCTTCAAAAAATGCTCAAGGAATGGAAGTTGCAACCTTGAAAAAGAAATTTAAAGATAAAACCTTTGCTAGAGCTTGTTCAAGAGATATTGTTAAAACAGGAGCAGAAATGCTAGGAGTTGATTTAAACTACTTATTTGAACATGCTATAAAAGCAATTGAAGAAAATGAAGATTTTATTAATCAAGAACTAAAAAAGATATAAATTTTTTTATAATATAAAAATCCATTTTAAAATGGACTTTTTGCATGCCACTAATATATTTTTTTGTTAAGTAAATAACTTAATTGGTGCTGGAAATAGGACTTGAACCTACAACCTATGCGTTACGAGGGCATTGCTCTACCGATTGAGCTATTCCAGCACAAACTAATTGTACTATTTATTTTTAAAAAATACAATAATTAATGACATTGTTTTAATATTTTGTTAAAATACATACGAGGAAGTAGATAAAATGTTTAAAAACACTATAGATAATAAAAGATATTATACACTAAATTGTTTTTTTAGAAATAAATTTAATAATAAAGTTTTTAAAGTACCTATTGATATAAATAGTACATGTCCAAACATGAGTACTGGTGGTTGTATATATTGTTCTAATAAAAGTAAAGCCAATATAACAAATAGCAATTTAGATATAATTACTCAATTTAATAAAAATAAAAATATTCTTGAAAAAAAGTGGCCAAATTCATTATATATAGCTTATTTTCAATCAGGAACCAACACATATAGAAGTGTTTACGAAGTAAAAGAAATTGTTAATAAATTATTAGTTATCAACAAAGTTGTAGGTATATCTATAGCAACAAGACCAGATACACTTTCAAAAGCATGGTTAGATTATTTAGAAGAGTTAAATAAAAAGACTTTTTTAACAGTTGAACTAGGATTACAAAGTAGCAATGATAAAACTTTAAAATTTATTAATCGAGGCCACGATGTTAAAACATTTACTAATGCAGTAAAAAAACTAAAAGAAAAAAACATATTTACTGTTGCTCATATTATAAATGGCTTACCATATGAAACTAAAGAAGATATGTTAAATACCATCAAATATTTGAATAAATTAGGTATTAATGGAATAAAAATTCATATGTTATATATAAGCAAAAATACAAAAATTGCTGAAATTTATAAAAATGAAAAATTTCCAATATTAACAAAAGAAAAGTACATAGATATCGTTTGTGAACAACTTAGATTATTAAATGAAAATGTAGTAATCGAAAGAATAACTGGTGATCCAATCAAAGAAGAACTAATAGAACCAGTTTGGCTACTTAAAAAATTTGTTGTATTAAATGATATAGATAAAGAAATGAAAAAAAGAAATATTTACCAAGGCGATCTAGTTAAAGATTGACCTTTTCTTTTTAAATATTCCTTTATACTATTTTTAGCTAACATAGTTTTAGCAACACTTAACCATTCACAATTTGGACCTGCTGAGTTTATATCTGAGATTATTCTTATTTTATCATATGGTTTTATCTCATAAGAAAAGTCAACAAAAGAGCCATTAACAATTACACCAACCATATGATTTGCCAAAAAAGGTGAAATAAAATACGCATAATCAATAGCAGTAATATTTTTACTTACTTCAATCAATTTTCCTTCATTATTATAAACAGGCACTTTTTCACTTAAAACATCATCCTCTAAAATTTTTACAAAATCCGAATTGCTTTTAGCACTTTTATTAGCATTTAAAATAGATTGATAAAAAGGATATTGTTCATCAAAAGCTTTTTGCATTAATTTGCTTCCATTTTCTAAATCTTCATGCCAAAAAGCTGTAATTCCATATTTTGTAATTTTTTCCATAAATGCCGTTCTTATTTGCATTTGAATTAAATTTTCATTTGGGCCAAAAACTGTTGTATGTAAGGATTGATATCGATTAGGCTTTGGCTGAGCAATATAATCTTGATAAAATTTTGTATATGGTTTATATAATTTATGAATATATTTTAAAGATAAATAACAACTATCAATATCATCCATTATTAAAACAAATTCTAATAAATCATGAATATTTTTAATATCGGAACTATTCATTAATTCTTTATAAGTTTCATACAAGCCCAAAGTTTTAAAAGCAATACTACAAAACAAATTATTATCAATTAATATAGTATACAAATCTTCTATAATTTTACTTTTATCTTCTTCAAAACTTTCTAACAAACCTTTTTGCATAGCAAGAATTTGATTATATTCTTCACTATCTAAGTAAAAAAAACTTTTATCTTCTAATTCTACTCCGATGTCATATAAACCTAATTGTTTAGCTAACGGTGCATAAATTTTAATAGTTTCACGGGATTTTTTTTGTTGCTTATCTAAATTTTTTTTATATTCTAAAGTTCTCATATTATGAACTCGATCAGCAAGTTTTATTATAATAATTCTTACATCTTTACTCATACTTAATAAAACTTTTCGTAAATTAGCATTATTTTGTATATCTTTAGCAAACAAACTTAAATTTTTAACATTTGTAACTCCTTCAACTAAAATAGCAATATCTTCATTAAACTCACAGGCAATTTCTTCTTTAGATGTATCAGTATCTTCAATAGTATCATGAAGTAAGCCAGCACAAATAGTATTAGCATCCGCTTGAAGACTAGCCAAAATCATAGCTACAGCCAAAGGATGGTTAATATAGGGTTCTCCACTTTCTCTTGTTTGATTTTTATGTTTGACATAAGCAAAATCATAAGCCTTTCTAATTAAAGGTAGAGCATTTATATTATATTTAGCAACTTTTTCTAACAACAAATCTAAATTTTTCATAATACTCCTTTTTTATTAAATAATAATATATAATAAAAAGTAATATAAGTCAAACAAAATTAATATGTTTTAATATGAATAATATAGATATAAATTTTAAAAATTTAATTAATGAAATTAAAGAAAAAAACTATTCAGAAATATTTAATCATATAAAAAGTACTTATCAAAAACTAAGTTCCTTTAACATTGCTTCAATAGAAATATTTCTTGCTCAATTTGGATATTGGGGAAAACTAAATTACAATAATAATGAATTTGAAGAATTAGAAAACAGAACTAAAGTTTTAAAAGAAAATATCAATGATATAATATGGTTATATGATAACTTAAATGATTATCGTTCTAAAATTGTATTATATGGAATTATCAATTATTGGTATAACAACAACTTTACTTATTTAGATAAAGCATATGAAAAAAATTATAATCATTATTTTGATTTAGATTTAATAAAGCCAAATAAAGATGAAGTATTTATAGATATAGGATCATACACTGGAGATACTATAATTGATTTTATAAACACTTATAAAAATTATAAAAAAATTTATGCTTATGAAATAACTTTAGAAAGCATAAATATAATGCGTAATAATTTAAAAAGTTATAAAGATATAATTATAAAAAACAATGCCGTAGCTGATAAAAATACCATTATGTATATAAATAATAATACAAATAATTCATCTGCAAATACAATAGATACTAATGGAGATACGCCAATAACATGTGTTACCTTAGATAATGATATAAAAGAAAAAATAACTATGATAAAAATGGATATTGAAGGATCTGAATATAATGCCTTAAAAGGTTGTATTAATCATCTAAAAAATGATACACCAAAACTATTAATTTCAGTGTATCATAATCATCAAGATATCATTAGAATACCTAAGTTAATATTTGAGACTAATAACAATTATAAATTTTACTTAAGATGCTATGGTAACAAATATTATCCAACAGAAATAGTATTATTAGCTATTCCTAAAAACCTCTAATAATTTATTAGCAATAGATGTAACAATATATTCTTTATTACCTATTCTATCCATATCTTTTGCAATTAAATTAAAAGTATTATAAGTATCATTTTTACTATTATAAATAGAAATAAAAATTTTATTATCTTCTCCACTATTATTATAAGGATCTGCTCTATTAATCTTTCCAGTTATACCAATACCATAAGTTGAATTAGCAAATAAAGATATGTTTTTACTCATTTCTTTTGCTACTTCCATACTATAAACACTATATTTATCTATAGTTTCTTTATTTACTCCCATTTTAATTTTAAATTCATTAGCATAAGTTACAGCACTATATTTTAATACTTCACTAGCACCAGGAATATTAGTAATAGCATTGACAATAGCACCACCAGAACAAGATTCCATTGTAGCAATAGTTTCTTTATTTTTAGTTAATGTTTCTACTACTTCAAACATTTTTTTCTCCTTTCATTAGCAATAAGCTAGCAGTTATATCACCTGTAACATTTAATGTTGTATAAGCCATATCTAGTATTTTATAAAGTCCACTATAAAATCCTATAAAATCAAGAGGAATATTAAACAAAGCCAAATAAGTAGCTCCAATAACTACTCCACCGCTAGGAATTCCTGGAGCAGCCATATTAATTATTAAAGCAACAAACATCATCATTAAATATGTTACAAAATTAATATCTACTCCAAACATATGACTACAAAAAATACCTAAAATAACAAATGATACTGCACCACCACAAAAGTTAATAGCGCAACCTAAAGTAATTATTAAATTAGCCTTTTTTGGTAATTTAAAATCATTAGCACAAGTTTTTAAAGTAAGTGGTAAAGTAGCTAAGGATGAACAACTAGTAATACACATTAACCAAACTTTAGCACAATACTTTGCATAAGTAATAGGATTTATTTTATTAACAATCCATACTGGTAACATCATTACTACAAACATTACAATAATACTACAAACAAATGCGATAATAATATAATTAACTCCCATTAAAATTATATCCAATTTATAACTTACAACAGCACTAGCAATTAAAAACAATGCACCAATTGGATTTAAATATAAAACATATTCAAGCATTTTTTTAAATATATTTGCTAACCCATCAACAACCTTCATTACTGCATCCCTATTTTCAACTTTAGTTGCACACAAGCCAACCATTATTGCAAATAAAATTACAGTAAATAATGAATTATTTTGAAAAGGCGTAATAATATTATTAGGAAATATATTAGTAATAATACTAGATACAGATAAATCAACAGATTCCCCATCCCAAGCAAAATTACTTAAATTTACATCTATAGTTGGATTTATAAAATAAACAATTAATGATGTTAATAAAAATGTTATTATAAACATAATTATAAATAATCCAACGGATTTTAAAACAGATTTTTCTTTTTTCTTCATAGCATTAAAAATAGTAAATGCAATGCTAAAAAATACTAATGGAACAACTAAAAATTTTAATAAATTCAAATAAATTGTACCAACAAATGACAATTCATTAACTAAATCCGGTATATAAATTCCCAATATTATACCTAAAGGTATAGCAATAATTGTTAATATATTAATTATTTTTTTCATAATATTTCATAATCCTTTCTACAGCACATAAAATATCTTCTCTTTTGCCTAGTGCTGAAACTCTAAAATATTTATCACCAGCCGCACCAAATATTATTCCTGGTGTAACAATTACATTTAATTTATTTAAATATAAATCAAACAATTCCCAAGAATTAATATCTTCCTTAATTTTTAACCATATATATGGTGAATTTTCACCACCCCATACTTTAAAATCACATTTTAAAAAACATTCTCTTAATATTTTAGCATTTTCTAAATAATAATTAATATTCTTTTTTACTATTTTTTGAACATCTTCTAGATAAAAAGCACTAGCACCAACTTGTGTTATATAATTTACTCCATTAAATCTATTTATAGTTCTTTCTTTCCACAATTTATTTACATTAGGATAAATTTCTTTGGGTAAAATATAATAAGAACATCTAATACCACTAAAACTTAAAGACTTTGAAAAACTTCGAAATTCAATTGCTACATCTTTTGCTCCATCAATCTCATAGATACAATGCGGTATATTAGTATTAATAAAATCTTCATATACATTATCATAAATTATAACAGCTTTTTCTCTTTTTGCGTAATTAACCCATTTTGTTAAATCATCATAATTATAAGCATTACCAATTGGATTATTAGGATTACATAAAAATATAACATCATAATGTTCATTTGGAACTTGAGGAATAAAATTATCTTCTTCTTTTAATTCATGTATATAAATATTGCTATTTAATACCAAAGATCCATTTAAATAAATTGGATAAGCAATATCACTTATTAAAACTTTAACATCTTTAGAAAATAGTTCTAATATGTTTATACAATCCATTTTAGTTCCATTTGATATATATATTTCATCTAAGGAAAAATTCATTTGATTATATTCATTTTTTAAAATAACATCTTTTAAAAATGCATATCCCGAACTATCCCCATAACCTTTAAAAGTATCAATACTTTTTTGTCTATTTAAACTATCCATCATTATATCTACAACTTTTTCAGGTATTGGTAAAGTAACATCACCAATACTAAGCGATATAACTTTTTTTAAAGGATTATCATTTTTATATTTATTAGATAAAGCCATTACTTTAATAAATGAATTATCACTAGAAATTTTTTTTAAATCTTCATTTATTTTTACCATTATATTACTTCCTTTGACTAATCTATTTTATCAAAATAATAAAAAAAAGCAAATAGCTTTTAATAAATATTAGTTATTATTATATAAATGATATAATAAAGAGTATTGGTAATAATAAATAAAATAATAATATTAATATAAAATATATTATCAAATATATATAATAAAAAATATTATTTAATATATTAATATCTAATTGATATAAATATTTTTCCCATATAACAAAGATAATTAATCCAACAATAGTAAATATTAGACCTAATAATAAACCATTAGGAATAAAACTAATTTCAATAATATTTTTTCCATCATGTAACTTTATTCCAATATAATTATCAAAAACTCTAAATATATCATGACTATCACATTTATAACCATCTAAATAAGTTATAGGTAAATATAAAATATCATTTTCATTACCATCTACTTCAATATTTATTTTATTATTTACAAAAGTAACATTAGTATTTACATAATTACTATTTAAAAAATCATCAAATTTTTGTAAATCTAAAATTCCTAAACTTATATTATTAATATTATTTTCTTTTAAACTAACTATTTTTATACTTATATCTTCATCAAAGTATTCCCCTAAGAATAAAGAACCATTTCTATGAGTATTAGGTACACTTTCATATACAAGATTACCATTCACATAAATGTTATATAAATTATAATTATTAACTTTATCAGAAATATCAAAATCTATATCTAAATAAACCCTTTTTCTACCAGTAACAAAAAAATCATTTTCTAATTCTACTAAATCTATAACATCAAAAATATTTTCATCACTAGTAATTGAATTATATATTATATTACTAGCTTCAAAACTATTATTAGTTTCAGCTATAGAATTATTTTCTTTAATTATATAACCAAAAGAAATATCTTTATTAAATTCATAATAATATAAATAATTATTTATATTATCTATATAATTGTAATAAGAATCATTAAATTCTTTATCTGAAACAATATATTTTTGACCCAAAACTATATCTAAAAATAAATTACCTCCGATAGACTCAGTATCATTACCATATGAATCATATCCTAATTTTAACATTGTATCATAATTAACCTTTTTAACTAATGAAGTAAAATTAGTAAAAGTTCTTACATTAGAAACCATTCCATAATTACTTACTAAAATTCTATTAGTTTCTTTTACATAATATTTATCTTTTAATAATTCAACTTTATTTAACTCTTTCATTAATTTATATTGATTATCTAAATAATTACTATCATATTTATTAAAATAGAAATAAGAATTAAATAAAATTTGACTTATAGCTATAACATATAAAAATATAATAGTAAATTTATTTTCTTTTTTATTAGTTAAAAATAATATGAAAGAGACAATAAATATTAACAAAGCAACTAAGAATAATACTAATAATGCAGTTTTATCTCTAGTTAAAGTTAAGTGATCAATTGCTTTAAATATTCTAAAGCGATATTTATATATAATTAAAAACATTACTATATAAATTGTTATCATTAATAAAATTGGTATAATACGACTTATAAATATAGAATATTTTTTAGATATATTCATATTACTTAAATAATATGCCGAGCCAATAACAAGCATAAAAATTGTTATAAAACCATACCGATAACAAAAGAAAACATAACTACCAAAATGCCACATTTTATTTATAGGTTCTATAATTAAAGGTAAACATAATATTAATAAATTAAGTAAAATAAATAAAGAAAATTTTTTATGTTTTTTAAAATTAAATAAAACTAATAATATAAATGCTAATAAAATTGTACTACCAAATAAATAAGCGATTTTATCAGATAATGGTCCAAATTGTGAATTAATAATTGTATTTAAATTTATACTAGCCCTAGCACTATTAAATATTTGTATTAAAGTTGGTAGCAAAATTATAGAAGCTATCAATAAAGATATAAATGTAGACATTCCTAAATGAAATATTGCTTTTTTTATATTTTTCTTATTATATATTAATAAATAAATTAATGAAGAAAAAATGATAAATAATAGTACCATAAATGTTATATAAAAAGAACATATTAAAGAAACACTCAAAGTAATTATATATAATTTAGTACTTTTTAAATCTAATAATTCTTTTAAGCCTAGTAATATAAGGGGAAATAAATAAACTATATCCATCCAAGGAGTTATAATATATAAAGTCAATGAATAACTTGAAAAAGCATATAATAATGCTAAAATAATTTGATAATTAACATTTAATTTATTAAAAGTTTTACTTAAAAAATAAAGACAAGTTAAACCTGACATTAATATTTTTAAAGCAAGAATTATAGATACAGCATTATCAATTAAATCTCTAGGAAACAATAATATTATTAATGTAAAAGGACTTAAAATATAATAAGCAAGAACACCTATAAAACTAATAGTCCCTCCTGAATTAAAATCCACTAATAATGATGAAGAATTATAAACAGAATCATAAAAATGATAATACATAGCAGTTATTTGCTCATGCATATCGCTCCATATAATTGATTCATTACCAAAAGGAAAATAACCTTTTAAAATATAAATAATTGATAATATTACTAAAATAATAATACTAGTAATAACATATTTCTTCTTCATACACACCTCTAATTACTAATATTATAAACTATATTATCTTTTTTTCAAATAAAAATAGAGTTACTCATTAACTCTAATTTTATCTAATAGTTTATTGGCTACATCTTTAATTTTTTCATCACGCGATATTTTAACTAATAAATCATGAGCATTTTTGCTTTGAGGTAACATAAAGCCCGCTTCACGCATTAAATCTTCAATTATTACAGTATTAGAATGAATAATAGCTTTTAGTAACTTTTTTTCTTCATCACTTGCATTTTCCATTAATCCACTTAATAATTTTATTTCTTCTATTTTTGATTTAGCAATATCTAGCAAAGTATTAATAACATTATTATTTTTTTCTTGTTGTTTAGGATAATTATTTGGAATCATCGTTATAGCATGAGCAGGACAAGCATTAGCACAAGCGCCACAACCAACACATTTACTAAAATCAATTTGACCAGTTTCATTATTAGTTGCTCCAGTTGGACATACAAATAAACATAGACAATCTTTACTACATAATTTTATATTCCGATATGCATGAAAATCCGACATTATTCCACCTCCAAAATTTTAAAATTTGGCACCTTACAAATTGGACAAACTTGTGGTGGGTTATCTCCAATAAATACAAACCCACAAATATCACAAACCCAAATTTTATTATTTTTAATATATTCAATACCTTTTTCATTATAGTTTTTAACAATAGTATTTATTATATTAGTAGTTTTTGTTGCCCAAGTTAAAACTCTTTTTGCACCAGAATCTTCATAAGCATTTGCCAAATTAAAAGCATCATTTAATAATTTTATATCACTATCAAACATTACTCCTAAATCACTAAGTTCCCCACTTTTAGCTTCATTTCTTTTAAAATATTCAAATAATTCTAAATACAATTTTTTTTCTTCTTCTAAATATTGTTTTTCACAAGCCTTTGCTAAATTAGAACAAACATAAGCAATTTCATCATTAGATAATTCTCTTAAGTCATTATCTTCAGTAATAACTTCTGTTTCCTTTTCAACTTCAACAGTTTGATTATCTTCAACTATTTCTTCAAACAAACTTTTTGGTGCACCACACATTGGACATTTCCAATCATCTGGTAAATCAACAAATTTTACATTTTCATTAGCTTCATCATAAATATAACCACATATTGTACAACGATATTTTTTCACAAATTACCTCCTTATTTAATATATCTTTATAATACTATTATTGATATCTATTGTCAATTTGATAGTTTTATAAATAAAAAAAACAGATTTTTATATCTGTCTAAAAACTATTTTGTTTTTTCAGTTGGATGACTTTCTAAATCTTTTTTCCAAGTAGGATTAATACAATCTTTTTCAAGAAATAACTCACTAGCTAAAGATGCTGCTTTAAACATATTAGATACACCTTTTTTATCTTTTTGATAATTAGCAATATTTGATGCTTTTATACCAATACTTTCTCCTTCACTATATGAATCAATATCTGCACCTATATAAATAAATTCCCATTCTTTATGAGCACTTATCATTTCTTTTATTTGTTCTTTATTATATTTACGTGAAGCATTTTCATAGCCATCTGTTGTAATAATAAAAATTACTTTTTCAGCCTTTTCATCTTCCATAAATTTAATTGAAGAACCTATAGTATCTAATAATGCAGTACAACCATTTACAAAATATTCCTTTTTAGTTAATTCCTTAACTTCACTAACCTTTTGTCTTTTACAAATCATTTCATATTCATTATTAAATAATACAGTTGTAATATTAGCATCCTTATTTTTAAAATATTCAATATAATGATTGTAACCACCAATAGTATCATTTTCCATACCATACATTGATCCACTCTTATCAAGAATAAAAACTACATCCAATTTTTCTTTCTTTTTCGTCATTTCTAACATCTCCTTTTCTGTAAACATTTTATAATAAAGATTTATTTAATTGGTCACTTAAAAAGCGACATTTAAATAATATTGTGTTAAAATAATGTTATAAATGTTTACAAAAAGGAGATATTATGGAATATTTAAAACAAATGTTAAAAATTTACATAAATAACAATTTATCCAAAGAAGATTCATTTAATCAAATAATATTTGAAAAAAGTTATTTTGATTCAAGTATTGAAAACAATAGTTTTATTAAAAAAACAAACAACATAAAAGATTTTATAAATAATCATAACCAATATAATGACTTCCAAACCTTACTATTTAAATTAATTGATGATAGAAATTTAAAAGATTCTGATGTTTATAACAAAGTACATATTGACAGAAGATTATTTTCTAAAATCAGAAGTGATAAAAATTATCATCCAAGTAAAGAAACTATAATTCTTTTAGCAATAGCATTAGAACTAAGTGAAGATGAATTAATTGAATTATTAGATAGTGCCTCATATTCATTACCTAAAAATAACAATTATGATTTAATAATAAGATTTTGCTTTATTAACAAAATTTTTAAATTATCTGAAATAAATGAATTATTAAACGAATATAAATGCAAATTATTTAGTTATTAATAATTTATATTAAATATTTTTTTATTAAAACAAAAATCGCCATATAATTCCTACTATTAAGCACTGACAATAATTATATTTTTGGATATTTTGATAAAACTAATTTCCTAGCCTTTGCTTGACTATCTTTTATTGCAGTTTCAAAAAAATCTAATCTAACTTCATCATATCCATTACTATTTTTACTGGTATTATGTGGATTTAATACCACATTTTTGCTTTCAAAAGTTGAAATTAAATCTTCTTCAACATTATTTCTCATTTTACTTGCTCTAATACATTCTCCAGATTCTATATCAATATAAGTTTTATATTCTGCTTCTTTTGAATTAATATCCACTTTTTGATTATAAAAAGTTATTTCTTCATAACATACTGTACATTCTGCACGCCAAGCATTTGTACAAACGTAAATACCATTTGTTTCTGTAATAGAAAAAGAAGATAAAACTTCACTAATAATTGCCAAAAAATCATTAGCATCCAAATCTTCTATATTTATATTTGCTATTTTTAAGTATTCTTTAACAGACTCATTTTCTAATAATTCCCTTATTTTTTCCCTTCTATAGACTTCAGCATTGACTAGCCTTCTTAGGTTATTCAGTTCACTTGTTTTCATAATATTATCTTACTCTCTTTCTAATTAATTCTTTAGGCATTTCTCTTGACATTTGATAATTTTTGTAACTTTCATCATCGGTAACTTCTTTATATATTTTTATAAATTCCGGAATTTTTATAATTTCATCTTCACTACAAAGCTCAATTTCCATTATTGCCTGATTATTCCATTCCTCAAATACATCTATTTCAAAATATTGGTTATTATCTGATAAACAATATCTAGTTTTATGAATAGGATGTAATTTATTATCAGCTTCCATTAATAATTTTAAATATTCATCTTTTGTAAGTTTTCTTTCTATTTCAATTCTTTTCATACTTGAAATTTTTCTTTTTTCTGTTAAATAATATAAATAATCACCATCTATACCTCTAGCTCTAATTCTTTTTTCAACATCATCTGTACTTTTTAAATAAGTTTGAATAATATCAACTTTAGTACAATTTGGCATACTTTCTAATTCTTTAATATTTGGATAATATATTAAAAACTTTCTTTCAATTTCAAAAGGCTCTGGCTCACCTAAAAACAATGCTATTTCTTTAAGTAATCTTTCTAGTTTTTCTTCAAACTCTGTACTATTATCTATTATTCTAAAATGTGGATGTCCTGTCCAAGCTGATATAATTCTATCATCTAAATTTCTTGCTTCTTCTAAATTTTCAGTTCTTGCAACATTATTAGATAAAGTATAAACATCTTCTTTCCCCTTAGCAGCACTAACAAGGTGAAATGCTGCATCATAAGAATCTCTTTCTTGTATTTCGTTTGTTCCAAATTCCTTTAAAATTCTTTTAAATTCAACATCTTTCATATATGCTTTATTATCTAAAACTCCGCGATCACAAACGATAAGTATTTTATTATTTTTCATTGTTTTAGCAGCATCATCAAATATTTGCTCTTTAATTTTTTGTAATCTAATTTGGAATGTTTGATATTCATAATTTGTTTTACATGTCCAAGGAGCAACGCCATTTGCAATTAATTCAGTAGCAGTTTCAGGGACAAACAATACAGTATATCCTCTTTTAGAAAAATAATTACTAATCCAAGTTAATGCGGTAGTCTTACCAGCACAAGGTCCACCGGTTAAAACAATTTTGTTAATTTTAAACTCTCTCTTTTTTTCTTGAATATCTAACAATTCATCTAAAGAAACACCATATAATACTGATAACTTTTTTAACTTTTCCAAATCTGGTTTCGATTTTCCCATCTCCCATTTACTAACGGCTTTATCACTAACATCAAGCTGATAAGCAACATATCTTTGCGTTAAATTACTATCTTTTCTAAGCCGATATAAGTAATTTCCAAAATCAATATTTTCCATATACACACTCCTTACATTTACATTATACAATAAATTTTTTTAAGTTTTTTAAATAAACGCTCTACTATTGGTAGAACTTTTAAATAGATATTAATGAACTTTCAAAAAAATAAAAAAATGGAGCCATAAGGCTCCTTCAGGGGGCAAACTTATATCACGTACTCTAAACTATTTTATATTATCAAATCCTTTATTTTCAAAGGATTTTTGTTTACAAAAGTTTAAACAAGTTTATAACTTTAAAATAAAAATCTCCTATTTTGGTGGTTGAATGGGTGGTTGATATTCTTCTTATATTGTTAATTGTACAGATCTTTCATCTATTATTTTATAGCCCAATTTTACATATGTTTTTTTTCGTTTTTCAAACATATTTCTTGTTTGTTTAAAATTTTTATCAACATAATCATAAATAATGATTTCTTTTTTATTATCATTCTTTCTATGTAGCCTTCCTGTATATTGGGTTACTTTTGTAATTCCTGAAATGGGCATGGTTAAAAATAAAACATCTAAACTTGAATCATCAAATCCTTCACCAATATAAGATCCTGTTGCTAAAATAATTTTATTTTTGTTCTGATTTAATATCATTCTATTACTTTCATCATATTCTTTTAATATTTTTTTACCTAATCCACCCTTATATACAAATACATTATTTGTAATTTTTTGCATTCTAGAACTCAAATACTCTAAATGTTCTATTCTCTCAGTTAATATAAGAATATTTTTTCCTTTCTTATATTCATTTTTGACATCGTTAAAAATCATTTCACTTCTATCCATATCCTTCGTAATTAAGTTATTTATTTCATTAATTGTATAATCGTTTATTAATGGATCAGCAAATTTCAAATAAGTTTCTTTAACTTTAACTATCATAGGAATGCCAAGATTTTCATTAAACTTTTTAAAATCAACTTCATATCTAATATCACCGCATTGCATTTTAACAATTGGACTATGTCCATCTTCTCTATTAGGTGTTGCTGTAAAACCATAGACATATTTAGAGTTAATACTGTTTACTGCTTGTTCATAAGTAAAAGCGGCTAAATGATGACATTCATCAATTATAATCATTCCATAATTTTTGGTTATTTCATTTAATTCGCCTTTATTCCACAAAGTTTTAATACTAGCAACATCTATTACATCGGTAATTGTATTTTTTCCTCCTCCAATTTGACCAACATTTTCAACACCTAAAAATTCTTTAATTCTTTCTTGCCATTGTTTTAATAAACTTAAACTATGAACAATAATTAATGTGTTAACTTTCTTTTTTGCAATTAAATTACAAGCCACTACTGTTTTTCCAAATCCAGTTGGTGCATGTAAAATTCCATTATCATAACTCAATAATCTATTTAAACACATTTCTTGTTCATCACGTAAACTACCATTAAAATTTATGTTTATTTTGTATCCTTGATTTCTTTTATCTTTTATTTTCAATTTTACTTTTTTTTCGTTACAAATGTCTAATAAATACTCATACGTTCCTCGTGGTAATTTAATATATCTATCATCTACACTACTACAATCTATTACCATAGGGACATTATAAGTTGATAAACGAAGTCTTTGTTTTTTATAAAATTCTGGATTTGCAAAAGATGCTAATCGTCTAAAACAATTTTTTGCTCCTGCTGACAAATTTTTCTTGTCAATATAAATCATATCATCTAATATAACATCCAAAGATTTTGGAAATTTAAAATTATTTTTCTTTTTACTTTTTATTTCTTCTTTAATATTTAAATCCTCATGACTAACATCTATTGTATTATCGGATAATATTTTTATCAAATCATATACATCCTCATTAGATATTTTTCTAATATTCTTTAGATATTCCCACTGGTTTTTATAAGGTATAAAATATTTATCAATAAATAAAGTATTTCCATAGCTAGCTGGTTCTTTTTGAAATGGTAACACAATTAAATTACCATATCCTCCTTTTGGTAAAAAGTCTTGACTAGGAAACATTCTATCAAAAGAAGATATTTTTAAATTATCCCTTACTTCCATAGTTTTAGATAAAAGAAGACTACCCAATTTTCTAGCTGTAATTGCTTTTACTCTTTCAGTAAAGAATAACCAAATATGAAATCCTTTACCTGATTTGCTTTTCTCAACTGATATTGGAACATGATACTCTTCACAAACACTCCAAAAAGCAAGTACATCATCTTTTATATTTTTTTCTTCTAATTTATCATCAAAATCAAAAGCAAGAAAATAACATGTTTCATCATCTAAAAGTGGATAAATACCTATTATTTGTCCTTCTAAATGTTTTTGATAAACCTCATATGTTAATGGTTTATTTTCTCTATATTGACAAGTTTTGCAAGGCCTTTTCATAAGCTTATTGCAAATTCCTTGTTTCCATTCATTAATGCAAGCTGGAATATAATATTTCTTGCTTGGATTATTTTTATCAATAGATAAATATGGGTATGTATCATCTCTCCCCCTAAAATAATTCATAAATAGATTCACTTTTTCTTCTTTAGAAAATATGATTGTTGATTTATCTGATTTATCAAGAATTTCTAGTTTCTTTTTTAAAATTGCAATTTCTTCTTGTAGCTTTTTTATTTGTTCTTCTTTTTCATTTATTAAATTGATTATCTCCTTACTCATATCAGACACTCACCACTTCTAAAGATGATAGAAATTCTAAAATATTATTTATAACAATATCAACAGGTAAATTTAACCAATTATTGTTTGCTTGATTTAACATAGATCTATATCTACTATTTTTAAAAATCAAATTAATTCTAGTTATTATACCTTCAAAATCATTTTCTTTCATGAGTGAATCTTCAAAAATAAGAATATCTATATATTTTAACAATTTATTTTTATCTAATTTTTCATTATTAATTAAATAATAAAAATCGAATACATCTTTATATCTTGTTGATGTTATTCCAAATTTTAGTAATGACTTTAATTTTTCAGCAAAAATTTGTTCCCTTGAATTTATAAGTAAATTAACATTTTCTTTAAAAATGCCTAAATCAAAACAATAGTTATCTTGTTCTATATCAAATAATTTATGAACTCCAATATCTAATTTGGTATTTATTATAAATTCATTAGAATCGATTAGTCTTATATTAACTCTCTTTCCATCATAGTCCTGATGGTGCAATTTTTCAATTTTACCTACTATTTCAATACTAATACCATCTTTTACTGCATTTAATTTTAATATAAAATTATGAATAGAGTTATCTTCTAAAGAGTATTTAATAAAATCCATATCTAAATCTCTAGTAGCTCTACGATTATCTCTAGATATAGAGTGCATTACAACTCCACCTTTGATGGTAATATACTCTGAAAAATTACTCTTTGATATTTTTAAAAGAATTATATCTTGCGCAACCTTAGATATAGCATCATCTTTTTTATATCCAATCTGGATATATTGTTCTACTGATTTACTTAAATTCATTAAAACACCTCATCTTGTAATATTCCAAGTATCTTATCACTATTTGAAAAATATTGTAAATATTCTTCTATTTTACTTACATCCAATTTATCAGCAATTTTTCTATAATTAAATATAATTTCTTTATATAAATCATATCCAATTTTATTTTTATTTCTTGCTAAATCAATTAATAAACGCTCTTTATCAAAAATATTTATAATTACTCCCTCATATATAATTTGAGTACTGCCTAATTTATAAAGATTGTCCCTCATACGAATTTGTTTAATGTCTTTATCATGTATTCTTGTATTAACATCACGTGTAGCTAAATATATTTTAGAAGGTATTATATCAGTAAAATTATAATAATAATATGCTGATTCTCCTGTAATAACTGCATAAGGATACTTTTTCATTAAAATTGCTAAATAATGCACTTCTGGATTATCTGAATAAATACCTTTTTCTATTTTATATATTTCTTTATTACTTATTGCTTTTCGTATTTGATAAGTTGTTTTATATTTATTTTTTATTTCGCTATGATTATATAACATTTTCATCACCAATATAATTTTAACCTAATTATACCATTTGGTCAACGCTTTTTGGTATAATTAGGTTAATTTTTATATTTTTAACCACCCACAATATTTAAACTAATTAGAACTAAATTAAACTTTTTTAAACTTTAGAAAACCTATAATAAATTATTATAAACTTAAACAAACAAAATGGAGCCATAAGGCTCCTTCAGGGGGGCCTGCTCTCTTCAGTTAGAAGAGACCAAATTACGTTAAACCCTTTAAATATGGGCCTTTTCATATTGGCATAAACCGTCATTTACCGTGGTTTTTTAGTATTTTTGTACCTAAATTGTACCTAAAAAAAGAAAAATCCAGATTAATTTCTGGATTTATTTCAAATAAATATAATTATATTATTTCTTTCTATTATACTATAATCAATAATTATAACATCATCAAATTTACTGCATATTTCTATATCATTTTTTAATTCTTGTATACTACTCTTCTGAATTATCAACAGTTTCTAAGTTGAAGTTGTAATAATTCTTTAATACATCAATAAATTCATTTGTATCATTCTTTTGACAAATACTTCTAACATAAATATTCATGCCATTAGCTTCAACTTTTGTATATGAATAATTATCAAGTAACTCATTTTTTTCATCAATTATTAATTCGTGAGAATACATTTTATAGTTTCTGATATCTTCAGGAATATCAATATATTTTTTTATTCCTTTATCAACAATGTAATCTTGAATTAGTGCTCTTACTAATTTTGCATTATCGTAGTAAACATTTTTATATAACCATTTAGACTTTCCAGTTTTGCCACCTGTAGATTCTTCTGGTAATTTTAAATTAATATCTTCTCTACTAATTTCTAACATCTCTTCTATTTTAGATATTAAATATTTTTTTCTTTCTAAAATTTGATTAATATTCCATGTTCTATTTCCTGAATCATAATATTCAATAATCTTTCTTGTAAATTCAAACGACGTGATTCCTGACTTATTGTTTCCTTCTTCGTCTTGACCTTTATATATTCTGATTTTTCTATCAAATCCACAATTAAGTGCTTCTTCATTCTTGATATCTTGAAGTAAGGCCATATTACCTAATCCATTTATTTCAGGTAATACTTCTTCGTCCTTAATATAATTCCATTCATCATTTTGCTTATAAGCTCTTGGTAAGATGTGATCCATATGTAATGTATTATCTAAGGAATAAAAGCTCTTGTCTGTTTTTTCTCGAATTTCATACTCTAAGGATAGCATTAATGGTTTCAAAAACTTTTCATTATAAACATCATTATCTAAAGCATCATATACTTTTGCATACATTCTTCTTGATATTATAGTTCTATTTAAATCTTCTTTTATCTCATCAATACTGTTTCCATTAACGATTGATTCAATTAATTTAAATGAAGTTTGTTTTATTTGGTTTAATGTGCATCCTGCAGTTAATGAGATATAGAAAAATCTTCTAATTTCTTTAAATAGTTTATCCTTTTCTGGATAATTTACTTGATATGCACTTGTTAATGCAGTCATAACATAGAATTTCCATGGTATATATCTTAAACTTAGTATTACTGAACTATTTGACTCATAGACTTTCTTTAATGATTCTGAGAAACTATGAAGTTCTGCTACTAATTCGTATACATCACTTCTTTGAATAATATCTCTTAATTCATCTACTACTTGTCTTTTAGGATTTGATTTCAATTTATAATATTCATAGAATACTACAAAGTCATCAATTTTAAATCCATATTGTTTGGATAAGTCTTCAATATTCTTCCAGTTATTGTTAAATATTTGCTTACCTGTTTCATCATCTTGCTCGTATTTACCTATTATATATGATTTTACAATATCAGATGGTGATAATTCTAATCCTCTATCATTTAATACTTGAAATAGTTTGATAGCAAATGATTGATTAGTGCATTCTATTTTAATGATGTTTGTAGAGTAGAATATATAATTTACAAATTCATCTAATTCAGTTTCATTTAATTCAGATAATTTTTTATAAAAGAATACTGCTGAATTAATATATTTATATTGTGGATCATCAAGTTTTAATTCTTTTTTAGTAGGTTCATCCATATCTGCAAATGATTCACAATTGATTATCAAATCATTAAATATGGAATCATATTTAGGATCAGTTTGTAATTGTAACCTATTCTTTCTTCCTTGAAATAAAATACAGTTTTGAATTTTATCTTTATCAGCGACAAATATTTCATCACTATTTTTATTGATTTCAGGGAAGTCCTTTACTAATACATTCATTAATATCATTAATGTTGTAATTCTTTGCTGTCCATCTATTAATTCAAAATATCCCTTTCCATCATTAACTACTACTATTGAACCCAAGAAATAGCAATCATTATCAACAGTTTTATTCTGATATGCTTCATATAAATCATCCCATAATGCCTCTAATTGATCATTAGTCCAACTGTATTGTCTTTGATAATTAGGTATTTTATAAATACCATCGCAAGAAAATATTTCACTTATTGTTTGATTAATTGGTTTAAATGTATCTACTGCCATTATTTCACCTCAACTTTTACTTACTTGTAATACTAAAGAATTTATCAAAGAATTCTAATAGTTTATCAATTACTTTATTTTTCTTTTCTTGACGTTCATTATTAGGAGTGAACATATTCATTGGAGGTAATATATTAGATACCTCTACTCCGTTTGTTTCTACTCTACCTTTATCAAATGACCTTTGAATAAAATTATATGTTTCATCTTTATTTAGTCCTTCATCAGCTATTATCTTATCTAATTCCTCTTTTTTCTTACTATTCATGAATGATTCAAAATCAACATACACGTTTGAGTCTTGATCTAAAGAATCAATGAATGCCATAATTAAATCCTTTTTATTTCTTAAATCTGGACTTGCCATAATAGCTTTTTGAATACTTACTAATATTTCTTTGTCTTTCATATTAGAATCGTGATATTTTTTAACTAATGTTAAGATATAGTCTATATTAACTTCAATTGATTTAATTAACTCCATTTCAAATACTACATCTTCTGTAACATCAGTTTTCTCTTGTTTAGCCTTATTTCTGAATTCATTATAAAGTTCAATATAAATGCTATGATAATCTTGTTTATCTCTTTCATTTATTAATTCTTCATCTTTAAATTCATCAAACGAAGATAATATGTTAGTTACTTTTAATATTGCGCCATATAGTTTTATAAACTCTTTTTGTTTTGCTTCACTTTGCATTAATTCTCCAGGTGCAAATTTTGAAGTTAGTTTTTCAACTAACGATTTATATCCTTCAAATGTTTTTCCATTATCATCTTCATATCCATAGTAATAATCTTTATATGGTTTTAATAACACAATGCCGTGTGCATTCTCATCACCGAACTTAGCTAATGCTTCATTTAGTCTATCCTCTAAATTTCTAAATGAGACAATATTTCCATATGTCTTAACACTATTTAAGATTCTATTAGTTCTTGAGAACGCTTGAATTAATCCGTGCCATTTAAGGTTCTTATCAACCCATAATGTATTTAATGTCTTAGCATCAAATCCTGTTAAGAACATGTTTGCTACGATTAATATATCTATTTCTCTATTCTTCATCCTTAGCGATACATCTTTATAGTAATTTTGGAATCTTTCTGATGAAGTATCATAACTGGTTCTAAACATATTATTATAATCTTTAATAGCATTTTCTAAGAATGTTCTATCATCGGTGCTTAATGCTTCAGTTGATTCAGAATTTTCATCAATTACTCCGTCTTCTCCATTAACACCATATGAATATATTAATGCTACTTTAAGATTACTATTCTTAAGAGCTAATTCTTTCTTAAATTCAGCATAATACTCTTTAGCCATTTTAATGCTTGATACAGCGAATATTGAATTGAAACCATTAATACTCTTCTTAGATTTAATTTCTTCTGTATTGTGTTTTTTGGCTACATCTATGACGTTATCTAACGTTGAGTAAACATAGCTTTCTGATGTTTTCGTTTTTGTACTAAAATGATCTATTATATAATTTGTAATTAAACTAATACGAATTTGATTATCAAATAATTTTTCTTCATCTATGTTATATACTTTTTCATCTTTTACATCATCTGATATATCCACTCTACCAATATATTCATATCTAAATGGTAATACATTTTTATCTGCTATAGCATTTACTATTGTATAAGTATGTAATCTTTCTCCAAAGATTTGTTCTGTTGTTTCTGATATACCTTTTATTGTTCTAGCATTCTCTGGGAATATTGGAGTTCCAGTAAATCCAAATAAATAGTATTTATTAAATTTCTTAATAATTGCTTTATGCATATCTCCAAATTGAGATCTATGACATTCGTCAAATATAAATACTACATGCTTATTAAATACATCACTATTCTCATTCTTTTTGATGAATTGAGATAACTTTTGTATTGTAGTTATTATTATCTTAGCATTAGGATCATTTAATTGCTCTTCTAATACCTTTGTTGATGTATTAGAATTAGCTGCACCCTCTTTAAATCTATCGTATTCTTTCATAGTTTGATAGTCTAAGTCTTTTCTATCAACTACAAATAATACTTTATCAATAAAATCTAATTTGCTAGCTAATTGTGAAGTTTTAAATGATGTTAATGTTTTACCTGATCCTGTTGTATGCCAAATGTATCCACCTGATCTAAGTGTTCCATAAAACTTGTTATTGTATGCAATTGTAATTCTATTTAAAATCTTCTCTGTTGCTACAATTTGATATGGACGCATTACTAATAAATCTTCTTCACTTGTAAATACACAATACTTAGTTAATACATTTAATAATGTATGCTTAGTAAAGAATGTTTTAGCAAAATCAATTAAATCTGTAATACCATTATTCTTTTGATCTGCCCAATATGAAGTAAATTCAAATGAGTTAGATTTCTTTTTCTTTTGATTGTTAATATGGAACTCTCTTGTAGTATTAGAATAATATTTAGTTAATGTTCCATTTGAAATAACAAAGATTTGAACAAAGTTATATAAACCTGATCCAGCCCAGAAAGAATCTCTTTGATATCTTTCTATTTGATTGAAAGCTTCCCTTAAATCAATTCCTCTTTTCTTTAATTCAACATGAACTAAAGGAAGGCCATTTACTAAAATAGTAACATCATATCTATTATCATAATTACCTTCATTATTAACATATTGATTTAATACTTGCAAACTATTATTATGAATATTATTTTTATCAATTAAATAAATATTTTTCTTATCTCCTGAATCAAGAGTAATTTCTTGTTTATAATCTTCTTGAATTAATCTTGTCTTTTCAATTATATAATCATTTTTATTTGCAATTACTTTTGTAAAAAAAGAATCCCATTCTCCATCAGTAAAAGTATAATTATTAAGTTTTTCTAATTGTCTTCTTAAATTCAGAATTAATTCATCTTCAGTGTTAATTGCTAACCTTTCATATCCTTGTTCTGTTAATGTTTTTATTAGTTCTTTTTCAAGAGCATCTTCACTTTGAAAAGATGTTGCTACTCTATTTAATACTGTATATTCGGCCAATACAGTAGAGTTATCATTTTCACTTATTAACCCTATATTACTCATTTACACTCATCTCCTCAAATTCAAATAATTTATTTCTATAATAATCGTATTGCTGTTTCCTTAATTCAATTTCTGCAGGTAATCCTATTGTTATATTTCTAATTAAAGAATCAAATTTATCTAATATATTAACAATCTTTGCTTGTTCTTCTACTGAAGGTATAGGTATATTAAGATTAGTTAACTTTTCTTGCGTTAAATGTGGAATAGTTGATCCTGTTTTTACACTTTCTACAAAATCTTTAAATATTTTAGAATTGAAATAATGATATATATATCTAGGTAAAACTTTTTCATTATTAATTTTGATTCTGAAAACTCCACTATTGAGAGTAGTCAATTTATCTGGTTCATCATCTAAATACGCAATTTTTCCTAATGTACCATCTTTTGTTATTAATATATCATTTTTATGAATTTGAATATTTTCATCCATGTCATATCTTTCTTTCGTTACATAAACACAACTATTAAAATCAACTTTTCCATCATCAGTAAAATCAGTTCCAGTAACCAAATAATAATCTCCTGAATTTAAATATTCTGCAGTAGTTAGTCGTTGCCAACCAACTCTTGCTTTTACAAGAGCTATATCAGTTATATGTTTTGTTTCTCCATTCATATGACTTTCAAAAATTTTTCCACTCCAAAACTCGTATTGACTTTCCCTCGCTTCTAGCTCCGCTTCTAGCTCCGCTTCTAGCTCGCCAAATTTATCTAATATTTTTACAATTTCATTTTGAATTTCTAAAGGAGGACATGGTATCTTTAAAGCATTAATTTCTTTTAGAGAAATACTTGGAATACCAGCTCCAACTTGTGAAGATAATAAAATTTTTTGCTTTTCCTTTAAGAAATGATAAATATATTTATAATTGAGTTCTTGATTGCAAGAATTTACCACATAACAATGCGCACCTGCCCAAAATTTTGATGTAATATAATTTACATACCCTGCAGAAGCACCACCTTGACTAATAGTTATTTTATTTTCATCAAAATTATAGTCATCCCAATACCCAGATGGAGAAATTCCACCATTAATAACAGGATATGTTCCAATTTCACTTAGTAATTCCTTATTTAATTGTTTGCCTTTTTCTATCTTACAAACTGTATCAAGTTTCTTATAAGTAACACCATTAGGACACATGTTTTTTATTAAATCACCTATTTTAGTCATAATAATCGACCTCAAGTTCTTTAATTATTTTTTCGAGTTCTTCTCTAATTTTTTGTTGTCTAGGTACTACTTCTAAAAGTTTTGAGTTCACCTCTTTAATATCTATGTTAGATTTTTCTTCATTTGATTTTATATATGAATTTATAGATAAATTATAATCATTTTCAGTTACTTCATCATAAGTAGCTAAATATGTTTTTTTATCAATGGTGCTTCTATCTTTAATTAATGAAATAATATTATCTATATTAACATCAGATAATTTATTGTTATTTGTAGCATTCTTCATTTTGTTAGTATTTGGAATACATTCATCAGTTGCATCAATAAATAAAATATTATTATCTGACTTATTTTTCTTTAATACTATTATACATGTTGCAATAGATGTTCCAAAAAACAATCCTGAAGGTAACTGTATAACTGTATCAACAAAATTATTATCAACCATGTATTTTCTTATTTTTTGTTCTACACCTGTTCTATAAAGAACTCCAGGAAATTCAACTATAGCAGCAGTTCCTTTAGGTGAAAGCCAAGATAACATGTGCATAGTAAAAGCTAAATCAGCAGCATTTTTTGGTGCTAAAACACCCGCTGGAGCAAATCTTTCATCATTAATCAATATTGGATTATCCTTACCAACCCACTTAATTCCATAAGGTGGATTAGAAACAATAGCATCGAAAGGCTCATCATTCCAATGAATAGGATGTAATAATGTATCTCCTCTTTCTATACTAAAGTTATTATAATTTATATTATGTAAAAACATATTAATTCTAGCCAAATTATAAGTGGTAAGATTTATCTCTTGTCCAAAGAATCCTTCCATTACATTTTCTTTACCTAATATTTTAGCAAATTTTAGTAAAAGTCCTCCAGAACCACAAGCAGGATCATATACTTTATTAACTGATGTTTTGTCCATTATAACTATTCTAGCAAGTAATTCTCCAACTTCTTGTGGTGTAAAAAATTCTCCTCCAGATTTTCCTGCAGATGATGCGTACATAGTCATCAAGAATTCATAAGCATCTCCAAATAAGTCTATATTATTATCTTCGTAATCGCCAAAATTTAAATCTCCAATAGCATTTAATAATTTAACAAGTTTTTCATTTCTTTCATCTACTGTATTACCTAATTTGTTATCAATAGTAAAATCATCAAATAAACCTTTTACATCATTTTCAGATGCAGTTCCTCTAGCTGATGCTTCTATATTATTAAATACATTTGATATAACTACATTTAAATTTTCATTCTTATCTGCACCTTTTTTAATATTGCAAAATAATTCACTTGGCAATATAAAGAATCCTTTTTCTTCAAGTATTTGTGTTTTACCTAATAAGGCTTCTTCATCAGAAATATCTCTGTATTTAAAATCTTTTATTCCTGCTTTTCTTTGATTTTCATTAACATAGTTTTCTATATTTTCAGATATAAATCTATAAAACAATAATCCTAACACATATTGTTTAAAATCCCATCCATCTACTGATCCTCTTAATTCATTTGCTATTTTCCATATTGTTTTATGTAATTCTTCTCTTTCTCTTTCTTTTTTATTATTCATCATTCTACCTCCATTAATTCCACTTTAAGAAAAACACTATGACTGCAATTATTAAACCAACAATAATAGGTATAATAATATTTTTCAATATAAATTTGTTTTCTTTTTCATTAGTAATCCCATTATTGTTTCCAATAACTGATTTATTTATTTTATTATTATTTCCTATTTTATTCATTACTATTTCCCACTTTACTCTTATCTATTTTATTATTGCTGCCAATCTTAACTGAATTATCATTATAGATTATTTGTAACAACTCTTTTGTGGTATCTTTTTTAGCTTGATTAGATTTAAAATCTATATAATATTCATCTAGATTTCCATATTGTTTTTCAAGTTTTTTGAAAATATCTATTAATTTATCTTTTAATAAATGTAATACATTTGTATAGCCATACATACTTAACTGTAAATTAGCATGTGTTACTTCAGCATCATTAATTAAAGCGACTGAATTAATATATCCAATATCTATTGGCGATAATAAACAATGCATATCAGATTCTTCTTCCGCCTTAGCATACTGACTTATTTCTGCAATACTATATCTTACTTCATGCTTGCACAATTTTTCTTTATCCTCAAGTGGAACTGGTATTTCATATTTACTGATAATCATGGTATAAGTTTTTACTGTTCCTATTATCGAAGCATTAATTACCCTGTATTTGGGTACATCTATATCTTTTGGATATCCATTTAATTCATAATTTAACCAGTTTTCAATTTCTTTATTATCTAAATCTTCTAAAAGTAATGACAGTAATTGAAACGCTTTTTTTACATCAATTTCATCATTTATTAAATCTATCAATATCTTACTTCTTTTTTTCATAACAATTGCACCTCAAATTCTTGTATTTAATCAACGTTATCTCTCATATAAAATTATAACATATTAATTGACAAAATTGGTTATTTTGACATTAATTCATACCAAAAATTACCTAATTATACCTATATACTTGACTAATTTTTGATTTTAAGTGATTAATACAAAGAATTGGAGGAATAGTATGATTAGAAAATGTACTGATGAAGATATAAGTGATGAAGAATGTGAAAAGGTTATTGATCCTTTTTATAAGAATTTTGATGAATATATTATTATGTTTGTTATGCCTGAAGTAATTGCATTTTATATTGCTAGTTCTTTTAGTAGGAATGCTATGTGGGAAGCAACTTTCTATCAACATTATAATTCTGCTAAAGATACTTTTAATATTAGTGATGATGAAGATTATGATAAGGTTAAGGCTGAAGTAATTAAACTATTAAGAATGAAGTATTCTTTAGAAATTATTAGTGAAGATCCATTAGATTTTAAAAAAATTGAGTATTAGTTTTTGTTCTAATACTCTTTTTATTTTCCAAAAAACTCACGGAAAAAATATATTTGTGTGAATATAGGTGGGCTGTCGGTCGTGATATTTTTTGTTTTTTTATTCATATACCCTAGGGGGGACTACCTATTGTTTTCTATTTGATAATGCTTTTTACTATTTATTCTTTTACTATGATTAATATACTTTTGCATATCTTCTAATAAAAATCCTGGTATGATTCCTCTTTCTATCCATCTAATAGATTTATCATAGTTTCTTTCTTCTTGTTCTGGCGATAATGGTACTACTCCTAATTTAAAGTATCCATCTTTTTTCATTTGTTCTAAGATAGATAAATAATAATTATTCTTTACTGTTTTAGTTTTATCTAAGATATCATGTATAGTTGGCATATAAGATCTTTCTTTACATAGTTCTATAATTGCCTTTTTAAATACTTCTGGTTCTATATCTTGTAACATTTCATACCATATTGAAATATCATCATTACTAATTACTTTTTGATAACAAGATGATAGTATTTTGAGATATATCTTGGATAGTTTTAGCTTTTGCTTGTTGATGTAAGTATCTTTCAAATTTAGGGCCAAATAAAGTTTCCGGTATAAGATATGGTTTCATTTTAGGATTATTAATCCATTCACTTGTTTTCTTATCTATAACTGTTTTAATATCATTAATTGTATATTTTTTTAATATATTAGCTATTAATTTTTTATACTCATCTATTAATATAAAATTAGAATTAGTTTTATAGTTTAAATAGTCTATTATGTCTTGATACTCTTTTTTATTTATTTCTATTTCTTTTTTATTAGTTATAATTTCTAAATTATGTTTATTAGTTTTATTATCTATATATACCTTACTATTTGGCTTACATTTTTTCTTACATTTTGACTTACTTTTGTCAGGATTCTTAATTCTATATTCTCTCATATTCATAGCACCCACTGTTGTTTGATTAGTAAGTACTAATGCATCCTCTATATAATATTTATTTTCTCTTTTTTCCATCATTCCTGTATCTAAAAAATAATCAATAGCATCATTTATTAGTTTCTCTGAATGATTAGTTTCTACTGCTAATTCCTTTATAAAATATGGAATTCTTTTAGATCCTACTTTTTTTATTAAATAACCATCTTTATTTATGGTTTTAAATATTAGTTTAAAATATAAAATTATTTTTTCATAACCATTAGGCTCAGATTGCAAATATTTTAATACATCATTATCAAAAAAGTTTGACTTAAGCATAAAGTAATAATATTTTTCTTTATTATAAGTTCCCATGTTTAGAATTATTAATTGATACTAAAAAATCTACATTGATCTTAAAATAATCAATTACTTTCTCCATTGGTACTAAATTATTAGGTAGTTTAAATCCGCTTGATATAATTTCTTCTGATATTTTATTTTTAATATCTCTTGCTTTATTTCTTCCCACAGCACCTATTTTCATTATATCTTGTACAGTAGCCCACTGACTATTTAGTATTTCTAGCATTTCATCTGCCGATAATATTGTTTTACTTTTCATTTTTATTCTCCTTTTTTATTATTTCATTAAAGTTTACCAGACTTTTCAATTACGATATTTTCGTAATATAAAATTATAAAAAAATATATCGATACTGCATGATATAAAATTCTATTTACTACATACTTCATTTACTTCTTTACTACTACATCTAAATTTTCTTCGTGTTCTTGATTGATGCCATTTAATTATATCATCCTTATTAGAAAATAAAACATTTTCATAATCTACATCATATACTTGCATCATTTTTCTTATTAAAGGAATTCTAGGCAAAGTTTTATGTTGTTCTATTGCTCTTAATCTACTTGTTGGTATACCTATCTTCTTAGCTGCATCATCAATACTCATGTTTTTGTGCACACGAATCGCTCTTAACGTAGCCTGCACTATTTTAACCTCCTTCCTATTTTAATAATATTACAATTTTTTTCAAAAGTAAATAGAAATTACGAAAGTTTCATAATTTTACTTGTAACTTTTCGTAAATTAAGCTATACTTATATTAGAGGAGGTACATGATGAATAGTAGAGATATATTTATAAATAACCTTAAAGCTATTATGAAAGAAAGAAAAGTATCAAGAAAACAACTTGCTGAAGGTTTAAACGTTCCATATACTACCCTAACAGATTGGTGTACAGGTAGAATATTTCCACGTGTTGAAAAAATCAATTTAATTGCAGATTACTTTAATATTAAAAAATCTGACTTAATTGAAGAAATAACAGAAGAAGATGACGATGCTTTATATGATGATGTAGTTAAAGTTGATGTTTTTTCAAAAGTTAGCTTAGATAATACATATCACATAATTGATGTAGAAACTGGTTTACCTTTTATTTCACTAAACTATGATTTAAAAATTGATGAAGAGTTAATACCTCCAGAATGGATAAGGAATCGTCAGAAATATTTTGGAATGATAATTAATGATAATTCTATGGATCCTGAATTTCATAAGGATGATTGCATAATTATTAGAGAAAATCAAATAATGGATAAAGATGGTTTCTACTGTATTTTGGAAAAAGATAATGATTATGCGAAAATAAGAAAATTAATAAATATTAATGACGGAATAATGGTTATGCCTCTTAATATAAATAAAGATTTTCAACCTAAAACTTATTTAAAAGATACACCAGAATATAAATCATTAATGATTATTGGTAACGTTGTACAAGTTAAAAGAAAATATATATAAAAAAAGACCACTGCGCAACAGTGATCAAATGAAAAATCCCTAATTAAAAAGTCTGGTAAACTTTAATAATTATAATAAATATAATTTTGGAGATTTCTCAAGTATAATTATATCACCAATTAGGGATTTCTACAAGAAAGTTGGTGAATTTATGGCAATTTACAAAGATCCTAAGCCTACTAAGAATGGTAGAGCTTGGTATTTTAAATTTAGTTACAAAGATGCATTCGGTGTTACTAAGCAATATAGATCAAAAAGATATTTAACTAAAAAGGAAGCAACAGACGCTGAAAGAATGTTCTTAGTTACTTCTACTGATAAAATAGAAGATAACAATATGACATTCAAGGATTTATATGATGACTTTAGAGCACATAATGATGAAATAATGAAAGCTACTACATTATGTGGTTACAGTTATAAAGAAAAATATATAGAATGTTTCTTTAATGTAAAACTTAAGGATTTTAATATTATGCAATTTGAACAATGGAAAAAAGAAATTAATAAAACTAATATTTCTCTTAGATATAAAAACGACATATATAAGTTTCTTAAATCTATTTTAAACTTCGGTGTTAAATGGCATAACCTTAATTTTCAAGCAGTATATAATAAGATGACAAAGTTTCAGGATCCTAACAGCCGCAGAATAGAAATGTCTTATTATACATATGAAGAATTTAAACATTTCATTTCTTTTGAAGATGACTTAAGATGGAAATGTGTATTTGAAATATTATATTACTGCGGATTACGTAAAGGGGAATTAAAAGCTCTCACATGGAAAGATATTCATTTTAATAAAAAAGTAATATCTGTTAATAAACAAATAACACAGGTTAATAACCGACAAAAATTCGAATTTTCAGATACTAAGACTAGAGATAGTCGTCGTATCGTTCCAATCACTAAAGTCTTGTTAAACGACCTTAAAATGCTATATGAAAAGAGCAAAAAAGAATACTATGGTTTTAATGATGATTTTTTTGTAGTATCTGATGCTAGGCCTATAGCTGATTCTACAATATATGCAAGAAGAACTAAATTAGCAGAACTAGCAAATTTAAAACCTATTAGGCTTCATGATTTTAGACACTCATGTGCATCTCTTTTAATTAACAACGGCGCTAATGTTACATTGGTTGCAAAATATTTAGGGCATACAAAAATCGAGGAAACACTAAATACATATTCACATATGTTTAGCACTGCTCTCGACTCTGTTGTTTCTGTTATTGATAGCTTAGAAGATTAGTTGTCTTTTAATTTATTATGTAAAACCAAATTGCAAATTTTGGAATATAAGCCTATTTCAAATGAATTAATTTTCTCTAAATAGTTTTCATTAGCCTCAAACATTTTGCTTACAATCTCATTTTGCTGATCTTCAATAAATTTTTGGATAATATTTACCTTTTTCGAACTATAACTAATTTCCAAAAAAGATACAGTCTTTTTAATAATTCTGAAAATTCTTTCAATTTCAGTTGCTCTTTTTTGTTTATCTTCCAATTTTTCATTCTGCTTAATATCATCATTGATATTAGATAATTTTTTTATTTGCTCACTTATTGGATTAAGTACTATATTCCAATACCATTCATTTTTTCTATCGCTTTTCCATGTTAAATATGTAACAATTATTGAAAATAAAGATAATACTAATGCTATAATTGATAACGCCAATTCCATACAACTACTCTCCTAATATGAAATCTATTTCTTCATCAATTTGCTTTTTTATTTCGGGCTGCAAATCAGAAAGGTTAAAAATCTCATAAAATCTTTCTTTGCTTTTTAAATCTGCTACAACATCTGCGAAGAAGCCAAGTAGAAATGATGATACTATTCCATATATTTCTTTGCTTACTTCTATCTTTATATAGTCTATTTCTTTATTTTCAACTTTTTTAACAAAATTTTTCAAATCTTCTTTTACCATTGCATTAGCACCGTTTTCACGTCCAATAATGAACTTAGAATCTTTGGCTTTATATTTTGCTAAATCAATAACTCTAATATTAGTTTTCATATAATAATTCCTCCTTCAATTCAAAATCTAAATAAATTAATGTACCTGGAATTTCAATATTTGATACTATAATAGCACTTTTATCAAGTTTTTGGAATAACGAATTTTTATCATTCAAACAGATCGTTTTAAGATTTTGACCTAATTCAGTATTCTTAGTTACATTATATTTATTTAAAAAATTTATTGCTGTCTTTCCAGAATATAAAATCATGTTACTTTTTTTCTTATCCTCAGTATTTGATATTCTTTCCAGTGTTTCCAATAATCTAACTATTCCACTACCTCGCTTAATTTTATTATCGTCTGTAATAATTTTAGAACTGAAGCCTTCTTGTAAAAGCATGTATGTATATATTTGATCTAAATCATAGTATTTTTTATTTAAAAAGGTTTTATGCTTATCTAAAATTTTTCCTGTCAAATTACTGATTTTATTATATTGTTTTGGAAATTTTGCTTTATTATCTTCTGCTAAAAATTCATCAAGATTTTGATAAAATGTTTTCCCATAATTCATAATAACTAATTCCACTCTACTTTTATTATATTCGTCTTTTGGTATTAAGTTTCCAACAATATACCATGGAAAATCATTACCTGAATGTTCTTTTATATTATCAAGTATTTCTCCTAAAATTTGCCCTAAATCAGCCTTATAATTACCAGTATCAACACTCTTATCAAATATCATATCAATTATTCTAGTAACTACTATTTCTGAATTTTTTGATTTATTCTTGTCAAAATCAACAAACTTTACTTTCTTAGAGTTTGATACTTTTTCCCTTAATTCATAAACAGGTCTATTATCTTTTGTATGAAACAGTTCATCGTTTACAAAACTTGTTGTCAAAAAATTTATGTATGCTTTTTCATTTTTTATTAATGGAAAATCAACTTTAAAATCTGTTTTAAAAAATTTAGCAATATATTTTAATTTATCCATTACAGAGTCTAACAGGCAGGAAGCATCTAAATCATATTTTTCACAATTTCTCATATCAATATATATGAGCTTAGTACTATTTAATATTTTTCTATTACATAAACTAGCTATTTCAATTACAAAATTAATACTTTCAACATAATTATCTCTTAGTGAAAAAATCTTTGGCATAGTTTCAACTATAGTATTTAATTTATCTTTTTTATAAGTTGGTTTGTATTTTTTATTTATAAAATTGTTAAATAAAAAGTTATAATTGTTAAACATTTGGTCAATATGATTGTTTAATTCAATTTTTTTCTTATTTAATCTATGCTGCCTACGAATTTTTTTATAGTATTTACGTAGTCTGATTCTTTCACTTTTATTTTTAATTTTCCAATATTTTTTCACCAAAACCACTATCCTAATTATAATACTTCTAAATACCTATCAAGCATTTCATTTTCTGCTTTTGTTACTAATTTAACAAAATCTGTATAATCACCTGTTGTATGCGCCTTATCAAGTACTTCATAATATTTTAATCTGTTATCTTTCTTAATAATAACTGGTACATATCCACTTCTCATTAATTCCATATTCATTATTAATCTAGATGTTCTACCATTTCCATCAATAAATGGATGTATCTTAACTAATTCCCCATGTAATAATGCTGCTCTTACTATTGGATGGTATTTATCCCATTCATCATAATTCATTATTAATTTTTCCATTAATTCTGGAACTTTAATATATTGTGGTGGTCTGTGTTGTGCTCCACTAATAATTACATCATGATTTCTATATTTTCCAGCATTTTCATCATCAATACCTTTTAAAACTAATTGATGTAATCCTTTAATATTCCATTCAGATATTTCACTTTTAGCACCTATTAATTCTTCTAAATACTCAATAGCATTTTCATGGTTTATAGCTTCTAAGTGTTCTCTTACAGACTTACCGCCTATAGTAATACCTTCTAATACTACTTTTGTTTCTTTTAATGTTAATGTATTACCTTCAATACCGTTACTGTTATATGTCCATTCTAGATTAATTGCGTTTTGTAATGACTCTGTTGCTTCTTTAGATAATGGTCTTTTGCTATTTAATTTAGCAAGTTTGTCATCTACTTCACTAAAATAATCTTGAGGTAAATCTATTTTGAATTCAATTTCATCTTTTACCCTTTTATCGATTGGCTTGTTAGTATCATCTGGAATATTCCACGTTGTACCTATTTTTTCAGCACCTTCAATTCTTCCATCTTGAATAAGTTGTCTTATTCTTCTTTCACTAATATTCCATTTTTCACTAGCTTCTCTAATTTGCATAGTTATCACCTCTATATATAGATGGTAGTGTGAAAAGTTATATACTTTCCACAACCTATATTTCCTTTCTTTATTGAGAATAATTAACAGTTTTGTTAATCACCCTCATTTTTTATCAATTTTATCTATTAAAAAATGACAGATACCTGTATAATAATTTTAGACAATATAGAAAGAAGGTATCTATCATGTCTAAAATTTTATCACTTATTGTTCAAATTTTAAATACTTTTAATAAATTTATTTGGAAAATTATTAAATTTTTATCCAAATATATAGAAATTG
>CASEYV010000009.1 GCA_949292245.1 uncultured bacterium
AAAAATTAAGTTTATCATACTTGAACATAATATTATATTTTGTTATAATAATTTTATAATAAAAGTGGGTTAGATAAGTATGAAAGTATTTTTAATTGATAACAATAAAATAATTAAATATATACTACCATCTAAAATAGATGATTCTTTTTTGATAACCTATAATGACCCAGAAGTAAAAGAATGCCTAATAAGTTTTGAAGGTATAAATAATAAATGGTATTTAAAGAGTAATGGTAATGTAAATATAATTGAAAATAATGAAGAAATAGAAAGCAAAGAAGTAGAAGAATATAAAAAATATATATTAAAAGTAGTAGGTAAAAAGGACTATTTAGAATTATATTTTTTACCTAGTAAAGAGACATTATTTAAACTAGGTTTTACGGGTTTAAATAGTTTTTCAGTTGGAGCCGATGCATCTTGTCAAATATATTATGAAACCAGTGATTTAACAAAGGTACAAGCAATATTTAAGATATTAAATGATGAATGGACAATATCATGCATAAATGATGATCAATACAAAGTATTTGTCAATAATTTTAGAGTAAATGTTAAAAAATTAAAATCTGGAGATGTAATATTTTTAGGTGGTTTAAAAATCGTTTGGATGAAAGAATTTATTTGTGTAAACAATCCTAGAAATTCCCTAAAAATAACAGGAATGAAATTAATAACTGATGAAGCGATAGAAAATACTGAAATAGCTCCAGTAAGTGAAGATGAAAAGTTTGTAGAATTATATGATAAAGACGATTATTTTGTTCATTATCCATCAATAAGAGAAAGACTTGAAGAAAAAGAAGTAGTAGTAGATGCACCTCCAGGAGAAGAAAAAGACAATTCAATGCCATTTATATTAACTATGGGTACATCAATTATTATGATGTCTTCATCATTTATGATGACTTACAATGTTTTTTATGGGTTTTCTCAAGGTCGAACTATTTGGAGTGTGCTTCCTCAAATGGTAATGGGTATATCTATGCTTATAGGTGGTTTAATTATGCCTCGGATTACCCAAGCATGGCAAAAAAAGCAAAGAAAAAAAAGAGAAGCATTAAGACAAGAAAAGTACAGTGAATATTTAGTTGAAAAAGACAGAGAATTACAATTAATAATTAAAAATGAATTACAAGTATTAAATGATAATTATTTAAATGCCGATAATTGTTTATTAGCTTTAGATAAGAAAAACAAAAACTTTTGGTGGCGTGAATTAGAAGATGAGTCATTTTTATCAATTAGAGTAGGAAATGGTAAAATTGATTCTAAAGTTCAAGTTAAAGCACCAGAAAAACACTTTTCACTAGATGAAGATAATTTATTAGAAGAATCATACAAGATAAAAGATAAATATGATCATGTAGATGGAGCACCAGTTGTTGTATCACTTAAAAATAGTGATGTAACATCTTTAATATGTGAAGCAGAAAACAAAGACAAATTTATAAATGAATTAATATTACAATTAATAATATTACATAGCAGTCTTGATTTAAAAATAGTAATGTTTACAAAAGAAGAAAATGCTAGTCGTTATGAATTTATGAAATACATTCCTCACATATTTTCAGAAGATAAAAGTATTAGATTTTTTGGAGTTAATGAAAAAGAATGGAAGAATATATCTAATTATTTAGAAGAAGTATTAAAAGAAAGAAAATCTATTGATGAAGGAAAAAGTGAAAAAGGATATATGGGAATACCTTATTATTTAATAATTACAGATGATTATAAAAATACTAAAAACATTCAAATAATAGATGAATTAGTAAATAAAAATGGTGGATTATATAGTTTTTCATTATTAATATTAGAAGATAGCATTAAATCAGTTCCAACGAGCAGTAAAACATTTATTGAAGTAAGAGCAAGAGATGGAGTAGTAATTGAAAAACAAACAGGATTAAACAAACAATCAATATTTTATTTAGATAAAATAAATAATGATATAGATATGTTTTATGTTGCTAAAAAACTTGCTGATATACCTGTTATGTCTAAAGATGGACCATCAGTACTACCTACAAGTCTTAAATTTTTAGATATGTTTGGAGTATCAAAGATTGAACAACTAAACATAATAAATCGTTGGCAAATAAATAATCCCGTAGTAAGTCTTGATACAGTAATTGGTGTTCATCCTAATGGTGATAAATTTAAGTTAGACTTACATGAAAAATTTCAAGGACCACATGGTTTAATCGCTGGTTCAACAGGATCTGGTAAATCAGAATTTATCATAACTTACATATTATCAATGGCAATTAACTATCATCCATATGAAGTACAATTTGTTTTAATTGACTACAAAGGTGGTGGTTTAGCAGGAGCATTTGAAAACAAAGAAACAGGAATAAAAATCCCTCATTTAGCGGGGACAATAACAAACTTAGACACCCATGAATTAAATAGAAGTTTAGTATCGATTCAAAGTGAACTTACTAGAAGACAAAAAATATTTAATGAAGTAAGAGAATCGCTTGGTGAAGGTACAATAGACATATATAAGTATCAAAAACTATATCGTGAAGGTGTAGTAAAGATGCCACTATCACATTTATTTATCATATGTGATGAATTTGCAGAATTAAAGCAACAACAACCGGATTTTATGCAACAATTAATATCTACATCAAGAATAGGTCGTTCTTTAGGAATCCATTTAATTTTAGCAACTCAAAAACCAAGTGGGGTTGTAAATGATCAAATTTGGGCAAATAGCAGATTTAAAGTGTGTTTAAGAGTACAAGAAAAATCTGATAGTATGGAAATGCTTAAACGTCCCGAAGCGGCATCAATTAAAGAAACAGGAAGATTTTATTTACAAGTTGGATATGATGAATTATTTGAAATAGGACAAAGTGGTTGGAGTGGTGCAAAATATACTCCGAGTGATAAAATTCAAAAGAAGATAGATGAATCAATAAATTACATAGACAATATTGGATATGTAATAAAGAGTGTAAAAGATATTGATCCAACAGAAAATAATGTAAAAGATTATGGCGATGAATTAACAAATATAGTTAAATACATATATGAATTAGGAAACAAAGAAAACGTTAAAACGACAAAACTATGGCTTGATTCTATACCTAGTGAAATATTTATAAGTAATATTAAGAAAAAATACAATTATACACCAGAAAGTTATTATATTAACCCCGTTATTGGAGAATATGATGATCCAATAAATCAAAGACAAGGAATATTAAATGTCGATTTATCTAGAGTAGGTAATTTACTTATATATGGTATACCTGGTAGTGGTAAAGAAAATTTATTAACAAATATAATAAGATCAAGTATAGTTGAACACACACCAGATGAAGTAAATATTTACATATTAGATTGTGGCTCTGAATCATTAAAAATATTTAATAACTTCCCACATGTAGGTGAAGTATTAACAATAGATAGTGAAGAAAAGATTAATGATTTAATATTAATGGTAAGTAACGAAATAGAAAAAAGAAAAGATTTATTTATGGAATATGCGGGTAGTTACAATGATTATATAAAAAATAGTGGTCAAAAAATGCCATTAATGTTAATAGTCATAAACAACTATGATGTATTTAGTGAAACATATCAAAATGAAGCAGATAAAATGCAAACATTATTTAGAGATGGATACAAATATGGGGTAGTATTTGTAGTAAGTTGTATAAGTACAACCGCTATAAAAACTAGAAGTGTATCATATTTCAACAACAAATTATGTTTAAAACTAAATGATACCATGGATTATCGTAGTATTTTAGGTGCTCCAAGAGATTTAGCACCAGCAGATTATTTTGGTAGAGGTTTAGCTCCAGTAAATGGTAGAATACTAGAATTTCAAACAGTATCGTTTGCTCCAAAAAAAGACTATACAAGTTCATTAAGAGAATTAGCAGAAACTCTAAACAAAGCATATACAACAAAAGCTAGTCCAATTCCATCAATACCTGATGTAGTAGATATTAATAATTTAATTAATAAAGTAGAAAGTAAATTATTAATTCCAATTGGTTATAATACAAGTAATAAAGCAATAAATTATTATAATTTTAAAATTAATAATATTATACCTATAACATTTACTAATACAGATAACATTAAATTATCATTTGTTAAATCATTAGTAAAAATAATAGGAAAAGTAACAAAAATATATGTTTTAGATTTAGCAAATACATTTAAAGATAGTGAAGAAAATGAAATAATAATTAAAAAAGATAATAGTCAAGAATTTGTAGATAAGTTAAAAGAAGAAGTAGAAATAGACACATATTATTTAATAATAGGACTTGCTAATATTCAAAACAATTTAGATAAAGAAGTATATAACACATTAATTGAATTACTTAACAATCAACAAAATTATCCTTTAAAGCACATCATTATAGTAGGATCTATTGAAGTAATAAAAACACTTAAAATGGAAGGTTGGTTTAAAAATAATGTCAGTGAAAAAAATTATATTTGGTTAGGTGATGATATATCTAATCAATACACTTTAAATCCACCGAATATTTCATATGAAGATAAAAAGAATAGTTTTGATTACATGGGTTATTCAATATATAAAGGTAAATATGAAATTATTAAATTTGTTGTAAATACAGGTGATTTAGATGAACAATAAAATTTTAGTGCAAATATTAATACCCGAAATAGATGAAGTATATGACTTATTTATTCCAATAAATATAAGGATAGGGATGGTTATAAAACTTTTAAATGAATCATTAGTAGAGGTATCAAATGGTCTTTATGTAACAAAAAGAAATCGTAAATTATACAATGTAGATGATGCGAATCCTTATCCTTTTAATAAATTAGTTAGAGAGACAAACATTAGAAATGGAAGTAAAATAGTTTTTATGTAGTTGACTAATAAGAATATATTTGATATATTTATTAAGAATAGGAGTGATCATATGGGGAAACTCGAAGTAGGAAATACCGAATTTGTCAAAAGTAATATGTCTGATTTAATTCAGATAAATCAAAGTATTCATGATTTATGTGGCAATTTAGATGAAAATTGTCAAAAAGTAGAAGGTAGTTGGCGTAGTGAAGGCACAACTGATAATGTTAACTATGTTAAGAATCTAAGAGAAAACATTCAAAAAATATATACATTGACTTATATAGTTAGTGATATTGCAGAATATGTTAATAAATACATAGATGATTCAACTGTTACGTCAGGCAATACAGTTTAAGGAGATTAAATATGGAAGATATACAATTAATTAAAGTTAATACTGATAATGCAATATATCATTGTGATGAATTGTTAAATGAATTAAGCAATTTAGAAAGCCTAAAGCATTCTCTTGAGTATATTGTAAATACAGATATTCCAACTATATGGACAAGTGATACAGCAGACGTTACTTCGCTTTCAAATAATTTAAGAAACAATGCAATTTTTTTGGGAGACTTTATAAAATTTTCCAAAGAATTTTCAACAACATTACAAGATTATGCTACAGCCTTAAAAGCAATTGGTAATGAAGGTGATGGAACATTAGGAGGAACGACAGGAGCGGGTACTGAGCCAACTGGAGGAACACCAGATGAAACTGGAGCAGGTACTGAGCCAACTGGAGAAACACCAGATGAAACTGGAGCGGGTACTGAGCCAACTGGAGGAACGACAGGCGGAGAAGAAATGGTAAATGGTCCATTAGGCTCTGGTACTAGTTTTAGAGATGCTGGATTGGAAGCAACTGGGAAACAGTTTCCAGAAGTTGATGCTACAACTTCAGCAAGTCAAAGCAATAAAGATGCTGCACCAGAAGAAACTAAAAACGATGTAAATATAACAGAAAAAAAAGATTCTTCTCAAATCTTAGACTCTAATGTTACAAAACCAGCAAATTCAAACGATACCAATGATAAACCACAAGATACTATTCAACCATCAAATGTTGACGCCACTACATCAGCAAGTCCAAGTAGTTCAAGTCAAATAGATTCTAGTATTGGCCAAAGGCCAAGTATAGAAAGTAATGATACAAATATTTTTATGTCTGGCAAAGAGATCAATGATTCTTTAATGGATAGTTATGAAGATTCATTTATAAATCATAGTAATATATTTACTGGTAATAATACTAGTGATGCCGAAGTAGATAGTGGGCCTAAATTAGTAGATGAAGGAGTTGGGCCAGGTTTTACTTACAAGGTATATAAAGAATAGGAGAAATAAAAATGATTAATATTAATGATTTTAATAGGGCTAGAGAATTAATAAATCGTATAGATGACCTAATAGGACTTACTGGAAATTCATTTGCTTCGTGTCGCGATACATATACAAGGATAGGTAAAGATTTTGAAGGCGATGGTTTAAAAGATTTGTTAGCAAAATTTAGTGCAACATTTTATGCTCAAAATAAAGTTATAATAGATAATTTAAATACTTTAAACACATTTTTAAAGAAACAAACTGCCGAGTATGAAAGTATTAATCAAGATGCTGAGGCAAGATTTCAACAAACTGAAAGTGAATTTGAAACAGTTGCAGATAATGCAACTAGTCAAATAGGAACAATTTAGTGGAGGAAATATATTATGGCAATTATTGATTTAGATGCTCAAAATTTAAAGACTATTAGTCGTAACATTGAATCATATGATGATACTTTAATTAATAATTATTTTATTAAAATGAAAGATTATATATCAAAGTTATTAACTGAGCAAGGAATTAAAACTGATGAAGTAAGAGAGATATTAACAACTATAGACGAAAAAGTAGATTTTTATAGTAATGATATTAAAAGTAATTTAAAAGGTTTAGAAGAGACAATTACGAATACATTAAGCAAATACAATGTGGTTACAGAAACAGTATTAGAAAAATTATATGCATTACTATATACGATGGAAGATTTTAACAATAATGGAAAATTTGACTTTAGTAAAGTAGATAATATTGGAAGTTACATGACTTCAGGGAATTAAAGAAAGGAGATAATATGGATAATTTTAGTATAAGAAACCCACAAGAAGTTTTACAAGTGTGCAGTGAATTAAGAAGATTATTATCACAAATTAGTTCTGTTAAAGACAATTTATCTGATCAAAAAACAATGATAGTTCAAAATTGGAATTCTGAAACTGTCGATAAAAACTCATATGTAGCGGGGTTAGATAAAAACATTAATAGTCTAACAGCACTAATTAATGCTGTTACAAAATGTGTAAACGATTCAGAATATTATGCACAAAGAGCGATAGAAATATCAAGTAATCAAGTAAGTTAGGAGGAAAAAATGGATAATTTTACAATATATAATACATCAACTGTTAAAAGTTTATGTGAAGAACTAATAAATAATGGTACTAATATTAATAGCACTATTGAAGAATTAAACGAAATATCAAATTCAGTATTTGCCAATTGGGAAGAAACTCAAGCAGATGCTCAAGCATTTAAAACAAGATTATTAAATGAAATAGATTTTTCAAATCGTTCTATTTCCACAAACAATAATTTTGCAAATAGCATGCGCAATTATATTGAATTTATTGAAAAGACAAGTAGTACAAATGCTACTAGTGGAGGTATTTAAAAATTATGGCAAGAATTTATGTTAATATAGATAGTGTTCGCCAAATGCAAACTAGATTACAATCAATAAAAACTGAATTAAAATCTAAATATGCAAATGACAGTAGAATAATATCTGAAATTAATCAAAATATAAAAAACAGTGAAATTACACCAGCATTGCAACAATATATTTCAGCTAATGAAGTAAAAAGTAATCAAATAGAAGCATTATTTACAGCTATTGATAATTTCTTAACCCAACAAATTTCAGAATACTCAACAGCAAATGAAACTGCTGGTGATGAATTATCAAAACTTAATAGTATGCTAGACCAATTATAGAAAGGATGATATAAAATGTTAATAGATTTAAATCCCGAAGCATTAAATCAAATTAATTCGGAAATAATAAACAGTAATACTACTTTAACTGGCAATTATTATCCAAATATGCGTAGTGCTTTACAAACACTAAATTCAAATATTCAAACATATAGTTTAAATAGAATATTAAATGCAAGTATTGCTGTAATTGATGAAACATCAACAACGATAAGTAGAAATGTTGACAGTTTAACTCAATTTTTAACCAATCAAATTAAAGTATATAATGAAACTATAATGCAATTGTATTCAGAAATTAGTAACTCTGTTACAGCAATGCAACAACTAGCTGATGAAATTAGTTCAACATCTGCTCAAGCAGTGGCAAGTAGTGTAAATACTACAAGACTTAGTTCTGTAAGTAGTTTTATTAGTGGGGTATAACAATGAATATAGAGAGTTTGAATAGTGAAGATACAAAAAAAGTTGAAGCAGAATTTAATAATGTAGTACAACTTTTAATTGATGGTTATTTACTTAGAAAAAATCAACCTAAAATGGCTGATATATTAAAGAGCCAAAATAAAACTGAAGAATTTGGAGTATTAACAGAAGAACACATAAAATTTTTACAACAAATGATTCAAGAAGAAGCATCAGCGTTAGGAATAAACATATCAGAAGAAGTTAGAAAAAGTGGTGCAACATATGAACTTGGCAAATTATCTAATATTGAAAAACAATATTTATATATATTAGTAGATAATTTACTTGGAGCATTAGACATAGTTCGCGAAAGACAAGAAAAAAAGTAATAGAAGGGTGATACTAGTGAAAGATAAATATTTACCAATAGGTAGTATAGTTAGTATTGAAGGGGTAAACAAAAATATCATGATAATTGGCTATTATGCATTAAAATATCAAAACGTAGTTAAAATGTATGATTATGAAGGCATAAGTTATCCTGAAGGAAGTTTACTTGACAATAAATATATATTTAATCATAGTGAAATAACTAACGTATTATTCGAAGGTTACAAAGATGATGCTTACAATGTTTTAAATAATAATTTATTAGGACAAAGCAATCAAAATAATGATAATTTTACTCAAAAAGAAAATTTTCTAAATATTAAATTTGATGAAAATGGAGTTGTAAATTATCAAGAATATGAAAGCGAAAAAAGCGTTAATGACCTAGTTGAATTATTAAATGAAACAGAAGTAACAAATCCATTTGATCAACCAACTACCCACGAAGAGGCAAAAAGTGCAATACCAGTTGTTGAAAATGAAACTAACAACAACATAAGTGCTGCAGCATTAGAAGATACCAAAAGTATTGAAGATAGTTTAAATGCTGTACTAGAGGAAAACAAAACTAATGATGATATGGAAACAATGAATATTGACATTCCAACGTATAAATTTACAGAAGATGGAATTATAATTAACGAATAACACTCAAAAGGGTGTTTTTTTATGAATAAAAAGAAAAATAATAATTTTTATTTAATATATGTTATGAAGGGAAGTGATAACAAATTCTAAAAAACAGTAAATAAATAAAAATATTAGAAAGGGAGGTTTTGGAATTGAAAAAAAAAATATTTTTTATAGTATGTTTTTTATTTGCCATTTTTAATCCATTAGCAGAGGAGTTTGAAACAATGATTGGTGGAGATAAAATAGCAAATATGTATATTAGAAAAGTAGATAGCAATGGTAATATTACGAATAAACAAGGAAGATTTATTTTAAGAAGTAGTGATAATACTTTTGTTTATTGTTTAGAGCCATTTATTGGTTTAATAACTAATTATGAATACAAAAGTATAGATAAAAATTATTGGGAATATTTAAATATATCCAAAGAAGTATGGGAAGAAATATCTTTAATTGCTTATTATGGATATAAATATGAAAATCATCAAGAAGATTATTGGTATTATATAACACAAGTATTAATATGGCAAGAAGTAGACAAAAATGCTCGGTTTTATTTTCTAGATTCTTTAGATGGAGATATAAATAATAATTTATATATAGATGAAATTAATGAAATAAAGGATTTAGTAAGTAAACACAAGCAAAAACTTAATATAAGCAATCAAGAAATATTATATGGAAATAGTTTAGAAATATATGATGAGTTACTAAATAATTATAAGATTATTAATGATTATGATATTGTAAAGTTAGATAACAATAAATTAAAGATTAATGCAAATAAAATAGGTGAATACAAGATTGAATTATATAAAGAAAATAATTATTATGGAAAAGTTCCAATAGTATATATTGATGAAGTAAGTCAAAAAGTATTATCTATCGGAGATATTAATACGGATTATTATAGTTTTAACATTAAAGTAACTTCAGGAAATATAAAAATTACCAAAAAAGATTATGAAACAAAAGAAACATTAAAAATTACTGGAATTAAATTTTTATTATATGACGAATTTAACAATTTAATTAAAGAAGAAAACACTAATGCTAATGGAGTAGTAAATTTTTATGATTTAAAAGTTGGAAAGTATTATATAAAAGAATCAAGTGATAATTATATTCCAGGTTATGAGATTAATTCTGAAATTATTGAAGTAAACATTGATTCAAAAGAAACTAAGAGTATAGATTTTTATAATAAAAAGAGTAAAGGAAAAATATACATAACCAAATATTTGGAGGTATATGATAGACTATTAAAAGAAATTCCTGGCAAAAATATAGAATTTGCATTATATGATTCTAATAATAATTTAATTGAAGTGAAAAAAACAAATATTAATGGAGAAATTACATTTGATAATTTAGATATTGGCAAATACATAATAAAGGAACTATCTACGGATTATAATTATGTTATTAGTGATCCAATTGAAGTAGAAATTAAATTAATAGATAATAAAGCATCTACAAAAAATTTAACAATTACTAACAAATTAAAGAAGGGAAATATAGTAATTAATAAATATAATGAAATGAATGAAACACTAGTAGATGTAGAATTTAAAATATATAATGATAATTTTTTAGTAATTAAAAAAACTGATGAATTAGGGAAAATAGAAATTAATGATATACCAATAGGTAAATATTTCATACAAGAAACAAAGGCAAGTAATGGTTATCAAATATTAAAAGATATAATACCAATAGAGTTAATTAATAATGAAGAAACAATAACGATTAATGTAACAAATAAAAAGATAAGCATTAAAATACCTAATACGAGTATAAAAATAAATAAAATAATATTATATTTTGAGAAGAAAAAAGTATTAAAAAAATAGCAATTAAATTAAATTAATGTTATAATAATCACTAGGTGTTAAAAATGAAACGTAGTGAAGTAGATAGAACTAAATTAAGTCCAATGATGGCTCAATATATGGAAATAAAAGATAAATACTCAGAAGAACTTTTATTTTATCGCCTTGGAGACTTTTATGAAATGTTTTTTGATGATGCCCTAATAGCATCTAAAGAGTTAGAACTAACTTTGACAGGAAGAGTTGCTGGTTTAGATGAAAGAGTACCAATGTGTGGAGTACCTCACCATAATGTAAAAAGATACATTGAAAAATTAGTTAATAAAGGTTATCGAGTAGCAATATGTGAACAATTAGAAGACCCTAAAACTGTCGGCAACAAAATGGTTAAAAGGGGAGTAATAGATGTTATTAGTAAAGGAACAATTACGGACAATGACTTATTAAATGAATTAGATTCCTCATATATTGCGGGCATTAATTTTTATCAAGACATAATAAACATAACCATATTAGATATATCGACTAATTATTTAGCTAATTTAACTATTTTAAATGATTATGAAAAGTTAGTAAATGAAATATTAGAATATAATATTAAAGAAGTAGTATTATTAGATAATACCAATGCTAAATTAATAAATTTACTAAAAAACACATATCATATTGAAGTTACAATAAGTAACGAATTATTAAAGGATAAATATAATGAATTTTTAAATACAATAGATGATTATCGCATAAAAAACGGTATACAACATTTATTTTATTACTTAGATAGTAGACAATTAAAAGATTTAAGTAGTATCAAAAAGATTGAAATAATTAAAAAGCATGATTATTTAGAAATGGATGTTCATACAATTAGAAACTTAGAATTAGTAGAAACAATTAGGTTAAAAGAAAGAACATACTCATTAATATGGTTAATTGATAAATGTATGACAGCAATGGGAAGTAGAAAATTAAAAAATTGGTTATTAAATCCACTAAAAGATAAAGAAAAGATAAATCAAAGATATTTAAAGATTGAAAAATTAAACAATGAATTTATATTAAAAGAAGAACTTAAAAATAATTTAAATAAAGTATACGATATCGAAAGACTATCAGGTAAAATTACAAATAGCAATTTAAATGCCAGAGATTTATTACAATTAAAAGCTAGTTTAAAAGTATTACCAAAAATTAAAGAGATAATTGAAAAACTACAATTTGATTATATAATTAATACTCATGAAAACATATATGAATTATTGGAAAAATCCATTAATGAAGACCCGCCAATTAGTATTAAAGAAGGATGTATTATTAAAACTGGTTACAACGAAAAACTTGATCAATTAAGGCAAATCAGGAGTGGTGGCAAAGATTTTGTTGCTTCATTTGAAGCCAAAGTTAGAGAAGAAACCGGAATTAAAAATTTAAAAGTTGGATTTAACAAAGTATTTGGTTATTATATTGAAGTATCTAATGGTCAAAAGAGTATGATTAAAGATGAATTTAATTGGCAAAGAAAGCAAACTTTAACCAATTGTGAAAGATACATATCTCCAGAATTAAAAGAAAAAGAAGCATTAATTTTAAATGCCGAAGAAAACATTATCAATTTAGAATATGATTTATTTTGTGAAATAAGAAACATATTAAAAGAAGAAGTGCCTAATATTATAAATACAGCGAACAAATTGAGTGAAATAGATGCGATTTTAGCTTTAGCAATTTCCAGTGAAGAATATAATTTTGTAAAACCAATAATAACGGATAATGAATTAAGCATAAAAAATGGTAGACATCCAGTAGTAGAAGTAGTAAGTCAAGAAGAATATGTACAAAATGATTGTGTAATGGAAAATGGTATTAATACATTTTTAATAACTGGACCAAATATGAGTGGTAAATCCACTTACATGCGTCAAATAGCAATAATTGTAATACTAGCTCAAATGGGTTCTTTTGTACCGGCGGAAAGTGCTAAGTTACCTATATTTGATAAAATATTTACAAGGATAGGAGCTAGTGATGATTTAGTTAGTGGTGAATCGACGTTTATGGTTGAAATGAAAGAAGCAAGAAATGCCATATGTAATGCAACGACCCAAAGTTTAATATTATTTGATGAATTAGGTAGAGGTACTGCAACCTATGATGGTATGAGTTTAGCTCAAGCAATTTTAGAATATTTGAGTGAAAATATTAAGGCTTACACGTTATTTTCTACACATTATCATGAACTTACAAAATTAGAAAAAAAATATAAAAACATCAAAAATGTTCATGTAAGTGCTATTGAAAATGGTGATACGCTTACATTTTTACACAAAGTTAAACCTGGAGCAGTAGACAAGAGTTACGGAATACATGTTGCAAAATTAGCAAATATGCCGAACAAATTATTAGATAGAGCAAGTGAAATATTAAATGAATTTGAAACAAACTCTAAAAAAAATATTAAACCAGAAAAAGTACAATTAAGCATGGATTTTTTTCAAACTGAAGAAAAAGATGATATAATAAAGAAAAGAATAAAAGAAATAGATTTAATGAATACAACTCCGATGAGCGCATTAAATTTATTATATGAGATTCAAGAAGAAATAAAAAAGGGTGATTAATTTGAAAACAAAAGAAATGTTTAAATTTTTTAAAAGATATTTTAAAAATGAAAAAGCATCTTTAATTAAATCTTTTGTTTTTATATCTATAAGTTCAGTTTTAGGAGTTACTTATGGTTATCTAGTAGGTGAAGCAACAGAATCAGCAACTATTGGTAATTTTAAAATTGCAATTTTAATCCTTATATTATATTTAGTATTAACAGTACTAGATAATTTAGTTTTTGATAGGATAGGAAAAATAAATATAAAAAAGGCTTGTAGTAATATAATGGAAAAAATTAGTTATGATGTATATTACAAAGTAGGATTACTACCAGCTAAAGCTTTTGAAGAAAAAACTAGTGGGGAACTAATAAATAGAGTAGTAAATGATGCATCAACGATTACAGAAACATTTATGCAATTTTTAAGAGTAATAACCACTCTTTTTACGGCATTATTAATATTCATTTATGTTTTATTTAATTCATGGATTGTGGCCTTAGAAATCTTAATATATTTTTGCTTCTTTTATTTATATTCTAAAAAGTATTTACCAAAAATAAAAGAAACACAAAAAGAAATAACTAAAGAAAAGGATAATGCTGTAGCGGAAGTTAATGAAACAATCCGAGGGATCAGAGAAATTAGAGCATTAGGAATTAGACAAGAGGTAAATACCACAGTAAAAAAGATTATAAATAATACATTTAAAAAATCACGAAAACAAATGGTAGATGAAGAAAATTATTATAGTACAACTTATTCACTAAGTAATGTATTAGAAGTAATAGTATTTATAACTTGTATGATTTTAATATCACTAGGAAAATCAGATATTGGATTTTTTATCTCCATGACATATTACATATATCGTTTTACTTTTTTAGTAGAATGGGTTATGAATTTAAGCTCATCATTACAAAAAATGCGAGTATCAATTGAAAGAGTAGATGAGATAATAGATAATAAATTATATAAAGATATTGAATTTGGAAAACTAAACAAAACAGATATAATTGGTAATATAGAGTTTAAAAACGTTACATTTAGTTATGATGCTAAAGAAGGAAATGTTTTAAATAATTTTAATTTATTTTTACCGAGCAATAAAAAAATTGCCATTGTTGGCAAAAGTGGTCAAGGAAAAAGTACGATATTTAACTTATTACTTCGTTATTTTGAACCTCAAGAAGGAGTAATATTAATTGATGATCACCCAATAAATGACTTTTCCGAACTTGCATTTCATCAAAATATTTCAATAATTAGACAAGACCCATTTATATTTAACAAGACAATATTAGAAAACTTTTTAGTTTTAGACCCATATTTATCTCTTAGAAAAATTAGGGAAGCCTGCAAAATGGCAGAGATTGATGATTACATAATGAGTTTACCAGAAAAATACAATACTAAAATTGGTGAAGGTGGAGTAAACTTAAGCGGTGGTCAAAAGCAACGTCTTGCAATAGCTAGGGCATTATTAAAAAACAGTAAAATTATACTATTTGATGAAGCAACAAGTGCCCTAGACAATGAAAACCAAAGTAAAATAAAAAAAGCAATAGATAATTTAGTAGAAAATCACACTATAATTATAGTAGCACATCGATTATCTACAATAATTGATGCTGACATTATTTATTTAATAGACAATGGTAAAATAATAGATAGTGGAACTCATAAAGAATTACTAAAGAAAAACGATACATACAATACTTTATACAACAAAGAAAAATAAAAAGTGATTATTTAACTATAACCACTTTTTTTATTATCCCAAAGCAACATCAAAAATCATCATTATAACAAAACCTAAGATTGTAAATAAAGCCATCAAATTTTTCTTTTTATTAGCTTGACTTTCGGGGATTAGTTCTTGTATTACAACGTAAATCATTGCTCCACCAGCAAAAGCTAGTAATATTGGCAATAAATATTGTATTTTTAAAACTAATATTGCTCCGATTACTGCAGCGATAGGTTCAACAATACCACTTAATGAACCATATACAAATGATTTTAATCTACCGAATCCTTCTCTTCGAAGAGGCAAAGAAACAGCAGAACCTTCAGGAAAATTTTGAATACCAATTCCAATAGCTAGCATAACAGCAGCACTAGTTGTAGCCCCATCAATACCATAAAAAATTGAACCAAAAGCAACTCCAATAGCCATACCTTCTGGAATATTATGCAAAGTAATTGATGAAATTAACATTATAATTCTTTTAGTATTGTTTTTAGTAATTTCTCTTTTTTTAGTTAGATGATCAAAAACTTTATCTCCGAAGAATAATAATAAGCCTCCAGCAAGAAAACCTAATGAAACCACTAACCAAGTAATCATATTTAATTTATTAGCCATTTCAATCGCAGGTGCTAGCAAGGAAAAAAATGTCGCGGCAATCATTACTCCCGCAGCAAAACCTAATAAAGCATCAAGTATAGTTTTATTAACTTTTTTAAATAAAAAAACAACTGCAGAGCCCAAAGAAGTGATTGCCCAAGTAAATAAACAGGCAATTAATGCTTGAATTGAATAAGGTAAATCTGTAAAAAAATTAAACACAATAATCCTCCTATACACTAATATGTTATGAAGTTTAATTTTTATTGTGATTTTTCTTTACAAAAATTGTGAAAGTAGATATAATAAACTTTAGTTTGGGAGGTAAGTATGCAAAACATTCCAGTTATAATATTAAAACAATTAATAATCCTTCCTAATCAGGAAATAAAATTAGAAATAAGCAATATAATTAGTCAAAAAACAGTTGCTGAAGCAACTTTAAAATACAATAATGAAATATTAGTAATTGCTCCGATAGATTCTTTTGAAGAAGATCCTGGAGTAGAAGATTTACCAAAAGTTGGAGTAATTGCCAAAATAAAAAGTCGTATTGCAACCAATAGAGGTATGCAAATAAAACTAAGAGGAATTAAGAGAGTAGCAGTAAATAGATATTACAATGCCAAAGATTCGATATTATTTAGTGAAGTAATGTATATTGAACTACCTAATATAATAAAAGAAGAAGAAAGTGCCTTATTAAAGAAATTAAAAAGTGTTTTAAAGAAATATATAGATAATTCTAATTATTTATCTAATGATGTATTAAGTTTAATAAATAACAAAGATTTAAATAAAGTAACTGATATAATTGCATCATTTATTCCATTTGATATTAGTAAAAAATTAAATTATATGCAAGAAATTAATCCTATAAAAAGGGCTAAAAATTTAATAATTGATATGAATGAAGAAATAAAGATTCAAGAATTAGATGAAGAATTAGATAACAAAGTTAATGAATCATTCAGTGAAGATCAAAGAAGATTTATATTAAAAGAAAAGATTAAAGTAATTAATGCTGAACTTGGTGAAGACAGTTTACAAAATGAAGAAATAAAAAGATTTAAAGAATTATTAGAAAAACTTAAGATACCAGTTAAAGTAAAAGACAAGATAGCTCATGAAATTAAAAAATTAGAATTCATGAATGAAGCATCTCCAGAATTTAGTGTAATAAGAAACTATTTAGATTATATACTTAATCTTCCTTGGAATAAAAGTACAAAAGAAAATTCTAATTTTAATAGTGTATTAAAAGTATTAAATGAGAGTCATTATGGTTTAGAAGAAATTAAAACTAGAATCACTGAATACGTAGCAATAAAAAATATTAATAAAAACATATCTAGTCCCATCATATGTTTAGTTGGCCCTCCAGGGGTTGGAAAAACCAGCATAGCGATGTCTATAGCTAATGCATTAAACAGAAAATTTTACAAAATAAGTGTAGGTGGATTAAATGATGCAACAGAATTAATTGGTTCAAGAAGAACTTATTTAGCATCAGCACCAGGTAAAATTATTCAAGGTATAAATAAAGTTGGCAGCAACAATCCTGTAATATTAATAGATGAAGTTGACAAGATGGTAAAAGATTACAAAGGAGATCCAGCAAGTGTTTTACTAGAAATACTAGATCCAATTCAAAACAAAACATTTGTAGACAATTATTTAGAAGAACCATTTGATTTATCTAATGTATTATTTATATTAACAGCCAATTATATAAATGATATACCATATGCATTATTAGATCGAGTAGAAGTAATTAATTTAAATAGTTATACATTATTTGAAAAAAAGGATATAGCTAGAAAATATTTACTTCCAAGAATAAGTAAAGAACATATAATTGTTGAAAAAGAAAGATTTAGTGATGAACTATTATATTTTATCATTAACGCCTACACCTACGAAGCGGGAGTAAGAGAACTTAATAGAGTACTAACCTCATTAGTACGTAAAATGGCGATTAATAATATAAAGACAATTAATGAAGAAAAAGTAATAAAAATATTAGGAACTCCAAAGTATGAAGATGAATTAATAAGTGAACAAACAATAGGTGTTGCCAATGCATTAGCATACACTCCGAATGGGGGAGATGTTACTTGTTGTGAAGTAATAAGTTATGCTGGGTCAGGGAAAATAATATGCACTGGAAATCTTGGCCAAATAATGCATGAAAGTATAGATGTTATAATATCGATAGTAAAAAGCAAATATAAATATAGTTTTAGCAAAATGGATTTACATTTTCATTATTTAAGTGCAGATATAAAAAAAGATGGTCCATCTGCAGGACTAGCCACAATAGTTAGTTTATTATCATTAATGGAAAAGAAGAAAATAGCAAAAGATATCGCTTTTACTGGAGAACTTTCATTAAATGGTAGTGTACTTAAAATCGGAGGATTAAAAGAAAAACTAATCGGAGCATATAACAAGGGAATAAAGGTAGTTTATATACCTAAAGGTAATCAAGAAGATTTAAAAAAATTACCAGAAATAATTAAAGATAGTTTAGAAATTAATTTAATAAGTAATATAGATGAATTATATACAAAACTTTTTAAATAGAGTATAATTACTATGATAGGAAGTGTTTAAATGACTATAAAAGAAATATATGCAAATGCATTAGGTAAAAAGATAATAAATAAAATAGATGGAAATATTAGTAATTTTACAACAGATACAAGAAAAGTAACAAAAAATAGTTGTTACATAGGGATAGTTGGTGAAAACAACGATGGTAATGATTTTTATATGGAAGCATTTCTTCATGGAGCAACAGTTGTAATACTAGATAAGTATAAGGAAAATAAAGAAGATAAAAAGTATTTAGAAGAAAATAATAAAACGATCATAGTAGTAGAAGACTCCATTAAAAGTTTAGGGAATTTAGCAAGATATAAAAGAAGTATATTTAAAAAAGATGTTATTGCAATAACAGGGAGTGCTGGAAAAACATCAACTAAAGATATAGTATATAGTGTTTTAAATAATAAATATAAAACTTATAAAACGATAGGTAATAAAAACAATCATATAGGATTACCACTTACAATACTAGGTATGGATGAATCTACAGAAATATTAGTATTAGAAATGGGAATGAATCATTTTAAAGAAATAAGTTATTTAACGAGTATAGCAAAACCAAACATAGCAATAATTACCAATATAGGTACAGCTCATATAGGAAATTTAGGAAGTCAAGAAAACATATTAAAAGCAAAATTAGAAATTCTTGAAGGTTTAGACAGTAATGGTTATTTAATAATAAATAATGATAATGAATTATTACACAATTGGTATTTAGAAAGCAAAGACAATTATAATATTATAACTATAGGAATAGATAATACAAGTGATTATAATGCTAAAAATATAAAATGTAATCAAAATGAATGTAGTTTTAAATGTTTAAATGAAGTATATAAAGTACCTATCGGAGGGAAACACTTTATATACAATGCATTAATGGGTATAGCAGTTGGTAAAAAATATAATGAAAGTTATCAAGAAATATATGATGGGATAATGAACTTTGAACTAAGCAGCAATAGAATGAATATAATAAATAGGGAATCAGATATTACAATAATAGATGATTCTTATAATGCCAACTATGATTCAATGAGTTATGCTATTAAGTATTTAAGTGGATTAGATGGAAGAAAAATTGCAGTATTAGGTTCAATGCTAGAACTTGGAGAATATAGTGAAAACTTACATAAAAAAATTGGTAATGAAATATATGAAGAAAAAATAGATTTATTACTAACAGTTGGAGAAGAAGCTAAAAACATAAATGCTGGAGCAATTAGCAAAGGATTTCCAAAAGAAAATGCGATTCATTTTGAAAACATAGATGAAGTAATAAAGTATTTAAAGAAGAATTTAAGAAAGGAAGACAAAGTACTAATAAAAGCAAGTAACTCCATGAATTTTAAAAAAATAGTTGATGCATTAAAATAAGGGAGTGTTATGAAATTAGGAGTTTTATTTGGTGGTGCATCAAATGAACATATAGTATCTATTTCAAGTGCGTGTAGTATAATTAACAATTTAGATAAAGACAAGTACAAAATATATCCAATCTATATAAATAAAAACAATGATTGGTATTTAGTATTAGAAGATATGCCAAGTGATAATTTTGGATATATACCTAAAGTTAAGAAAAAAATACGCAATGTATTTAGTTATTTAAAAAAAATGGATTGTATTATTCCAGCATTTCATGGTAAATATGGTGAAGATGGAACAATCCAAGGATTATTAGAAATGCTAAATATTCCATATGTTGGTTGTAAAGTATTAGCAAGTAGTATTTGCATTGATAAAATGTATACTAAATATGTATTAAAAAGTGCACAAATTCCTGTAGTAGATGCTATAAATATCAAATACAAAGATAATAAATTTTATAATATTAAAGGCTTTAATTATGAAGAGATTAACATAATAGAGATAGATAAATTAATTAAAGAAACTATAAATTATCCAGTATTTATAAAACCTAGTAAATTAGGTTCTTCAGTTGGGGTAAAAAAAGTAAATGAATTTAATGAATTAATAGATGCTTTATATGAAGCAAACAAGTTAGATGAAAACATACTTATAGAAAAAAACATAATAGGGCAAGAATTAGAGTGCGCTATTTTAAATGGTATTCCATCAGTAGTTGGTGAAATAAAAGCAGCAGATGAATTTTATTCATATGATGCAAAATATAATAATAAAGAATCAACTACAAAAATACCTGCTCAGATATCTGAAGAAACAATGGAAGAAATAAAAAAAATAGCCAGTAGAGCATTTAGAGTAATAAATGGTACGGGTTTAGCAAGAATAGATTTCTTTTTAGAAAAAGATACAAATAAAATATATGTAAATGAAATTAATACTTTTCCAGGATTTACAGCCATAAGTATGTATCCAAAATTAATAGAATATAGTGGAACAACTATTAGTAATTTATTAGATACTTTAATTAGTTTAGCATTAAAAGACTTATAACAAAAAAGGAATAATTATTAATAAAATACTTAATATAAAAGAAATTTTACTTAAAAATAATTCTAATGGTGTAATACAATCATTAGGATTTTTTATATTAATATAAATATTATATATATCTTTTATTTGTGGGTTAAATCCTAATATTTTATATTTAGTTTGATCATTAGTTGTATATTTTTTCTTATTATATTGGTATTCATAATAATAAATATAAACATTTTTTTGATAAGTAGTTTTTTTAGTAATATCAGTAACTACTGCTTCAGTTTTAATAAAGTGTTTCTTTTTTAAATATACTTTTAAAAATTTAATAATTAAAATAAAAGCTATAGAAAAAAACACAACAAATAATAAAATATCTTCATTTTTCATACTATCACTTAAAATAAATTTATCATATCTAGAGATAAAATACAATAAAAACTAAAATTTATGTTATAATTTTATGGGGATGATTATGAATATAGATATAAAAGATGTAAAAGAAGTATTAAAAAAAAGAGCAAACGATTGTAATAAAGGAGATTTTGGTAAAACTGGTTTATTTGGTGGTTCTCTTAATTACAGTGGAGCAATAAGGTTAGCATACTTAGCAAATATTGCAATGAAAAGTGGTACTGGTTTAGTTAGGATAATTACTGATAAAAAAACAGCAAAATTAATAGCCCCAACCATTTTAGAAGCAACAATATGGCCTCTAGAAGATAATTTGCTTGAAAGTATCAAAGATCTAGATGTTTTAGTAATTGGTATGGGTTTATTAGAAAATACAACAAATGAAGAATATTTAAAAGTAATATTGGAAAATTTTAAACAAAAATTAGTAATTGATGCTGGGGCATTAAACATGTTAGCTAAAAATACTAATCTTTTAATTAATACAAAAGCAAAAGTAGTTTTAACACCTCACATTAAGGAATTTTCTAGATTAACAAATGTAGATATAAAAAGTATTAAAAAAGAACCATTAAGGTATGCTCAAGAATTTTCCCAAAAATACAAAGTAACAGTTTTATTAAAAGGAGCAAAAACAATAGTTACAGATGCTTCATCATCGATAATTATAGATTATCCCGTACCTGGATTAGCAACTGCTGGCTCAGGAGATGTTTTATCAGGAGTACTAGGAGCAATTTTAGCTTATAATTCATACAATGTTAAAACAATTGCATCGGCTGCATACTTAAATGCAACCGCAGGACGGATAGCAATGGAAAAATATAGTGATATATCAATGGTTGCTAGTGATACAATAAATAGCATTACAGATGCGATAAAAGAAATAAGAAATAAATAAAGGAATGGTTAGATGAAAATAGCAGTAATTGGTGGTGGGCCATCTGGCTTTGCTGCAGCAATAAAATTAGCAGAAAGATACAATGATATAACAATTATTGAAAAAAACAATAAAGTATTAAAAAAATTATCAATTACAGGAAATGGCAAGTGTAATTACTATAATGAAGTACAAGAAATAACTAAATATCATTCAAGTTATAAAAATTTTACTGAAGTGATTAATACCAAAAACATTGACAAAGTTAAAAATTTTTGGAGTGATTTAGGAATAATTCCATACATCAAAAATGGATATTATTATCCTTTTACGAATAATTCCAAAAGTATAGTTACTAGTTTAATAAATAAAGCATATAGTTTAGGAATAAAGATTATTGAAAATACTGAAATAGATGATATTATTAGTTATGAAAATAAATTTTTACTAAAAGGAAATAATTATAGTAATTATTTTGATAAAGTAATTATTGCAACAGGCTCTCTAGCATATCCTAAATGTGGAGGTACAAGTTTTGGTTATGACATTGCTAAAAAATTTAATCATCAAATAATTAAATTAAATCCGGCGTTAGTACAATTAGTAACTAATACAGGGATAGAAAAAAAGTGGGATGGAATAAGGTGCCAAGTAAAAGTTTTATACAAGAATAATGAAAATATTATTAAAGAAGAAACTGGCGAAATACAACTAACTGATTATGGCATAAGTGGCATATGCATATTTAATATAAGTAGAGATATAAGTATTGGCTTAAATAAAAATGAATTTGAAGAAGTAACAATTAATTTTATACCTTGGTATAATGGAAATAATTTTTATGAGTTTTTAGATAAAAGAAGTAATGATTTAAAAATATCAAATATCATTAATTTATGTGAAGCGTTTATCAATTATAAATTATTAAGTGCTATACTATTTAAATTAAAAATAAAAGAAGAAGCAGATTGGCAAGATTTAACAAAAGTAGAAAGAGAAAAATTTTGTCAAAGTTTAATATCTTTTAAAGTTCCAATAATTGCAACCAAAGGTTTTGAAACGGCTCAAGTTTGTAGTGGTGGACTAGACTTAACGGAATTAAATTTAAAAAATTTAGAATCTAAAAAGATACCTAATTTATATTTTTGTGGTGAATTACTTGATTTAGATGGTGATTGTGGTGGTTATAATTTAACAATTGCCATTCTTACAGGCATTTTAGTAGGTAAATCATGCTAACATTAAAAAATTTAAAAGTAGATATAAATAATGATTTAAATCTAGACAATATTTTAATCAAATATTTTCACATAAAACCTGATGATTTAGTAAATTATGAAATAAACAAAAGATCGATAGATGCACGAGTTGGACATAATTTAAGTTTTATTTATGAAGTAATCATTAATCTAAAAGATGAAGAAAAGTTTTTAAAAAGCAACAAAAACAAAAATATAACGAGATATATTAATAATCCTTATCAATTTCCTCAAAGTGGCAGTACACCACTTAATAAAAGACCAATAATTATAGGATTAGGTCCAGCAGGTTTATTTTGTGCTTATTTTTTAGCTAAACATGGTTACAAGCCAATAGTATATGAAAGAGGAAAAGAGATATCACAAAGAATAAAAGATGTTGAGAAATTTTGGAATGAATCCATACTAAACGAAAACTCCAATGTTCAATTTGGGGAAGGTGGAGCAGGAACATTTAGTGATGGTAAATTAAACACTCAAATAAAAGACAAAGAAAATAGAATAAAAGAAATACTAAAGATTTTTGTTAGATGTGGAGCACCAGAAGAAATAATGTATGAAAAAAATCCCCATATAGGAACAGATAACTTACGAAAAGTAGTAGTAAATCTAAGAAATAAGATAATAGATTATGGAGGAGAAATACATTTTAATACATTATTAAAAGACATATATATAGAAGGCAACAAAATTAAAAGTATAAAAATAAATGAAGAAATAATAGATACAGAATTATTAATATTAGCAACAGGACATAGTGCTAAAGACACATTTGAAATGTTATTAAGTAATGGAATAGATATAAAAAATAAACCATTTGCAATAGGAATAAGAATAGTTCACCCTCAGAGTTTAATTAATGAAAATCAATACAAATGTATAAACAATAAATTGCCACAGGCATCGTACAAATTGACTTATAACACCAATAATCGAGGAATATACTCATTTTGTATGTGTCCTGGAGGATATGTAGTAAATGCTAGTAGTGAAAAAGGAAGAGTAGTCACAAATGGGATGAGCAATTATTTAAGAGATTCAGGTTTTGCTAATAGTGCAATAATAGTAACAATTAATGAATGTGATTATGGAACAAAACCTTTAGATGGTTTAAGGTACATGGAAAACATTGAAAAAAGAGCATATGAATTAACTCAAGGAGCCATAGCAATTCAGACATTTAAAGATTACGAAAATAATGTTATATCAGATAATTTAAAAAATACAAATGAATTTGTTAAAGGAAAAACTATAAATATTGATATAAATAAGATATTCCCTGAATATATAAATAACTCTTTAAAAGAAGGAATAAATTATTTTAATACAAAAATAAAAGATTTTAACAAAGGTATTATATTAGCTCCAGAGACTAGGACATCATCCCCAGTTTGGATAAAAAGAACTGATAATTTAGAAAGTAATATTTTAGGTATTTATCCTTGTGGGGAAGGATCTGGTTACGCGGGAGGAATAACTTCTTCAGCAATAGATGGAATGAAGGTAGCTGAGGAAATAGTAAAAAAATATAAGAAAGTAGAAAAATGTTAATGAAAGAAATAAATACAAATTGCAATAATAAAGAATATTTAGATATTTTAGATATTAATGGAAATAAAACAGGGATTATTAAAGAAAGATTACAAGCTAAAAAAGATAAAGATATATATAAAATAGTTTATTTATGGATAATAAATAATAGTAACAAAATATTATTACAAAAAAGGTCTATTAATAGAAACAGTAATGCAGGGAAATGGGATTGTGCTACTGCTGGTCATGTTTTGGCAGGTGAGACATCGATAGATGCATTAAAAAGAGAAACTAGAGAAGAATTAAATTTAGAAATTGATTTAAAAAATTTAAAATTAGTATATTCACAAATTGGGAAAAACAAAGAAAAATATTCGTATCATGATGTATATATTTTAAAAGGAAATATTATGCTTAATAAGTTAAAAATTCAAACAGAAGAAATAGATGAAATAAAATATTTTACAATTGACGAAGTAATTATGTTGTTTAAAAATAATTTATTTGCTAATGATTTTCATAATCAAGAAATGATAAATATAATAAAAAAGGAGATAGAAAATGGAAAAAATTAATATTAAAGAAATAGAAAAAGAAATAGAAAAGTATGATGATACTAAAGTAGAAAAAGTAAATTGGACAAAAGTATGGAGCAAAAAATACCCTATATTAGAAGAATATCAAAAAGAAATAGAAAAATTATTAGATAGTTTAGAAAAAGAATATAATTATAATAAATTAGATGCAATGCTAGTATTAAAAGATATATTAGCCAAGACATATTTTGCTAATAAATAATTCAAAAAGCAAAAATATATGTTATAATTATGTAGTAGATAGTGGGAAAAGTTTTATGGAAAACTAATCCCAAATGAAAAAATAATGGTTATAACATCAGATGATGTTATAAATAGATATTGTTCTTTGAAATA
>CASEYV010000010.1 GCA_949292245.1 uncultured bacterium
ATTTTAAACATCAAAATAACATATCAATTATTTTATTAGCAATTTTTTCATGAGCTAAATAATTCATATAATAACTAGTATTATCTAAAAAATAATTTTTATTTAAAGAATATGCTAATATATCCAAATATTTACATTTGTACTCTACTGCTAATTGACTTAATTTGGTGTTTATTTCAAGAGCATCATTTTTATTAAAATTATACGCTGGATAGAGACTAACAATAATTATTTCTTTATCATAAAATTCCCTAATATTTTTTAATAAAGTATTCATTTCTAAAATATAATTATCAATTAAATTATTGGATATATCTTCATACAAAGATATATCTGCAAACTCATCTATCCCAATAGCAATGCTAATAATATCAGCTTTAGCTAAAACCTGTTTTATTGGTACTCTTGTAAAATTTCCTAATTTATTTTCTTTTAAATAATCATTTAATTCATGAATTCTTAAATGATTTATTGCAAATTCGTTGTTATAACTTCCAAGTTTATTTTTATCTTCCAAATGTTTTTTTAAATAATCATTAAAACTTGTACCCGCAACATTATATGGGGTCATACCAACACTTAAACTATCACCTAATGAAACCAAATCAACTTTTTGTTTAGTTGATGAAGTATTTATAAAAAAAGTTAATATAACTCCAACAACTATAATAATTAATAATTTATATCTTCTTTTTAATTTTTTCATATAACCCCCATAAAAAAAGTATAATCTATTAAATTATACTTCAACTATTTTTATATTAGCACCTACAGAGGATAACTTAGCAATAATTCTTTCATATCCTCGAAGTATATGTTCAGCATCATTTATTATTGTTATACCATCTGCAATTAAACCTGCAGTAACTAATGCCGCACCAGCTCGCAGGTCAGTTGCTGTAATTTCTTCACCATGCAATTTAGTTGGTCCTGTAATTTGAGCATGTTGTCTTTCAGCAACAATATTTGCACCCATTTTGTTTAAATATTTTACATGTCCCATTCTATTTTCCCAAATAGTTTCATCAAATAAAGATATACCATTTGCTTGAGTTAACAATACTGCTATTGGTTGACCTAAATCAGTTGGAAAACCCGGATAAACAACAGTTCTTACATTTGTAGGTTTTAAATTATTAGTTTTATTTAAAATAATTTTGTGATTTTGTAATTTAAAATTTACTCCCATTTCTTGCAATTTATTTAATAAAACTATATTATGTTCAGGAATCATTCCTTCAATAACTAAATTATCTCCAAGTAAAGCCCCCATAATTATATAAGTTCCAGCTTCAATACGATCAGGAATAACTTTTATTTCTGCACCGTGTAACTCTTCAACACCTTCAATAGTTATTTGTTCAGTTCCAGCCCCACTTATTTTTGCTCCCATATTATTTAATAAATCAGCTATATTACTAATTTCCGCTTCTCTTGCGGCATTCATTATATGTGTTGTTCCTTTAGCCATAGTTGCAGCAATCATTATATTAATTGTTGCACCAACTGAGGCAAAATCTAAAAATATATCTGCTCCATGTAATTCATCTGCTACAATTAAATATTTACTATTTTCTTTTGTTATTTTAGCACCTAAGGATTCAAAACCTTTTAAATGTAAATCTATTGGTCTTGATCCAATATTACATCCTCCAGGAAAGTACATTTCTACTCTTTTAAATCTAGCAAGTAATGCCCCCATAAAATAATAAGATGCTCTTAATTTATTACTTAAACTTTCAGGAATAATTTTATTTTCTAAATTACACGCATCAATTTCAATTATTCCTGTACTTCTTTTAACTGTTACATTAAGTAATTTTAGTATTTCTAATAAAGCATCTTTATCAGAAATATTTGGTACATTACTTATTTTTACTTTTCCACTTGCCATAATCGCCGCAGGAATTAAAGCAACTACACTATTTTTTGCACCTCCTATTTTAATTTTTCCACTTAAAGTATGATTTCCTTCAATAATGATTCTTTTCATAATAACCTCCTTATTTATACATTTTATTTATTGCTTTTCTATAAATATCTTTGGCAATATCCCTACCATTTGGAATTATTTTTATAAAATTATCCATCATTACACCACTATTAGCTTCCATTAATAATAAATTATCATTATCATCTATTACAAAATCTAAACTACAAAATCTTAAGTTTAATTTTTTAGCAATTTTCAAACCTTCTTTTATAATTTTCTTTTTTATTTTATCATCTACTTCTAAAAAAGGCATTGCTCCTTGAGATAAATTAAATTTCCAACTATATTCATAAAATTCATTTGTTTTCAATATTTTTTGAGGTAAATTGTCTATTTTATTAAAAAAATATGGATTAAACTCTATTAATAAATCCTTTATACTTCTCTTGCCATCACCATACACAACAGGTTTTATCTTACCATAAGTTAATAACACTTCATCATCTAATAATATAACTCGATACTCATTTTTTATATTTACATAAGGACATAGACTTAATGAAAAATTGTTATTTAATAAATCATCAAGCAATTTAAATAATTCTTCTATTTTATTTATTTTATACACATCCTTACCACAAGTTCCTGTATTTATTTTAATAACAACTTCTTTATTATACTTGCAAAATAATGTTTCTATTTCTTTTTTATCATAATTTTTAAAAATAATATTATGTTCAATTATAGGAAAATTATATAACTTAACTAATTCATAAAAAGCATATTTATCATCCATTATTCTTGAAATACCATTACCATTCAAATCAAATTTATAACCAACAATATAATGAATTTTTTCATCTTTTTCTAAAATTGTAATCCAATCTTTAGAAATAGTTTTATAATCAATATTTAGTTCGTTACAAATTTCTTTTATGACTAATAAAAAATTTTTCATTTAATCACCAACTTAATTATATCATTTTATCAAAAAAGATGAAATATACCAAGTAATAATAACAAAAAAATACCAATAATTATAGCGTATTTACCAATTAATTTACTACAATATTTACCAATAATTATTCCTAAATAAGTAAATGATGCACTACAAAAGGCAAAAATAATACAAGCAAGATAATAGTTATTAGTTAAATCTGTTATACCTAACCCAACAGAAAAAGAATCTATACTTACACTAAGGGCAAAAAGCATTAAACCTAAAATACTTAATTTAATATTTACTTTTTCATCTTGATAATAATGAAATGCTAAATTAATACCCAAAACAATTAAAACTAAACCTAAAATAATATTACTAGCAATATTAAAAAGATTAATTAAAGCAATTCCAATTATATTACCTAATAAAGGCATAAAAAAATGGAAGATACCAACAAATAAAGGTAACAATTTAATTAATTTATTATTAGCAACTGTTCCTAAAGTTAAAGACAAAGAAAAAGTATCCATTGATAATGATATTCCAATTAATAAAATGGATACAATTTCTCGCATTAATATCACCTAAAAAAATATATGCAAATCTATTTAAAATTATCTAATATTTCTTGAAAATAAGTAGTATATGTTACTTCATCATAGTTGGCTTCGTTTGCTTCTAATAAACACAATGGCGGAAATAATACACACCACCAATTTTCACCAATACCATCCCCCAAGGTTATTACTAAAGACTCATAATTTCCTTCAGGGTAATAAATTCCTTTATATGTTTTTTCTGGAAAAAAATTATTTCCATAATTTATATCATATTTTACATTGTGTTTTTCAATTACACTTTTTATATTATCCATATTATCCATAATGCTGTTTTTTGCATTATAGTAATCACTTGAATTACTTAAAATTGATGCTAACACTGGCTCTAACTCTGCTTTAATTTCTAATTTCTCTTGTTGATCTTTTATAGAATTACTATTAGCAATTATTCTAAATCTTATAGCATCACTTGGTATTAATACTTCTTGCTTATTATTTGTTAAACATAATAAAATAGTAATTACAAATAAAATAACAATTATCTTTTTCAATATTATCACCTGATAAAATATTGGATAATTGTTATTATTTTTATTCATTAAATATAAATAAATATCTATCTCTTCCAGTTAAATCCTGTTCAAATTTAAAATTTGAAACATTTAAACTAATTAAAAATTTTTCTAAATCTTTTTTTTGATTATCCCCAATTTCAAAAGCCATAAATCCATTTTTATTTAATCTATTAATATTATTACTAATAATTTTCTTATAAAAATACATGCCATTATCTTTAGCAAATAAAGCGATATTTGGCTCATATTTTTTTACACTTTCATCAACATAATCATTTTCCCCGATATAAGGTGGATTAGAAATAATAATATCATAATTATTAGTTAATGGATTTATCATATCAGCATTAATAAAGTTAATTTCTAATTCATTTATTTTTGCATTATTTTTAGCAACATCTAATGCTTGTGCAGAAATATCTATTCCCCAAACATCAGCATTTAAACTCTTTTTTAAAGCTATAGCTATACATCCACTACCTGTTCCTAAATCTATAATATTTATTTTTTTATTAAATTTTTCATTTGCTAATTTAATTATTTTTTCAACTAAAAATTCAGTTTCAGGTCTTGGTATTAATACACTTTTATCAACATTGATTAAAGAATTATAAAAATATACATTACCAATTAAATATTGTATGGGATAACCATTTTTTATTTCATCTAATACTTCCTCTAAATTATCAAAGTATTTTTCTTTTAATAACTCCCAATCTTTAAAACTTATAAAATCCGGTTTATTCAAATTTTTCTCCTGCTAATTTTAGTTTTAAATCTTCAGTTTGTAAGGCATCAATGATTGGTTGTAAATCTCCATCCATAACTTTATCTAAATTCATTACAGAAAAATTAATTCGATGATCTGTTACTCTATTTTGAGGGTAATTGTATGTTCTTATCTTTTCAGACCTATCACCGGTACCAATTTTAGTTTTTCTTTCAATACCTAGTTCTTGTTCTTCTTTTTGGCGCATTGCATCATTAATTTTAATTTTTAAAAGATTTAATGCTCTTTCCCTATTTTGCAATTGGCTTCTTTCTGTTTGACAAGTCACAACTACACCTGTTGGGATATGAGTTAATCTAACTGCTGAATTTGCTGTATTAACTGATTGACCACCAGCACCACTTGAATGATAAACATCCATTTTTATATCACTTTCTTTTACTTCGATATTTGATGTTTCAACTTCAGGCATTACTAAAACTGTAGCTGTTGATGTATGTATTCTACCACTTGCTTCCGTTGCTGGAACTCTTTGAACACGATGCGATCCACTTTCATATTTTAATTTAGAATAAACATTATTGCCTTTAACTATAAATTCTATTTGAGAAAATCCTCCGCTGGTTCCTTCAACTTCATGAATAACTTCTATTTTCCAATTATTTTCTTCGGCATAATAAGAATACATCCTAAACAAATCACCAGCAAAAATATTGGCTTCATCTCCTCCAGCAGCACCACGAATTTCCATAATGACATTTTTCCCATCATTTTCATCTTTTGGAACTAATAAAATTTCTATCTTTTCTTTTAATTTTGCTTCTTTAAGAGATAGCTCTGCAATTTCACTTTGAGCAATTTCTTTTAAATCAGAATCATTTTCCATTTCTTTTGCTTGTTTAAGATTATCAATTACTTTTTTATATTCATGATAAACTTCAACAGTTTCCTTTAATTCGCTCTCTTCTTTTGATAATTTTTTTAAATAATTAAAATCATTTAACACTTCAGGTTTTAATAACTCTTCCTTTATTTCATTATATCTTTTTTCTATAGCATCTAATCTATTAAACATAGTTTCCTCCTTCTAAAATATTATTAAAAATTGAAAACTACGCTATAAATTATTATCCTCATCATTTTCATCGATTACAACTAAATCAGCTAAGTCATCATCATCAACATCATCAGTTTCATCATCTTTATCATAGAAAATATCTTCGTCTTCTTCTTCAATGATTTCATCTTCTTCATCTTCATCTTCTTCGATTATATCTTCGTCTTCTTCATCATCTTCAATAACTACATCAAGTTTATGTTTTGATTGCAAATCCCAAAAACCATTTTTTAACATAATAAACTTTTTATTAATACTCATTAATTCAAAAAAATCTAACAATCTTTCATCTACAGTTTCTTCTGGTAAATCTAGTGCTTCACACACTTTTTTAAAAATGTCTCTTAACTTCATTTTTTTACCGGATTCTTGTAACACTAAAGCTGCAATGTCATCATAACCCATTAATTCTAATTCATCTTTTGGTATTTCATTTAATTTCATAAATCCCACTCCTTACATTTTTTCTGGAGGTATAACTCCAATTAAATTTAAAGCATTTTTAATAGTTTGTTGTACTGCTTTTATTAACATTATTTTTTCTTTTGTTGCTTTTTCATCTTCAGTAATTATTCTAACATTTGAATAATAATTATGAAAAATATTTGCTAAATCATATACATAATTAGTTATTAAATGTGGTAATTCTTTTTGCGCAGCATTTTTTACTACTTCTTTAAATTCATATACTTTTTCTAAAACATTATATGTATCTTCATCATTTAATGTATCATATTTTGTTAGTATTTCATCATAATTTACTTCTTTTAATATAGAAGCAATTCTTGCATATGCATAACATACATAATAAACTGGATTTTCATTTGACTTTGATTTTGCTAGATTTAAATCGAAATCCATTTGCGTATCTAAACTGCTTTTTACAAAATAATATCTAGCAGCATTTACTCCAACTTCATCAATTAATTCTTTTAATGTTACTGATTTACCAGTTCTTTTACTCATTTTAACAACATTTCCATCTTCAATTAAACGAACTAATTGTAATAATTTGACTTCTAACTTATCAGGATCATTACCTAAGGCTTTAATACTACTCTTAAGTCTAGCAACATAGCCATGATGATCAGTTCCGAATATATCAATCATTTTATCAAAGCCACGATTATATTTATCTAAATGATATGCAATGTCCGGAACTAAATAGGTTAATGTTTTATCTTCTTTAATTAATACATGATCAGTATTATCAAATATTGAACTACATTTAAACCATACTGCTCCATCCCGTTCATAAGTATAACCATTTTTTGTTAATCTGTCTATAATTTCATATAAATTATATTTATTTTTTATTGCTAATTCAGAAGTATAAACATCATAATTTATTCTATATTCCTTTAAATCATTAAAAATATTATTTAATAAAATTTTAGTAGCATATTCTTTAAAATAATCTATATCTTTTTCTAATAATTTATCTTGAAATTCATTATATAAATCATTTGCCATATCAATAATTTCTTTTCCATGATATCCTTCCTCTGGCATTGGGTAATTTTTATTACATTTTTCAAAATAACGAGATTTTAATGATTCACCTAAATATATTATTTGTTTTCCAGCATCATTTATATAATATTCTTCAGTAACACTATAATTACAAAACCTTAATATTCTAGCAAGTGAATCACCATATGCTCCACCTCTAGCATTACCTATATGTAATATCCCTGTTGGATTAGCACTTACAAATTCAATATTTATTTTTTTCCCATTTCCTATATTTGAACTACCATAACAATCTTCTTCTTTTAACACGGTTACTAAATTATCTATTAAATAATTTTTATCAACAAAAAAGTTTATAAAGCCTGGTTTTTTTATTTCAATTTTTTTTATTTTATCAGAATTTATATTAGCAACTATATTATTAGCTATATCCATAGGATTTTGATTTAATATTTTTGTTAATTTTAAAGCAATATTACTAGAATAATCCCCATTCTCTTTAATTTTAGGTTGTTCTATTTCTATTGATGCATTAGTAATATCCATCTTTTTTAATGCATCATTTATTAAATCTATAAGTATTTCTTTCATGTTATTCCTCTTTCAAAACAATTAAAATGCTTTTAGTATCATCATCAATTTTATATTTAATATTTATATTACTATTATTTATTTCTATTTTACTTTCTATATCTATACTACATTTTTCTTTATTATCAAATATAAAAGTACATATATTATTAACAAAATCTATTTCCATATTATAATCTTTTGTTAATCTTTTATACACTTTATTTTTTATATCAATTATATTAATTACTTCAGCTTCATTAAATTTTAAATATTCATTTTTTACATATTCACATTCTTTATCTAATAAATTAATTAATAAATCATTATTATTAAATAATTGCCAATCAACTTTAACTATTATAACCCACCTCTTTTTTTCTAAAACATTATAGCATATGCCAACTATAACCGCAATATAAATTATTAATTAAAACTAATTTTTGTTAATTTTTATTTATTCAAATAAAAAAACACTTTATTTTCTAGAAAAGTGTTTTCACATAAATTATATATTTAATTTATCAGATAATATTTTAGCCATAAATTTTGCAAGATTCTTTAATTCTTTTTCTTCATTATTTAATAAAATTATTAATCCTAAAGAATCTATTGAAACTATAATTGGTACTATTGTTACATAACTATTATAATTATATATATCTTTTCTTCCAACAAACTCTTCTCTATTATCAATTAAATAAATTAAATCTTTATCAATGTCTTTATTTATCAAATCTTTATCTAAATTAGTAGCAATTACTTTTTGCCTATCTGTAATTATTACATTAATTTTAAATGTATTTTCAATTAATTCACTTAACCTAGCACTTAATTCCTCATATTTTTTAATTTCTGAATGTTTTTTTAAAATTATATTATCTTCTTCTGTAAATATTTCTAGGCTTTCTCCATCTCTTATTCCTAAGTTTTTTCTAATTTCTTTAGGTATAACAATTCTCCCTAAATCATCTATCTTTCTCGTTACTCCAGTTGACTTCAATATAGTTCACTCCACTTCTTTTTTAGTGTGGATTATCTTTTTTTATTTATACACTATAAAATGTGTTCTAATAAAGTAACAATATAATAAATAAAATGCTTTTCTAACTGTTTAGTATATAATGTAATTGTTATTTTCTTATTATTATATTTTATATTAAAATATTTAGTTAAACTCATTGCTTCAATTAATAACTTATCACCTTTAATATTATTTGATAATTCTTCAGGTAATGTTATTTCTACTAAACGTTCTGTTTGAACTACTTGTGTAATATTATATTTTTGAGCAATTTTTTCAAACCATTCTTCATACATATAAATTTGCATTTCTTCTGTAATTTTACCAAACCTATCTTCTAATTCTTTCTTAATTTCTAATAATTTTTCATAAGAATCAATTTCATTTATTTTTTGATGAATTTCAATTTTTACATCTTCATCAGATACATAATCATCATTTATATGAGTTTCAACATTTATTAAAGATTTATTTGATAAATCTTCTTCTAAAACAACTTGTCCTTGTTGTCGTTTTAACTCATCTTCAATCATTTTCATATATAAATTTATTCCAACACTATCAACAAAACCCGCTTGGGAAGCACCAAAAATATCTCCCGCACCTCTAATACTTAAATCACGCATTGCTATTTTATATCCACTACCTAGTTCAGTAAATTCTTTTATTGTGTTTAACCTTTTAATAGCAATTTCATTTAATAATTTGTTTTTTTCATACATTAAATAAGCATAAGCAATTCTATCACTACGTCCAACTCTTCCTCTGATTTGATAAAGTTGACTTAAACCAAAATTATCAGCATCATGAATAATTAATGTATTAACATTAGGTATATCAATCCCACTTTCAATAATAGTAGTACATACTAAAATATCATATTTATTATATATAAAATCTTCCATAATTTTATCAAGTTGGTATTTATCCATTTTGCCATGAGCATAAGCAATTTTTGCATCCGGAGCAAGTTTAGAAATATAATCGACATATTTTAATATAGATTCTACTCTATTATATAATATAAATATTTGACCACCTCGAGATAATTCTTTATATATAGCATCCTTAATTAATAAATCATCTTCTGCAATAACATAAGTTTGTACTGGATACCTATTAATTGGGGGTGTATCTATAATTGATAAATTTCTTAACCCCGATAAAGCCATTTTTAAAGTCCTTGGTATTGGAGTTGCACTTAAAGTCAAAACATTTACATCAGTTTTTAACTCTTTAATCTTTTCTTTATGAGTTACTCCAAATCTTTGTTCTTCATCTACAACTAATAGCCCTAAATCTTTAGGTTTTACATCCTCGCTTAGTATTCTATGAGTTCCAAATAATATATCTATTTTTCCATTTTTAAAATCTTCAACTATTTCTTTTGTTTCTTTTGTTGAAGTATGTCTATTTAATAATTTTATTGTCACTGGCCAATTTTTAAATCGATCTAGTGCTACTTTAAATTGTTGCTTTGATAAAATTGTTGTTGGACATAGATACATTACTTGATGATTATTTAAAACAGTTTTAAACATAGCTCGCATTGCTACTTCTGTTTTACCAAAACCAACATCACCACACAATAATCTATCCATTGGTATATTACTTTTTAAATCGCTATCTATATCAATTATGCTCTTTTGTTGATCTTTAGTAAGTTCATATTGGAATTCACTAGCAAATACATTTTCTTCAACATAATCTTTATATGGATCTTTCCTTAAAGTTAATCTTTCTTTATATAATTTGATTAATTCCTCAGATATATCTTTTATTTTACTTTGAACATATTTTTTAGTTTTTTCCCAATTATTGCTACTTAAACTATTTAATTTTGGTATTGCACCATCCTTACCTGTAAATTTATAAATCGTATTAATCTTTTCAACTGGAACATATATCTTATCATCTCCAGCATAATATATTGTTAAAAAATCTTTTTGTACTCCTTTTATATTTAGGGAAGTTATTCCTTGATATTGCCCTATTCCATGTGCTATATGAACAACATAATCTCCTTTTTCAATTTGATTATAATCCTTAATTTTTTTCCCAATATGAAAATTACTTTTGTAATTAGTTAATTGATGATTAGTATTTTCAATATCATTGTCGGAGATAATTACATATCTGTCTAATATAAATCCTTTATTAATACTTTTTGTTATTATTTTTGCTGTTGGTATATATTCTTTAATTATCTTTTCTTCTTTTTTGTTACTTAAACAAAAATAAATTTCTTTCCCTTGTTTTTGCCAAACATTATAATCATTTACTAACTTTTCAAAACTTGAATTATAATTTTCTATTTCTTTAGCATTTAAATTATATTTACCACTAGCAAATAAATTTATAAAAATTTTATCTTTGTCATGTATTTCATCAAGTTCATACATTAATTTGTTATTTATTGAATTCTTAACAGAATATTCAAAAATATCTTCTTGTAATTTTAAATAACTAGCTTTTATTTGTGTATTATCAATATAAACTACTATTGGATTTTCACAATAATCAAATAATGAATTGGTATTATCATTTACTAATTCATCAATTGCTTTTATTTTTATATTGTTTAAATTTCCAAGTGATAACTGAGTATTTTCATCAAAATATCTAATTGAATCAATAATATTTCCATCAAACTCTATACGTATTGGATGTATTTGTTCAATAGGAAATATATCTACAATAAATCCTCGAACTGCAATCTCCCCACTTGCTGTAACTAAAGAATCAATTTTATAACCTAAATCTGTTATTTTATTTACTAATTCATCTCTTTTTATATGGTCATTAGCTTTTATTTCTAAACTATTATCAGCATTAAAAGATGGTAAAAACTTTAAATAACCCATTAAATTTGTAACAACTATTTTTTGACTGCAATTTCTTATTTTATCTAAAGTTTCTAATCTTTTAAATTTTAATTCTGGCGATGCTGCAATAATCATTGATGATAAAAAATCATCCATAGGAAAAAAATAAGATTCTTTAATCTCATTACTTATGCCATCATAAATTTTATTTGCTTCATATAAAGAACTAGTTAAAACTATAATATTTCTTTTAGATTTTTCAAATAATTTTTGCAAGTAAAAAATGCTTAACTCTTTCGTTAAACCAGATATTTCACTTCCAATTTCATATTTAAAGTATTCATCTAAAAAATCCATATTACCTCGAATTATATCTATTCATTGTTTTATCACTACCATCTTTAATAAATGAATAAATTATTTCTTTAAAAATATTCATATTTTCATCAATTAATTTTTTTTCTTTTTTACTAAATTTTCCTAATACAAAATCAATTACATCATTATGTTTATTATTAATTCCTACTTTTAATCTAAGAAAATCTTCACTTTTTAAAGAACTAATAATTGACTTTATACCATTATGTCCTCCGCTGCTACTATGTTTTTTTAATTTATATTTTCCAATTTCTTCATCTAAATCATCTTGTATAACTAATAAATCATCTATATCTATATTAAAATAATCCATAAATTTTCTTACTGCAATACCAGAATTATTAACATAAGTTAATGGTTTTATAAAATAAACTATTTCTCCATTAATTTCTTTTTTATAATACATAGTATTAAATTTCTCTTGATATTTTATTTTACCTAAAAAATTATCGATTATCATAAAACCGATATTGTGTCTTGTGTTTTCATATTCTTCACCAGGATTACCTATTCCAACTATTAATTTCATAAATACCTCAAAAAATATGTTGATAAGTACTACACTTACTAACATCCTCTACTTTTATTTTAACATTATTTTTACTATTTTTAACACATTTTAATAACATTAAGGTAGGAATTTTTGTATTATTTGTCATTATAAAAATAATTTCTTTAACCCCCATCTTATTATTTGTTGCTATATTTATTATTTCATCTAATCTTTCTGGACGATGAGACATATATAACAACCCTTTATCTTTTAAATATTTGTAACTTATTTTAAAAATATTATCTAAATTTATTTTCATCTCATGCCTTGCAATATTTTTATATTCAATTTCATTTTTAATACTACAATTATTTTTAAAATATGGTGGATTACAAGTTATTATATCAAAATAATTGGTTTTAAAATATTTATCAATATTATTTATATCATCATTAATAATTTTTATTTGCTTATCTAATTTATTTAAACTAACTGACTTCTTTGCTAAATCATAAATGACTTCTTGTATTTCAAAACCTGTAATTTCACTGTTTGTTTTTAAAGATAAAATAAGTGGAATAACTGCATTGCCAGTGCACATATCCAAAATTTTTAAATTATCTTTTGGTTTAGTATATTCCGATAGCAAAATTGAATCTAATGAAAACTTAAAGCCTTCATTTAATTGATATATATATCTATTATTATAATCAAATAAATCATTTTTTACTATCTTCATCAATATAATAATCCTCTATTTGATCATCAATCTTTACTTGACATTTTCTTTTAAGAATATCTAAACCAACCACTTCACCTTCACCCATTGGTGTTTTAATTACATCACCTATTTGAGGTAAATTTTTTAAATTGTCTAAATAATTTTGATTTTCATAAGCAAGGCAACATAATAATCTACCACAAGAACCATTTATTTTACTTGGATTTAAAGCTAAATTTTGATCCTTGGCCATAGAAATTGATATTGTATCCATTTGATTTAAAAATCTTTTACAACACAATTCATTACCACATACTCCTAAACCCCCAATTTCTTTAGCCTTATCCCTTGCACCAATCTGACGAAGTTCAATTCTAGTGTGGTATATCGCCGCAAGTTTTCTTGCTAATTCACGAAAATCAATTCTATCATCTGCAATAAAATTAAATAATAATTGTGTTCTTTCAAAAGTAAATTGGGCATTTAAAACATTCATATTAAGTTGTAGCTCTTCAACTAATCTACGACATTTTTTCAAAGCTTTATCGGCTTCTTTTAAATTTTCCAAAAATTGATCATCATCATCTTTTGTAGCAATTCTTACTATTTCCTTTAATGCTTCAACATTTTCATCACTATCAATGATTTTACTAACTTTAGCATATTGCAAGCCTTTGTCAGTATCTACAATTACTTTATCATCTTTTTTTAATGTTAATTCACTTTTAAAATTATAAGTTTTATTTCCATCTTTAAAAATTATGCCATATACTTTCATATAATCAACTCATTTCTATTACAAATCTATCTAATAATAATTCTAAATTGGCATTACTATTTAAATTATCTAAAAATTCATTTAGTAAATTAATCTTTTTTAATATGACTTTTTCATCTAAATTTACTAAAAAATCAAGATTTAATATAGCAAATTGATTGTCTAAATTATATTTGTATTTTAATAACTCTTCAAATATTAAAACTAATATCTGAAAAACTTTCTTTATATCTTCTCTTTCACTAAATATATTTAACAAATCACTATTATTATACATTATTCCATCTTTTTTTTCTACCTCAATTTGTCTTAAATATTCTTTAGCAACCTCAAAGTATTTATAATTATTTTCATTATCTAAAGTGTTTATTGTTAACGCCGCTTCGGAATAAAACATATTGATAATTTCACAACGGCTTTTAATCGTATTAATTACATTATTAACATTATTAGTTAGGAAAAAACCTATAATATCTTCTTCTGGTTCTTCTAAAAATTTTAACATAGTATTTGCAGATGAAGCATTTAAACATTCAGCATTTTTTATAATATAAATATTTTCTTTTGTATATATTGGCTTTGTACTAAATTGTTTTTTTAAATCAAGAATTTGTTCTTTTTTTATTGTTTTACCATCCGGAGTGATAATTACTAATGAAGGTAAATATAATTGATTTATTAAATTGCAAATATTACAATTGTTGCAATCATGACTAAACTTTTCAGGGCAAAAAATTTGCTTGATTATATCAATAATATCTAGCATTGCCTTATCAATATTGTTTGTTACAAACAAATAAGCATGAGCTAACTTTTGCTCATGATACATTTTTACTACTTTTTCTTTTACTTCTTCTATCACTTAACCTCCATTATAATATTACAAAATATATTGCTATTAATGCGAGTAAACCACTCATTCCTAAAAAAGATACTACCCCAACAGTTATGTAATTTATTGGTATGAATATTTTTAAACCACTTACTAATAAATTAAATGCATATATTAAACATATTGCTAAAATAATCTTTTTAATTACCGTTATAATTATCTCTTTCATACTAAAAATATATGCCTAAACTATTTTTTTATTCAGATATTTTTTTCCTATCTTCTAAGGCTTTATCTAATGTAATTATATCTAAATAATCTATTTCCGCACCCATTGGTATTCCATATGAAAGCCGAGATATTAAAACATTTTTCTTTTCAAAAATTTTCTTAATATAAAGAGTAGTTGTTTCTCCTTCAATTGTTGATTTTAATGCTAAAATAAGTTCTGGTTTTTCTAAACTTTCAACTCTTTTAACTAATGATGCTAAATTGATATTATCTGGTCCAATATTATCCGCAGGAGAAATTAAACCATTTAATACATGATATACTCCCTTATAATTACCAACCTTTTCAAACGAAAAAACACTTTTATAATCTTCTATAACACATATTAAATTATGATCTCTATTTTCATCCTTACAAATATCACAGATATCATCTTCTGCAAGATGTCCACAGATTTTACATTTGCGAATTTTAATTTTAACATCTTGTAATGCATCTTTAAAAGAATCTATTTCTTCATCTTTAAAATTTATCGTTGATAATGCTAATCTTTCAGCATTTTTTTCTCCAATCCCCGGAAGTTTTTTATAAAAATTAATTAATTTTTCTAAAGACTTTGGATATACCATTTTACATCAATCCGCTCATTGAAGCATATTGACCAAGTTCTTTTTCAGTTTCAGCATCAATTTTATTAAATGCATCTTTTATAGCAATCATAATCATATCTTCTAACATTTCTTTATCATCGTCATCAATTACACCATCTTTTATAATTTTAAAAGATTTAATTTCTTTCTTTCCGTTGAAACTCAATTCTACCCATTCAGACTTTCCCTTAAATTCTTGGGCGTCTATAGCTTCTTTCTTCTTAGTAATTTCTCTTTGCATTCTTTGTGCTTGTTGCATTAATTGTTGCATATTCATAAACATCTCTCCTATTCTATTTCTATTTTATCCATATCAAATACTCCGTTTACAATGTCTTCAATATCATCTTCTTGAGTATTATCCATTGCTTCTTCAATATATTCATATTTATACTTGTTCTTAATATTTTCAATATATTTTCGTTTTTCTTCATTCCATCTATATTCATCAATAAATATAAGTTTATAATTTTCTTTTAAGTTTTTATTAAATAAATTAATTATTTCTTCTAAATTCTCGTTTATTTCCAAATCTTTATGTCTTATAGTGGTCATAACTATTGCATATGTATCCGATGCCGTAGCTACTTTAGTATCACTAAGTAATCCTTTTAAATTTATATCTATATTATTAATAAATTTATTCCACATTTCTTGAAAACTATTTAAATAACTTTTAGATGCTTTTACAAAACAATTATTTATTCTAATTTCATTTAATTTTGAAAATCTGTCCACATTTTCTTTTTTACTTTTTTTAGATTTTATAGTATCTTCTTTATCGTTTTTTAAATTATTAATTTCATTATTTTCACACTTTTTCACTATTTTACAATTGTTTTTTTCTTCTTCAGTCTTTAAAGAAGTACTATTTGATGTAACATAACTTAATAATACTAATTTAATTAATAAATATGGTTCGATATTTATATTAATTTTATTCATTATATCATTAAGTTCAAATACTAATTTTTTACACTTATCATAATCAAGATTATTACATTTTCCTGTTTCCAATATACTAATTGCTTTTTTAGTTAAAGAATTAATCAATTTTTTAATTACAACTTTATAGTTTAAATTGCTATTTAAGAAGGAATTAATAATTTTATCTATTTCAGAATAATTGTTTTCATCAAGAAAAGTAATTATGTCATCAATCTTTTTATTTGAAATACTACCAATTTCATTAATTACTAAATCTAGTGTAATTTTACTATTATTCTTTGATAATTGATCTAAAATACTTAAGGCATCTCTTAATCCACCATCCGCTAAAAGGGAAATTTCTTTTAATCCATCAGCTTCATATAAGATATTTTCGTTATTACATATATATTCTAACTGTTTATATATATCATCTTCATTTATTTTTTTAAAATCATATCTTTGACACCTAGATAAAATTGTAATTGGTACACTTTCAATATTAGTTGTAGCTAAAATAAATACTACATGAGCTGGTGGTTCTTCTAAAGTTAATAATAATGCATTAAAAGCACTTTGACTAAGCATGTGTACTTCATCTATTATATATACTTTATATTTTAGTGAAGTTGGCATTATTTTAACATTATTTATCAATTCTCTGATTTCATCGACACCATTATTTGAAGCAGCATCTATTTCAATAATATCAGGATTTCCATTAAAATTTAAACAATTTTCACACTCATTACACGCTAACCCATCTTTATTATTTAAACAATTAATCGCTTTTGCCAAAATTCGAGCTGTTGATGTTTTACCAGTTCCTCTCGGGCCAGAGAATAAATATGCATGTGCAATTTTATTGTCTTTTATAGAGTTCTTTAATATATCTACTATTGCCTTTTGACCAATAAGATTATCAAAACTATCTGGTCTATATTTTCTATATAATACTTTGTAACTCATAGATGCCTCCCTATAAAATTATACCATAATATTTGTTACTTTTCTCTTAATTCCTTAAAAAAAGATTGTAATATTTTCAAATATTCATCATTGTAATCATTTTCATCTATTTTTTTAAACTTAGTTTTATAAAATTCTTTTTTATGATCCGGTTTATCTAATAAATAATTAACATTTTTTATCCGTGATTGTTTAATTATTTCCATACACATTGAACACGGTTTTAATGTCACATACATTTCACTATCACTTAAATTCCAATTATTAATTTTTTTAGAAGCATTTATTATAGCATTAATTTCTGCATGTCCAATTATATTACTATCTTTTTCTCTAGTGTTATATCCTTTTCCAATAATTATCCCATCTTTAACAATTATTGCTCCAACTGGTATATCCCCACATTTAACAGACTTTTTTGCTAAATCAATACATTCTTTATATAAATTTTTCATTAAAACATCCCCAAAAATAAAAAGTGCACACAAATAGAGGCTGATATGGCTGCTATTTTCCAATCCTGACCAGGTTACAGCATATTTGTTGCACAAATTAATAATATCAAAACATTAAAACCATGTCAATTAAAAATAACCAAACAAATAATATTACCTAAATATTATGTAAACCAAATATTTCCCAAAAAAATCATCTATTATTTTTGTGTTGATAACTATTAATAAAATATTTTTAAATTTTAAAATATGGTTAAAAAACTTAAAAAATATGGGACTTTTTTGTTTTGAAAAAAACAATTAAGTATTAAAATATTTTAAATTTAACATTTATATAAAATTATTTCCTGGGAAATATTTTATATAAATAATCAAAATTGAATTTTAGTGCTTATTTTTTAAAATTTTATAAATTAATATACAATTTTTTTGAATTATAACCACTAAATTTACTTTTTTATATTTAAAATTTTAATAAAATAAGTCTGTAGCTATGGGAATTTAATATAAATAAAAAATTATTAAAAAATTAAAAAATATACTAAAATTCAGGCTATTATTTCCCGGGAAATATTTTTTACTATAATCAATTTCATATTTTATTGATACTTTTTTAAAATTTTATACCATTTTTTAAAAAAATTTTAAAAAAATGAGAATAAAATCGTTTTTTAAAAATAAAACGTACATATGTTCGTATATATGATGTTTCACGTGAAACACATTAAAAATTAATTTTTCAACATTTTTATTTTTAACCCAAATAATTAAATAAATATGATTAATAATAAAATAGTAAAGTTATCAACAATGTTTCACGTGAAACATTACTTTTTTAAAAATATATATGATTATACATGCATAAAAATACAATTGTAACTAAAATCTAATTAATCAAAACTAACATAATATAAAAAAGGCCGCATATATTATAATTAAATAATTATATATTAAATGAATTAAAATTTTAAATCAACTTTATATAATATTACATCAATTATTAAAAACGAAAAATTATTAACAATGTTTCACGTGAAACATTACTTTTTAAAGACATATGTAATTATACAAATTATAATAAATATTAAAAAATGCTATAGCAACTAAAAAATAATTAATCGTGATTACAATTGTAATAAATTTTTATTTAAATTACATTTGTTTATACAAACATACAAGCATAAAATTGTTTTAAATAAAAAATTAAATTTGTATTTATTCACATTATTCTGTTAAAGTTATATAAAAAGTTATCAACAATGTTTCACGTGAAACATTAAATTGCTAGCCTAATATAAATTATTTTAAAACGTTGGTAATGTTTCACGTGAAACATCTCAAATGAAAAATTAAAATTTACCATCATTTTTTTAAATTTTTTAAAAAAATAGTATAAATTTTTAAAATAAAAAAGTGTTTATATTAAACACTTTCAATGTTTTCATCTGTAATATCAAAATTTTCATCACTTTTGTCGACTAAACTTATTGCTGATACTATTTGATTGTCTTTAAGATTAATTAATCTAACTCCTTGAGTAACTCTACCTAATAGAGATATTTGATCAACTGGCATACGCATTGTCATACCTGAATCAGTCATTATAACTAATTCCTTGTTGATATCTACAATTTTTACAGCAACTAAATTTCCGTTCTTTTCGGTAATATTTAATGCTTTAACTCCTTTGCTACCTCTTTTTGTTTGACGATATTCACAAACATTTGTTTGTTTTCCGTAACCGTTTTCTGTTACTAACAAAATGATATTATCTTCTTTAACTATTTCACAGCATATACATTTGCCTTTATCTAAATTAATTCCTCTGACTCCACTAGCTGTTCTTCCCATAATTCTTATTTCATTTTCATTAAATTTAACCATTCGACCTGTATCACTACCAAGTAAAACCAAATCTTCTCCAGAAGTCTTTTTAACATCTATTAATTCATCGTTTTCTCGTAAAGTTATACAAATTTTTCCACTATTTCTAATATTTTCAAATTCACTAATTAAAGTTTTCTTGACAACCCCATATTTCGTAGCAAATAATAAATATTTATAATTTTGTTCATCCTTACCAATGTTAATAATTGCATTAATTTTTTCTTCTTTTTCAACTTGAAGCAAATTAACTATTGGAATTCCTTTAGATTGGCGACCAAATTCAGGAATTTCATAACCTTTTAATCTATACACTTTTCCTTTATTTGTAAAGAATAATACAAAGTCATGTGAAGATAAATTTAACATATGTTCAACAAAATCTTCATCATTAGTTGTCATACCTTTAATTCCTACTCCTCCACGATTTTGGGCTTTAAAAGTATCGGAAGTAGTTCTTTTAATATATCCATTATGAGTTAATACAACTAAAACATTTTCTTCTGGAATCAATGACTCATCTTCAATAAAGTCGATTGCAGTCATATCTATTTTAGTTCTTCTTTCATCACCATATCTAGATTTAATTTCTAATAATTCTTCTTTAATTATTGCAAGAACCTTGGCATTATCCGCTAAAATACCTCTTAAACGATCTATTTCAACAATTAAAGAATTTAATTCTTCTTCAATTTTTTCTCTTTCTAATCCCGTCAAACGACGTAATTTAAGTTCTAATATATTGTCTGTTTGAATTTCAGAAAAACCAAATCTACTAATTAATTTTTCTTTTGCTTCATTATCAGATTTAGATTCTTTAATAATTTTAATAACAGCATCAATATTATCTAAAGCAATTTTATATCCTTCTAAGATATGTACTCTTTTTTCAGCTTTATCAAGTTCAAATTGTGTTCTTCTAATAATAACTTCTCTTTGAAAATCAATATATTTTGAAATAATATTCTTAAGTCCTAGTGTTTTTGGTACACCATTATCAATCATAAGTAAATTTATACCAAAAGATGTTTGTAATTGCGTATGTTTATATAAATTATTAAGTACTACACTACCATTAGCTTCTTTTTTTAGTGTTATAACTATTTTTATACCATTTTCCAAGTTTGTTTCTTCATGATAATCAGCAATACCATCTATAATTTTATCTCTAACTAATTCCCCAATGCGTTTTTTTAATTCTAAGGTATTTAAACCATAAGGAATTTCCGTAATAACTATACGATGTTTATTACCTTCTTCTTCAATTTCCGCTTTACATCTTATGGTTATTGTTCCTTTGCCGGTTTCATAAGCCTTTTTTATACCAGAATTACCTAAAATAACTGCTCCAGTTGGAAAATCAGGCCCTTTAATAAATTTCATTAATCCATCAGTATCAATGTCTGGATTATCAATATATGCAACACAGCCATCAATAACTTCACCTAAATTGTGCGGAGGAATATTTGTAGCCATACCAACAGCAATTCCCATAGTTCCGTTTACTAAAATATTAGGAAATCTACTTGGCAAAACTTCAGGCTCATCTAAAGATTCATCAAAGTTTGGGACAAAATTTACAGTATTTTTATTTATATCTCTTAATAATTCAAGTGATATTTTAGAAAGTCTTGATTCAGTATAACGATAAGCAGCAGCTCCATCACCATCCATATTACCAAAATTACCATGGCCATCGATTAACATATAACGATAACTAAAATCTTGTGCCATTCTAACTAATGCTTCATATATAGAAGAATCTCCATGAGGATGATATTTTCCCATTACATCCCCAACAACTCTAGCACATTTTTTATATTGAGCACTTGGCAAATATCCTGATTCAAACATTGAATAAAGTATTCTTCTATGAACAGGTTTTAAACCATCCCTTAAATCTGGTATTGCTCGTGATACAATAACACTCATTGAATAATCGATAAATGATTGTTCAATTTCATCAACTATATTATTTTGAACTATTTTATCCATTATAACCTCCCTATAAATCTAAGTTAGCCAAGCCAGCTCTTTTTTCAATGAATTCTCTTCTTGGTTCTACGGCTTCACCCATTAATTTTTCAAAAGCCAAATCCGCTGCTTTTAAATCATCTACAGTAATTTGTTTTAAAGTTCTAGTGGCTTTAGACATAGTAGTATCACGAAGTTCATCTGGATCCATTTCTCCAAGCCCTTTATTTCTAGCTATTTCCGGTTTAACATTTGGAGGTAAACTAGCTAAATATTCATTTTTTTCCGCTTCATCAACCACATATTTAATTGTTTTTCCATGGGTAATTTTAAACAAAGGTGGCATTGCTGCATAAACATGACCTGCTTCAACAATTGGTCTAAAGAAACGATAAAATAAAGTAAGCAACAATACTCTAATATGTGATCCATCGACATCAGCATCAGTCATTATAATGATTTTATCATATCTTAATTTAGATAAATCAAATTCATCACCAATACCCGTACCAAATGCTGTAATAATAGTTTTAATTTCTTCATTACTTAAGGCTCTATCAAGTCTTGCCTTTTCCACATTTAAAATTTTTCCTCTCAAAGGCAAAATTGCTTGAGTCATATAATCACGTCCACTTTTAGCAGAACCACCAGCTGAATCCCCTTCGACTAAGAATATTTCTGATTCACTTGGATCTTTACTCTTACAATCGGTTAATTTACCATAAAAAGCTGTAATTTCCAAGTCCCCTTTTCTTCTTACGGTTTCCCTAGCCTTCTTCGCGGCGATTCTTGCTCTTGAAGCTGACAAGGCTTTTTCGATGATAATTCTTGCCACATTAGGATTTTCCAATAAATATCTTTCTAATCCATTACCAAAAATATCACTTACTATTTTTTTAACTTCAGTATTACCTAATTTTGTTTTAGTTTGACCTTCAAATTGTGGATCTGGATGCTTACAAGAAATAATCATTGTCAATCCTTCTCTAACATCATCACCAGTTAATGCCTCATCTTTATCTTTTAAAATTTTAGCATTTTTAGCATATTTATTAATTACTCTAGTTAAGGCAATTTTTACACCATCTTCGTGTGTTCCACCTTCATAAGTATTTATATTATTAGTAAAAGAATAAATATTTGAATTATATCCATCATTATATTGACAAGCAACTTCAAACATTATGCCATCTTCTTCACCACTTAAATAAATAACATCATCATGTAAAACATTTTTATTTTTATTAAGCATTTCAACATATTCAATAATTCCACCATTATATAAAAATGAATCATGTTTATCTTCTACTCTTAAATCATACAAATTTATTCTTAATCCCTTATTTAAAAAAGCAATTTCTTGTAATCTTTTATATAAGATATCATAATCAAAAGTAGTTGTTTCTTTAAAAATTTCTTCATCTGGTTTAAATCTAACAGTACTACCAGTTCTATCTAATGCACATTTATCAATAACTTTTAATGGTTCAACAGCATGTCCTCCATTTTCAAATCTTTGATAATATATATTTCCATCACGATAAATTTTTACTTCCAACCATTTTGATAAGGCATTAACAACACTAGCTCCAACACCATGAAGGCCACCACTTACTTTATAACCTTCACCACCAAATTTACCTCCGGCATGTAAAACAGTAAAAATAGTTTCAACAGTAGACAAACCAGTCTTTTCATTTATACCTGTTGGAATACCTCTACCATCATCTCTAATTTCAATAATATCTCCCTTATCAATTATAACTTCAATATCGTCACAAAAACCCGCTAAGGCTTCATCAACAGCATTATCAACTATTTCCCAAACTAAATGATGAAGACCTTTTTCACCAGTAGATCCAATATACATACCTGGTCTTTTTCTTACAGCTTCTAATCCTTCTAAAACTTGAATATCAGCATCAGTATAATGTGTATTTTTATTCATATTTTTCCTCCATTATTTTTCCATTTTCTATATAATAAATATTAGCATTATTTTTAATTTTCTTATCTATTTTATTTATTTCTGTTGTAGTAATAAATGTTTGAACATTTTTATCTAATAATTTTAAAATATTTTTTATTTTTTCTTGATCAAGTTCACTAAATAAATCATCTAAAATAAGTATTGGATTATATTTTTTTATATTATTAATAACTTTAATTTCTGCTAATTTAAAAGAAATAATAGCATTTTTTCTTTGCCCTTCACTTCCCCATTCTTTTAAATTATTATTATCAATAATAAATTCAATATCATCATGATGAACTCCCAATAAAGTTTTTCCTATTTCCATTTCCTTCTTATAATTTTGTTGATAATTTTTTAATAATTTTATTGCATTTTTATTATTATAATAAGAATTATATTTTATCTTTAATTCACCACTTTTAAATATATCACTATAAATATCAGTTATATAAGTATTTATATTATTAATAAATTCCATACGATACTTATTAATTAATAAACCATATTCTATTAATTTATTAGTTAAAATATTTAAATAACTTAAATCATTATTACCATTTACATACAAACTTCTTAAATAGAAATTTCTTTGTTTTAATATTCTATTATAGTTTGCTAAAACAATTAAATATTCTTTATTAATTTGACTTATTTCAATATTTATCATTTTTCTTCTATCACTTGGTGTTGTATCAATTAATCTTGTATCAATTGGACTAAATAAAATAATATTAATTTTTGATACATAATCACTTATCTTATCAATTTTTGTATCATTTATTTCTACTATTTTTCCATCATTACCAATAACAACACTATATTTTGTAGAATCATCATTCTTATTAATTTCACCACTTACTCGACATTTAATATTTCCTTTTTTAATTAATAATTTATCATTACTAATACGATAAGACTTAGTTAATGCCAGTAAATATATTGCTTCAACTAAATTTGTTTTACCACTACCATTTTTACCATAAAAAATATTAAGGTAGTTTTCAAAATTAATATCTAACTTTTCATAATTTCTAAAATTCATCAAACTAATATTATTAATTTTCACTGTAAGCCCCCTTTAAAGATTGCTACTAAACAATTAATATTTATATGTATACCTATACATAAAATAATTATACCATAAAAAAAGTGCTTTTAAAAGCATATTTAAAGAAAAATAGCAATTTTTAGTCATCTAGAACTATAAACAATTAACAATCTACTACATTTCAAAATTTGATTATGAAAAACCGAATAACTAACATTTAAAACAAGTTTAAAATCATTAATAAATTCAACAATTAATTTCTTATCTTTCTTATAATAATCTTTAATATTTAAAAAATTAAACCAATAAATTAAATTATTATCATTTATATAAAAAAACAACAAATTATTTTTTTCACTTATAATAACAGGTATTTTATAATAACTATTAATTAATTTCTTACAACTTATTATTCTTCCTTTTAAAGTACTACCGTAATAAATACAACTATTATTTAAAATATCATTAATAACATTAGTTTTAAAACACAATTGATTATTAACTTCATTAATTAAAGTATTATTACCATCAAAAAATAAAAAATTAGTATTTTTATTTATAATATAATTCATACATTCACCTCGATTGGTTTAAGGTAGTGTGAAAAGTTATATACTTTCCACAACCTATATTTCCTTTCTTTATTGAGAATAATTAACAGTTTTGTTAATCACCCCTATTTTTTATTAA
>CASEYV010000011.1 GCA_949292245.1 uncultured bacterium
AATTAAAAGTATAATTCCAATAAAAATTGCTCCTAAAAATTTATTTTCTTTTTTATTATTATATTCTGGAGTTGTGTTAACTCCATATTTTTCACTTAATAATTGTATTCTTTTATCTTTATTTTCTTGCATCTTTCTTTGATAGTTTAATTGATCTTGGCTCATTAACATTCCACAAAATTTGCAAGCTACACTATTATTTGGTAATGGTTTACCACATCTTTTACAATTCATTTTTACCTCTATTGTAAAGTACTACCAACATAAGTTATTTTAGCATAGCCATTGCCTGTATGACCAGTTTCTGTACCACCAGTTGTAGATTCAAAAGCAGTGTTACCAGCATATGTTGCAGCATTTGACATATAATAACTACTATTTAATAAACAACCAGATGGATAACTAGATGCTGTTGATTCCGTATAAACATAGCCAGAACCGCCGCCGCCACCGCGATCATCATCACCAGAACTATCTGGTACTGTCCCAGATCCACCGTACCAGCCACCACCGCCAGCACCACCATATCCACTGCTCAAATAAACACCGCCACCACCAAAACCAAATCCACCGCCATAATAACTTAAGGAATTAGAATTTAATCCTGAGGTCGCTTGTGAAGTTATAGTATAAGCGGTTGAATATCCCGAATAAGTTTGATTACCACCTTTTCCACAATAGTTTCTACTTGCTGTATAATTTTCATTGCTTGATCCTCCTACAGTACCTCCACCATACATTCCTGTTTTATTAACAGCCCCATCAGAACCGCCACCGCCAGCAACAATAACACGAGCATATAAACTATTTTGATTAATTCTAATATCGGTAGATCCACCACCACCATAATATTTATATCTATAACCACCACCATTATAGCCACCAGCACAAATTGCAGAGCCACAGCCTGAAGACCCTGAACCACCTGCACCACCAGTGTATACATAAACCACATCACCAGCATTAAGATAAACGTATCCTTTAGAATATCCCCCTTTACCGGCATATGATGAATTTGTTCTATATCCACCCTGAGCACCCCAAACTTGAAGATAATAATATCCACTTACTTCTATTGTTTTAGTTTGAACACTATTTCGATAAGAAAATACTCCATTATAAACATATTCAGTTTCTGCAGTTACTGTTAAAAAACTAGATTCTTTACCACTAGAATCAACTGCATATGCTTTAAATATATATGATGTTAAAGGAGTTAAATTACTAAATGTATATGAATTAGACGAACTTGAAACATAAGTATCTCCATTATTTGAACTATAATAATATGTTGATGGATTAGTACCTTCATTACTTTTATTTAATGTTAATGTAACATTTTGTCCAGAAACACTTGCATGCATACTTTCAAGCATCGGTCCACTTGAAACATCAAGATAGGCAACACAATTTGTTCTAGTTGTTGCAGCTACAACTACTTTTTGATTTTGAATATCTAAAGTAGATGTTCCAGTACAACTAGATTTAGTATTATTTAGTTCATAATAAACATTTGTAGGTATTTCATCATTTTCATAATAAAGACTTGAACCTGTCTTAGCTTGTAAATATATTTTAAGAGCTACATCTACATCCATAGCATCCATATAAGCATTACATACTGCTTTGCCGCTAGCACTAACATTAAATTTATTTTCTGCAGATGAATAATTTACTGTTGCATTTTCTGTACAAGTAGTCATTTCTGAATTAAGTTCATAACCAATTGATGGCATAGTTTGTGTTTCAAGTTTTGTATACTTACCAGTACCTTCACCATCAGAATTGACATTTTCTGCCCATACATATAGTGTTATATCCAATTCAGCTATTGAATCAAAGTACATATAACAAACATCATGTCCTTGAGCAACAATATCTACATCATAAATATCTTCATTATAATTAATTGTTGAACCATTAGTACAATAACTTTTTGCTTCATTATATTCATAACCGGCTTGGGGTATATATGGATATAAAATATATTCTCCAACCTTAGCACTACCATCAGAATTACGACCTTCAACCATAATTCTTAAATCCAAATCAGCTATTTCTCCAGTAGAACCACCAACTATTGGAGTAACATCTTCAACTTTATAAAATGCATAAGTTACAAAAATAGAAATACACGCCAAAAGGATTACTATCACTGCAGTAACCAAAGGAATTCGATATTTTGCAACTTGTTCCGTAATATCCTTATTAAAAAACTTTTTTATATTATTAACATATGTATTAAACTTTTCCATCATATGCATCTTACCTATCCTATACTAATTTTAATGTACTTTACTTTTAAAGTCAATTAATTTAATAAAATTTATAACATTTTTACATAATTTTGTTATAATATTTAACAGGAAGTGATTAAATGACAAACAAAAAAATACACTTTATTGGTATTGGTGGTATTAGTATGAGTGGTATAGCTTATATTATGCAATCATTTAATGCCACAATCAGTGGTAGTAATATTGTTAATAACGAGGTAACAGATAAATTAATAAAGGATGGATTAAACGTATTAATTGGTCATCATCCTGAAATGATTAAAGATGCAGATATTATAGTTTATACTGCAGCTATTAAAGAAGATGATCCAGAATTAGTAAAAGCAAAAAAATTGAACAAAGAAATTTATGAAAGAGCTGAATTTTTAGGAAAATTATCTCAACATTATAAAAATTGTTTATGTATTGCTGGAACTCATGGTAAAAGTACAACAACAGGAATGGTATCATTAATATTTTTAGAAACAAAATTAAATCCTACCATTCAAATTGGAGCAATGCTAGATGAAATAAATGGCAATTATTATGTTGGAGATAATAATTATCTAATAATGGAATCATGTGAATATAAAGATTCATTTTTACATTTTTTTCCAACAGGAAGTATTATTACTAATATTGATGATGATCACTTAGATTATTTTAAAGATTTACAAACAATAAAAAAATCTTTTAATAAATTTGTAAATTTAATACCTAAAAATGGTATATTAGTAAAAAATAATGATGATAAAAATTCTTCTGATGTAGAAAATAATTATAAAGGAACAATTATTACTTATGGTATAAATAACTTTGCTGATTACACAGCTAAAAACATTATCAAAAATGATTTAGGTCATTATTCTTTTGATGTATATAAAAATAATAATTATTTAACTAAAATATGTTTAAATATAAATGGATATCACAATATTTATAATGCTCTTGCAGCATTTGCATTAAGTTATAATTATATAAAAGATATTAAAGTAATTAAAAAAGGATTAGAAAAATATCATGGAGTAGATAGAAGATTTCAATATTTAGGAAAATTTAATAATGCTTATCTATATGATGATTATGCTCATCATCCAACAGAAATAAAAACAACACTTGAATCTGTAAAAAGTATTAAACATAATCATGAATATGTAATATTTCAAGGACATACTTATTCAAGAATTAAAGAACATTTAGATGAATTTGCTAATGTTTTAAGTAATTTTGAAAATATTATTATTGCTCCTATTTATGCAGCCAGAGAAATAAATACTTTTAATGTATCAGAAGAAATGTTAGTTGATAAAATAAAAGTTATTAACAAAAATGTTATTTATTTAGATAATTACGATAAAATAAAAGAATATATAAAGAAAAAAGCTCAACCTCAAGATTTAATAATATCTATTGGGGCTGGTGATGCCAATAAAATAGTTAAAGAATTAGCTTCAAACTAATTCTTTTTCATTTAACCAAATTAAATAATTATCTAATATTGTAATTATTTCCTTACTTGATTTACATTTACATATATTATTTTTAATTTCTTTATTTTCAGGCATTCCTTTTAAATAATTTAGTAAATGTCCCCTGATTTCTAAAACTGCTTGAGATTCATTAGTATTAACAAGTAACATCTCTAAATGTTTTTTCATCATATTTATTTTTTCAGTATAATCTATTCTTTTAGGAATAATACCTTCAGCAATATAATCTACACATTCTTTTATTAACCAAGGATTTCCCATTAGGGCTCTACCAATCATTACTGCACTACAACCAGTTTCATTAAGCATTCTTAAAGCATCATAACAACTTATAACATCACCATTACCAATAACAGGAATATCTACAGCATTAACTACATCTTTTATAACTTTCCAATCAGCTTTTCCACTATAACATTGAGCCCTAGTTCTAGCATGAATAGTAATAGCTTTTGCTCCAGCTTCTTCAATTATTTTAGCAACTTCTACTGCATTAATATGTTCGCTATCCCAACCACTACGTATTTTTACTGTAACAGGTACATCTACTGCCTTAACTACAGCACTAACTATTTCCTTTATTTTTTTGGGATCTTTTAATAAAGCACTACCTCCACCACTTTTTATAGCAATTTTAGGTACTGGACATCCCATATTAATATCTATAAAAACATTAGGATATAATTTAGTAACAATTATCGCCGCTTTAGCCATATTATTAGGATTGGCTCCAAAAAGTTGAACACCAACAGGAATATTTATTTTATCAAGTCCCTTTAACATCTCTAAAGTTTTTTTATTATCTCTAATAATAGCTTCACTACTAATAAGTTCTGTAAAAGCTAACCCAACTTTCATATCCTCAGCAATCTTTATAAAAGTTGGATTAGAAATTCCTGCCATTGGAGCAAGAACTATTTTATTTTTTATTTCAATATTACCTATATTCCATTTCATATTTACCTCTAAATCAACATAATACTTTTGAAGAAAGTATAACATATCAAATATTTTTTGTCTAATTAATATCACCATACCCAAATAAAAAAGTGTTACATAAAATAACACTTCAATACTAAATTCTAGCACTCATCAAATTACTTGAAGAATATTTTTTTAATCCTTTATAAAATATAATAAATGATATTAAAATCAATAATAAACAAACACTTATATTAATAATAAATAAGTAAATATTAAATTCTGTAATTATTTTTATCGGAATATAATTTGCTATACCAACTGGAATAATTGTAAACAATAATATTTTAGTAATACCTTTAAAAATTCCTTCTGGATAAGTTGAAAAATTAACCATTAAACTATTTACTGTATCAGATACCATATCAGTATTATTAAACCAAAAACTTAGACTATTAAATATTATTGAAACTGCTACAAGGATTAATCCTCCAGTTATTAAAAATAATATATATAAAATAAAAGTAGTTATATTAAAACCATATATAAAATACATAACAAAAGCAAAAATTATATCCCCTATTGCAGAAACTTTTACATTAGATGTTATTGCAGAAAGTAATACATTCTTAGGTTGAACTATATATGCATCTAATTTTCCACTATTAATGGTGTTAGCTAAACTAAAGGCTTTATCAAAGAAGAAATGAGCAACACCATAAACTCCTGAAGACATACCCCAAAGGAGTAAGATTTGTTGAAATGTATATCCACCAACATTATCTTTTAAAGAAAACAAAACAATCCATTGAATAATCATACAAGCATTATTTAATATCATGAAAATTATATTAGAAACAAATGTCGTTTTATTTAGCATTTCTCGCATTACCGCATATTTTATGGATAATTTTGTTACTTTTAATTGATTTTTAGCCGCCGTTAACATTTATTTTTTTCACTCCTTTCTTATAAAGTAGATAGCACATTAAATATGCTATAGCTAAATAAATTAATTGAGCAATTATAATACTTATGGCATTATTCCAAGAAAAATCCACAAATAATTTAGCAGGACCATAACTAACCACATAAACGGGACTAAAATTCAATATTTTTTGAATAATGCTTGGAAAAAACTCTATAGGAAACATAGTACCAAACACTAATATTAATTTACTATAAACCCAATAAAATGGTCCAGAATCTTCTATAAAGAAAGAAAACAATCCTATAAATGTAATCAACAAGGTACTTATTATTAATGCTAAAAATATCGTAATAATAACAATTATTACACTAAATATATTTAAATCCGGGAATCTACCTAAAAATAAAAATCCCGTAAGAACTCCTAAAATACTATATATACCAATTCTTATTAAAATATCTCCTAAATGAGTAGATAATACATAACCAATATAGTTATATGGCTTATTAATGTTGTATGTTATATTGCCACTCTTTACATCATTACTAATTTGAATACAAAACTTTCTACCATTAAGAGTCATCCATATTATTTCTGTAATAACTACATACCAAGTCATTTGATTAAGATTATATCCGTTTATTAAATTTGTTGAATCACTATAAATATATTGCCAAATATTAAAGAATATAAACAAGATTATAAAATAACTTATATAATTAAATATTAAATTAAATACATATTGCAAATTACTCATCACTTGAGTTTTTATTATAAAAGCATATTTTCTCATAATCAATCCTTATTTTTATAAATATTACTTATAATATCTTCAAGAGGTATATTAGATATGTTTATATCTATTATATTATCTGGATTAAGTAATTTAAGAGCATCTGCTACACTTCTTTTGGTTGTATCAACTTCTATTTTTAAATTATATCCTTTATCCTTTAAAATATTTATGCCATCTTCATCATCTAAATTAATTCTTTCTTTCATTTTTGCTTCAACTATTTTTTTATTTAAATAGTGATATTTCAAATTATCCATTGTATCATCTAATACTATTTGACCATCATTAATAATGATGACTCTTTTACATAACTTTTCAATATCACCAATATCATGACTAGTTAAAAAAATTGTAGTTTTAAATTCTTTATTCATTCTTTTAATAAAAGTTCTAATATTTTCTTTAACAACAGGATCTAATCCAATTGTTGGTTCATCTAAAAAAAGTATTTTTGGTTCATGAATTAAAGCGGCAGCTATTTCACATCTAATTCTTTGACCTAAAGATAAATTTCTAACTGGAGTATTAATAAACTCTTCTAATTCAAATAACATATTCAATTCTTCTATTTTTTTCTCGATTACTGAATCTGGTAAATCATAAATAGCACCAAAAAATTTAAAATTGTCATATGGGGTTAAATGTGTCCACAACTGTTCTTTTTGACCAAAAACAGTACCAATTTCATATGATAATTTCTTACGATCCTTAATTGGATCATAACTCATTACTTTAATTGTTCCTTTATCAGGATACAAAATACTAGTCATCATTTTAATTGTTGTACTTTTCCCTGCACCATTCGGACCAATAAAAGCAATAATTTCCCCTTTTTCAACATCAAAACTAATGTTCCTAACGGCCTTTACAATTTTATATTTTGGTTTAAAAATAGATTTAATACTTCCTTTTAAACCCTTTTCTTTCATCTTAACTTTAAAATTCTTAGATAACCCTTTTACTTCAATTATAGCCATAAATTTTACACTCCTCATTTTTATTATTTTATCAAGATATTTTTAAAAAGTACAGGATTTAAAATAAGATTAATCCTATTTTTGCTAAATACATTTTTAAATAAAAATATTAATAAGTTTAATGATTAGTACAATTAATATACTCGATTGTTTTATAATATATATCATTAGTTATATTTTCTAATAATTTTTTATTTTTAGATAACATTAGTATATATTCTTTACTATAATTATCTAACAAATATTTAACCATAGAATAGTAATTAATATATTTAGCATTACCATAAATAATATCATCTAAAGAACAATTAATTTCCATTTTCTTAAATTGATTAGATAAATTAGTTGCTAATCCTTCACCAAACCAAATCATTGTAGCATTATAATCATTAAAAGTCATATGACAAATATGAACAAATTCATGAACAATTACTTTTAACAAATTATCTAATTTATCATTTTGATGTCCTTCGCACTTCATTCTTTCTTTTAAACACATTAAATCAATTCGTGCTTCATTTTTATTAATTGCAGCCCTAGCTACTTCCCAATTAGGAATACTTTTATTCATCTTAGAAAAATAATCTCGATATTTCTCTAAATTATTCCAAATTTTAATAGTTACTATATGATTTAATTTACTTATATCAAAAAAATCCATTATACCTAAATATTTATCTTGTATTTCACTTATTAAAAAATCTATATATTCACTATCACTTTCAGTATATTCTATTTCAAATATACAAAATCTCTTTTTCAGATTAACCTTTCTAAAAAACTAGATTATTATCTAGTTTTTTGTAAGTATACCAATATCCCCTGGGGTAATTAAAAAAGCATTAGAATCATCAGTATCTAAATGTACTTCATAATATCCATCATCAGATACTTTTGCTTTAACATCAATTATACCTGGTTTTTCACCATTTATATGAAGTTTTAATATTTCATCATCAATAACTCCCAATTCTTTTGCTTTATCAGGATTCATATGAACATGTCTATCTGCAATAATACAGCAATTACTAGTAACTTCGCCCTTATTTGTTATAATAGTAATTTCTTCCGCACCACTTAAGTCTCCACTTTTTCTGACCGGTGGATTAATACCAAGTTTTCTCGCATCACTTTTAGAAACTTCAACTTGATTATAACTCCTTAAAGGGCCAATAATCCTAACATTTTCAAAAACACCATTTGCAGTTTTAATTGTTACAGTTTCATTCGCTGCAAATTGACCTATTTGGTTTAATGGATTTCTTACAGTTAAATCATGATCAAATAATTTAGCATGAGCCTCTTTAGTTAAATGAACATGTCTTGCACTTATATTAATACTTACTTCTTCTCTCAATTTTATCACCAATTATAGTATACTATAAATTTTAAAATATATAAAGATTTTAAATAGCTAATTTAGTTGTAGTAATTTCCATTTCATCAGCACTTGCTAAAGCATTAGCTAGTAAATAAATATTTTGAATTTTCTTAAGTATTATTTCTTTTTCAACATCTATAAAATTAGGATTACTAAATATAGCATAATAGTATTCTCTTAATCTACTTAGTAATAATTTTTGTTTAATTGTATTTATTTGTCCATTAGAAGATAAAATTCTACATTCAAATTCATCTAAATTGATTGCTGTTTTACCATTTTTAAAAGTTGCAACATTTTCTCCACCACTAACTAGTTTTCCATATAAAATACAATCTGTATCATTATTTAAATTTGCTAATCTAAAAATATGACTTATTAATCTTTGCTTATTTTTAGCACTTAATTTTAAACTATTATTTCTTAAAATCATCAAAATATAATCAAAATTAAAATTATTATAACTAACATTTAATACCATATCTAAATTATTAAAGATAATATCTATTAAACTTAAATATACATCTTCTTTTACTAAACTAGGATTATTTAATATTAAAAACACTATCGTCGGAGCAACAAAACACTTTTTGTTATCTAACTCACCTATTTGCATAGCAGCTTTTAAAAATGCTTCATTATCTACTATACTTTGCCAAATATCAATAGCAGCATCTAAATTATTTTCTTTAAAAATTAAATTATACAATTCATAATCTAATTTTTGTACTAAAAATTTCATCTAAAAAACCCCCTTTTTTAATACGGGAGTTATTTTACTATAATTATTCAATTATGTCAACATCTACTATTTTATTATGTTTCATGTCTATTTTAATAATATCAATATCTTTTTCAATATCATCAATTATTACTAAATCATTATATGATAAAATCAATCTATCATCTAAATTATAGCCTTTATCTAAATATTTAAGTAAATATCCGAGTATTGCTCTTTTATGGGTAAATATTACAATATTTTGATTTCCTACTTTTTTTAAAATATTATTTATAGCAATATTCATTCTATTACAAGTTTCATTTAAAGATTCACCATTACTAAATTTAAAATCAAAATCTCTTTCTTGCATAAATCTTAGCATTTTAATATTTCTATTTCCTAATTTTCCAATTTTTGAATCATTTAAAAAAGAATTAATATTAATACTTAAATCTTTATAACTAGCATAATATTTAGCTGTTGCTAAAGCAGATGCATAATTAGATGAATAAATTACATTAGCATCTATTTTTCTTACTAACTTTACTGCACACTTTTCCCCTTCAATAGAAAGTGGTCTATTAATTCTTTTTTCTTCAACCGTTTCATCAGTTTCATATACTAAATCATCTAAAACCATATTATTACTCACTAAATATAAAGTCATATTATCATTCTCCATAATTTATTTTATCAAATTTGTAATAAAATGTCTAATTTATATTTACAAATAAAAAAATATTCGTTATATTTAAATTAAGGTGGTAGTAATGATTGAAAGAATAATATACTTAATTGATACATATAAGGAAATATCACCAACTGAGTTAAGAAACAAACTAGCTATTCCAAAAGAAGAATATTATAAATTAAATGAAATACTGAAAAAATTAGAATTAGATGGCAAAATTTACTATGATATTTATCAAAATGTTTATAGTAATTTACCATCTAATTTTTTATTACTTGAAGTTGACGTTAATAAAAAAGGTCAATTATTTGCTAATATAGATAATACCAGTTATGAATTTATTCCTGAATCTTTACCCAAAATACTTCCATATGACAAAGTTATAGCTAAATTTGTTGGGAATCACTTAAAAGTAATAAAGGTGTTAAAAAGAGAAAATCCTTATATTGTATGTAAAATACTACCAGATAATAAAATAAAAATGGTAGGAAATAAAAATTTAGCATTAAGCATTCCTAAAAAAAATATTAAAAATTTAAAAGTTGGCTCAAGAATATTAGTAAAACTTTCAACCCCAACTTTTCATGATGCTATTTTATGTGATTTTATATCGCCATTTTCTGATAATGAAGAACTAGCTCTAGCTTATAATAATGGTTTTGCAACTAATTATACTAAAGATGAATTAGATCAAATAAATAGTTTACCAAAAAAAATAAATTCTCATAATCTGGATGGATTTATTGATCACCGCGATGAGGCAGTATTTACAATTGATGATGAAGATACATTAGATTTAGATGATGCTATTTGCATTCAAAAACTATCGGATGGTGGTTATCTATTAAAAGTTTATATTGCAAATGTTGAACATTTTATAGGTTTTAACACTCCACTTTGGCATAGAGCCCAAAGATTAACTACTTCCACCTACACAGAAGACGCTCCAATATTTCATATGTTACATCCAGATATTTCGTGTGGAATTTGTTCTTTATTACCCAATGTTGATCGTTTAGCAAAAGGCTTTATTTTTAAAATAAGTCCTGAAGGTAAAATAATAGATTTTAAAATAGAAGATTCTCTAATTAAAAGCAAGAAAAAAATGACTTATAAAAAAGTCGATAACATTTTAAATGGTATGAAAGCACCAAAAAGTTACTATCCATTTATTGAAGATTTAATAAATTTAGAACATGTGACTAATTTAATAATTAGTAATTTAAATCAAGATACTACTATTAGTTATGAAGTAAATGAAGAAAATTTAATTGAAAAAGCTGAAATAGAAAGTAAACATCAACCTAGCAAAATGATTATAATGATATGTGCTGTTTTAGTAGGAAAATCAGTTGCAGAATATTTGTATAATGCTGGATTATTAATGGTATATCGCAATCATAAAAATTCCTATTATGAGGAATTTAAAAATCTATTAAAAAAGTATGATAAAAAAATAAAAGCTTTAGAAAAAAATCAAGACGAATATGTTATAAATAAAATAATTGATTCTATAAAAAACAAAGAAGAATTTTTAACTTTTTCTAGTTTAATAATTAATAGTGCTACAAAAGCTTATTATGATACTGATAATTCTGGTCATTACGCATTAAGTGTAAAAGCTTATTCTCATTCAACTAGTCCAATAAGAAGATTTTCTGATTTATTAATTCAATTTATACTTAATCATATAGATGAAATATATAATAATAATTTTGATTTAGAAAGTTGGAAAACTTATTTAAAAGAAATGGCACACCGTTGTACTATAATGGAAAGAATGGCTGAAAAATTTACTGGTGAATATGTTAACTTACAAAAAATTAAATCCATAATTTCCTCACCTAATAATTTAATTGCTAGAATAACTAATTTAAATAGTGAATTTATTACAATAAAATTAGAAGATGATACTGAAGGATTTATTAACTTGAAAGATTTTGAAGATGGATTGTATTTATATAATAAAGGAGGTAAATATTTATATCATCAAGAAAATAGAAATATTATAATGCCAGGGACTACTTTAAATATCAATTTAAAAGAATATGATTTAGAATTTAGAACCCTGCATTTTTATGGTAATAGTCTAACTAAAGATGTTTTATTACAAAGAAAAAAATAATTAAATTAATTTGTAACTATTTCTTTTTCTTCTTTATTTATTAATTTATCAATATCTACACTATTTATTGAATCAAATCTTTTACTTATCTTTTCACTAGTTGTATGTAAATCTTCAATACTTTGATTTACAGTTTTTACATTTCTAGCAAGCTTATCCCATCTATCTTTATATCTTGAAAATTCAACACTTAATTTATTTAATTCATCATGAATAATTTTACTATACTTGTCTCTTTCCATATTCTTTAAAATCATACTAATTATAGACAAAGTAGAAATTAAAGTAGTTGGTCCAGCAATCCATACTTTCTTACTATAAGCATAATTTAATAATTCTGAGTGATATGCATTAATTTCCGCAAATAAAGCTTCTGCAGGTAAAAACATAATTGCTTCATCACTTGTTTCTCCAGGAATAATATATTTTTCACTTATATCATTTATATGTTTCTTTACATCATTAACAAATAATTTTTCAGCTTGTTCACGATAAGTTTTATCTTTTGTTTTATCAGTCATTCTTTGATAATTTTCTAAAGGAAATTTTGAATCAATAGCAATTGTTCCCAAAGGAGCTGGTGCATATAATAAAGCATCAGCAATAGCACCATTAGAAAATTTATGTTGGGTTTCATAAATACCATTTTTAGATCCAAAAGCATTATTTAAAATATATTCAAGATTAACTTCTCCAAAAGTTCCTCTAGTTTTTTTATCCGTAAGAACACTTTGTAAAGAAACAATTTCTCCATTTAAACTATCAATTTTCTTTTGGGCTTCATCTATTTTTGATAATCTTTGTAAAACATCCATAAAAGTTTTATTGCTCTTTTCAAAGTTTTTATCTAATCTTTCATTTACTGTATCACTTATTAACGTTAATTTTTTTTCAATTTTTTCATTTAATTTTTCAAAATCATTCATTAAATCTTTAGCAAAACTAAATTTAAAATCACCTATTTCTTTATTTATATTTGCTTCGAAGTGCCCTATTCTTTCCATTAAATCATTATTATTTTGTTTTCTTACAAGCAATATTATTAATAATATAATAACTACTATAAGTAAACCTATAATTATATATTCTAACATTTTTCACCCCATACTTTTTTAATCATTCTCTTCTTTAAAGAAAATATCATACCATTTTAAGAAACAAAAAATTGTCCAAATCTTTCGATAATTATCTTTTTTATTGTTTTTATGTTGCCATAACATTTTATTTAATACTTTTGTATCAAAATACTTATTAGCAACTTCATTATTTAAAGTTTTATATATTTCACTATAGACATCTTCATCTTTAATCCATTCTCTAATAGGGACAGGAAATCCTAATTTTTTCTTTTTATAAGCTTCTGTTGGTATAACTTTTTTAGCTGCTTCTCTTAAGGCTACTTTTGTATTTTCTTTTGTAACTTTGTATTCAATTGGTAGTGTTTTTGCTACATTAAATACTTCTTTATCAATAAAAGGAACTCTTCCTTCTAAAGAAGATGCCATAGTCATTCTATCTGCTTTTAATAAAATATCTTTCATTAACCAATAATTTATATCAATTGCTTGCATTTTATTTATATCCGAAAAATCACTATATTCTTGATATACTTCTTTTGCAACATCAATACCTTTTAAAGGATATTTTTCTTTTAATACCTTACGTGCCATTTTTTCTGAAAAATTTCTATTTACACCGATATAATAATTTTCAGGTTTTTCTCCCCTTCTAATTAAAAAATTTATTCCTTTAAACTCCGGCAACAACTTAGCAATATTACTAAAAAAATGTCTAATAAAATATGGTAATTTATTATATATACCTAGATCAACATCATAACGATATATATTATAACCCCCAAAAAATTCATCTGCTCCTTCTCCTGATAATACTACTTTTACATCATTACTTGCAAGTTTAGCTACAAAATATAAAGATATCGCGGCAGGATCACTAGTTGGTTCATCTAAATAATAAAATATATCATTTAAACTATTCATATATTCTTCTTTAGTAATTATTTTTGATTTATTAGTTATATTTAATTTATCAGCTAAATCTTTAGCATATTTAACTTCATCATATTTATCAATATCATATCCTACTGTATAAGTTTTATTAGGTTTTGCAAGAGATACTAAATATGAAGAATCAATTCCACTAGATAAGAAAGAACCTACTTCAACATCACTTAATAAATGATGCTTAACTGAATCATTCATTATATTAGCAATCATATCAACAGCACTATCAAAACTTTGATTTTCTTCTTTAAAATCTAATTTAAAATATTTATCAATTGTAATGCTTCCATCTTTATATATTAAGGTAGAACCCGCATCTAAACGGTATACTCCTTTAAAAAAAGTTTCATTTGTAGGAACAAAACTAAATTCCAAAAAAGCTTGTAAAATACTATCATTAAACTCTTTTTTAAAGTCTGGTAAATCTAAAAATGCTTTAATTTCTGATGCAAACATAAATGTATTATTCATATAAGCATAATATAGAGGCTTTATACCAAAATTATCTCTTGCTAAGAATAATTCTTTTGTATTTTTGTCATAAATTGCAAAAGCAAACATTCCTCTTAAATGTTTTGGTAATTCGCTTTTCCATTCTTCATAGCCATGAACTAAAACTTCAGTATCACTAGAGGTATTAAAGACATGCCCTTTAGAAATTAATTCTTGTTTTAATTCTAAATAATTATATATTTCTCCATTATAAACTGTAACTATAGTTTCATCTTCATTAAACATTGGTTGATTGCCAGTTGATAAATCAATTATTGAAAGACGTCGGTGGGCTAAAGCTATATCGCCATCTATAAAATATCCTTCCCCATCTGGACCACGATGTTTTATTCTTTCACTCATTTTTTTAATTAAATCTTGCTTATCTTCTCTTTTAGTTATTAATCCTGCTATTCCACACATATTTATCCTAATACCTTTCTATAGTAATCATAAGTCATGATATATTTACTCATTGTAATCTTATTAGAAACAACTTTATTCATATATTTTATATAATATTCATCTTCTTCGCCATCTTTAGAAGTATATTTATTTGAACCTGCAAAGTAACTCCCTTTATCACTTACCCATGAAGAATTACCAAATATAGCAAGTCCTGATTCAGTACTTAAAATATCTTTACCAATTATCAAACGAGAATCATATTTAACTCCAAACAAATTATAAATTGTTGGTAAAACATCTATTTGACTACCTACTTTATCAACTTCAATAGTAACCATTTCACTATTCCATAAAATAAAATTACTACGATTAATTTCAATAACATTATCTTTTTTATAACTAGCAATTTCATTTATTTCATCAAGTGATAAATAATAAGGATAATGATCACCTACTAAAGCAATAACTGTATCTTTCAATAAACCATTTTCTTCTAAATTATTAATAAGTAATTCTAAGGCTTTGTCAAGTTCAATTTGGGCCGCAAGATAAGCAAGTGGTTTTTCACTATAATCAAGATCTTGTACCTCACTCTTATGTTTACGTGCCATAGCACTATAATTAAAACCATAATCACCATGACCACTTACAGTTACATAATAAACCATAAATGGTTCTTCACTATCTTTATAATCAGCAAAAGTTGTATTAATCATTTCTACATCTGATTCTGGCCATTGATTACAATTAATTCTTTTTTCTAAACCATTACGACAACCTAAATAATTGTCAAAACCTAAAGATGCCAGATACTTATTACGGCTTTGGAATGTATATGTATGATTATGATAAGCAAAAGTATTATAACCTAATTCTTGAAAGACCGTAGCTAAACCAAAAGGATAATAATTTTCCCCACTTTTCCATGGTGACAAAAATCCTGATGCTGCAACTAAACCGGTTAATTCTTGAAATTCTCCACCAATAGTACTACTTATAGTTGGTGTATAAAAATTATTAAATTTAAAACCACTATTTACTAATTTATATAATGTTGGTGTTAAATCTTCTCTTACTGCTATTTCATTAAAACTTTCTGCCATAAATAAGATTAAATTTTTACCTTCAAAATATTTAGTATATTCATTTTGTAAAGTACCTGTTTCATTTTTAAAATATTCATGCATAGTTTTAACTGTACTATTACTTTCATTAGCTATTAACTTATCAAAATCTATATCTAAATTATTATATTCATACTCTATTTGTTCTTCATTATCATTTTCATTATTATCAGAAGTATTGTTATTGTTATTATCAATTATATCAATTTTTACTTCATAACCAAATATATTTCTACTTAAATCCATTCTAAAAGCATTTAAAACTCCAAAAGTTTTAATATTTAATTCATTATTATTTACTTCATAATAAAGTTCATATGCTGAATTAATATTATTTTTGTTAATATTTAAAGTAAAAATAAATATAACAAAAACTATAATACTTGCTCCTAATTTTATTAAACTATATTTCCAATCAATTTTTCTTATTGCAAAGTATTTATTAATAATTAATAAAATAATAAATGGTAAAAATATAAATAATAACCCAACTATATTTTGTAATACTACTTTTATTCCATCACTATAAAAAGTAAGAACTTGATCAGTAGCTCCAAATAAAGATAAATCAAAATAAAAGCCAAACATTTTAAATACGCATAAATTTAACCCGTAAATAAAACTAATTATTCCTAAACATATAAAAAACATTATCTTGTTAATTTTATTTGTTCCAAAACTTACCAAAAAACTTATTAAAATTGCTAAAAATAAATTATATAAACTATAATAAACTAAACTAATATTAAAAATATTATTATTTGTAAACAATCTAAAAAATATTTCTAAATAAGTAAATATTATAAAGCATACTAAAATTACATTTATTTTTTTTAATTTAAACTTCATAAAACCACCAATATATAAATATTATACCACTAACTAGACTTTTTATATATATTTAACATTTTTATTTGACATTATTTTAAAAAAACAATGTCTAAACATTGCTTATTTTAAAACTAATACTGCATTATCTTTTATAACAAAATAATCATTAATATAACTTTTAAATAATGGATATAATTTATTATCAATTTCTATATAACCCATATCTATTACTTCTGGCACATCATAAGATATAAATGAATTATTTATATTATTAAAATTATTAAAATTAGTTAAATTATTTTTATTAATATAATTACTATAATATACTTCTTCATTAGTATATACTAATAATATATAATTTAAATTATCTTCATATATTATAAAGTCATTAACATCATCTATATCAATTATTATATCTTCTCCAGTATTTAAATTAGTAATATTTAACTTATGTTTTTCAATAAATAATTTGTAATTATAAATATAATTATTAGAATCGACATAATTTATTGTAAATTCATCTTCAACAAAGAAATTCATTTTACCACTATCTATCTTTAAAGATTCGTATGAAAAACAACTTTGCTTTTCTAACATTTCATCACTTGGAACTAAAGATGTTGATAAAAATATTAAAACAACAGATGCAATAATAATTAAAGTAACTCTTCTTCTTATTTTTAAATCATCTTTTACATTCAAATAACTATAAGTAATATAAATAATTGCAAATAAAATAGAAGCTGTTAAAGTAATAATATTAACAATTAAACTAACATTTGTATTATTTATACAATCTTTATAACTATTTACTTCACTTAAAAGAATAGAAAAATCATAAAAAGAATGTAAAAATACTAAACTCCATATATTTCTTGATGCATAATATACTGAACAAAATAATATTCCTATAGCAGATGTTTGAATAACTTGAGTAATAGTTGTTAATATGTCTTGGCCTGATAAGACATTAATCATATGAAATAAACCAAATAATACACCACTAACAATAATAGTAATAATTGCTTCTTTTAAAGAATTATTATACTTACGCATTATTTCATTTTGTAACCAACCTCTAAATAAAAATTCTTCAGCAATACCTATACTTAAACTAACTAAAATTAAACTTAAAAAATTAGCAAAATCTAAATTACCATCTACTATTATATTACCTATATTAAAAATAAACATTATACCTGCAATAACTAATATAGGCATTCCTCTTTTAATACCTTTTAAAAAATTTTCTTTCTTTTTTCTTAACTCCGGCCACAACTTTCTAATAGATATAATTATAATAGCAAATATAACTATTACTATTTCGGATATAAACATTGTATTATATTTACCATACATTAAAGCATTATAAAGCATACTAGCAAATAAACTACCATAGATAGTAAATAAACCAACAATAAATAACATAATTATAGCAATAATTCCAATTAATTTTAATAAACCATTTTTTTTAATCATTAATATCCCTCAACATTAGTATAAATTTGTGAAACATCTTCTATATCATCAAGCATATTATATAATTTATTAAATATTTCTAAGTCTTCTCCTTCTAAAGTTATTGTTTCTTTAGCATACATTCCTACTTCATCTATTTCATAATCAATATTAGAAAACTTCTTTTCTAATTCATCTTTAGTTTTATTTACATCACTAGGATTAATATATAATGTAACCATGCCATTTTCTTCTTCAATATCTTTTAATTCAATACCAGCATTTAATAATATATCAAATATTTCTTCGGAATTATCGCATTTGAAAGCCAATATTCCTAAATGTTCATAATTATAAGTTACCGAATTAGTAACTCCTAAACTTTTATTTACTTTATTAAATGCTGCTCTTACCATACCTACAGTTCTATTTACATTATCAGTTAAACATTTAATAATTAAAGTTGATGCCCCAGGACCAAAGCCTTCATAAATAACTTCATGATAATCTTCTCCCCCAACACCTTTTGCTTTATCAATTGCTCTATTAATAATATCACTTGGAACTTGTGATTTTTTTGCTTTTTCTACTAATCTTTTTAAATTAACATTAGCATCAATATCTACTCCACCTTTTTTAGCAGCTAAATAAATTTCTTTCGCAAAAGTTGTATAAACTTTTCCTTTTGCTGCTCCTGTTTTTTGAATACTTGCTTTTCTTACTTCATAAGCTCTTCCCATTATTTCATCTCCTCATAAAAATTTTACCATATCTCACAATAAATGGCTTATTTTAAATTAATTTTAAATAAATTCTATAACATAATACTATTTTATCTCATTATATTATACATAAATTAAATGAAATTTAACTATTTTTTTCTTCCAATAACTTTTTATCTACATACTGATAATTTAATGAATTTTCTTTTGATATAGCACTTTTTTTTGTTTCTTTTTCATATAAATCTCTTGCACCTTTTGCTACTCCACCACCTCGTTTTGCAACTTTCATATTTTCTTTTAATCCCTATGGTTTTTCTTCTCTTGCAATATCTCTAGTTGCTATTTCACCAATATTAGTTAAAGCAACTTCAATATCTGTCATACTATCTCTAAGAGATTCTTTTCTAAGCCCCTTATATGCTTTATATTCACTAGCTTTCATTCCAGACCATTCTCTATAAATTTCATTTGTAAGCATAGCATATTCAATTGGTTTTGTTATGCCCCCTTCTTTCCAAACATCTGTAAGTTTGAATAATCCACTATTCCATTAAGTCTTGCCTTTATCCATTCATCAGTATATCCTTTATTTCTATAATACTCTACAGCTCTATTTACCGCTATTTCTGGATTAAATATTTCATCTATTCTTTCACCTCCCAAATTAGCAAGCCATAATTTAAATGGTTCTGCTTTAGGGCTTGGTATCGATTCAATTAACCTTAATATTCCTTTGGTATCTAATACATCCGTTTCACGATATTTTCCATCTTTAGACTTCAATTTTAACTGTCGACATTTTGTCGATATTTCACTTTTTTCTTCTTCCGACATTCTTGATTTTAATCTATACCAATAGTCATTTGGATTTTTACTATTAGTTAAAGCACTAATTACATCTACAACACTAAAATAATATTCTTCTTCATTTGCATTCCAATGACTTCTTATTTCTTTTCCTTCAAATAAATTCAAAATTGTTTCTAATTTACTACTCATAATTTCCACTTTTCTATAAAATATTATAAAAATTAAATGATTCAATAACCTTCATTTACCAATCTGCAAGTACTTATAAAATAAAAATTTTTCAATAAAATTAATAAATAGATATAAACATTTAATAATATATTATAATTAATCTTTATATACACTTTTTTCATTTAAAATAATATTTTTATTAATCTTATCTATTCCTATTTAATCATAATTTATTTTAATATCATAAAATAAATACTTTTTATATTATTTCTAGTTAACCTATACTTCATAATATCTCTAGAAAAAACGCAAAAAATTTATAAAACTATACACACCATAATCTTTTTTTAATCTTTTAATTTGTCTTATAACCATATAAGGATTATATACTTTATAATAACTAAATTTTTCTTTAGTCATTATATATTCTAATGCTTTAATAATTAATGTTTTTTCATCCATTGTTCTAAATAATTTATGCATTTCTTTTAATTTCTTTTTATTTACTTTCCTAATTAAAAACTTATAATAACTTTTACTTTTAATTTTAAATATAAATTTATCACCATCTAATTTGTTTACAATTTTCAAAGTATCATAATAACCTAATAAAATATTATCGTTTACTTTTTTTTGATTAATATTTATTATACTTCCTAAATTCCTAGATGGTTTTATTAAAACTATTTTATTTTTATCTTTATATTTTCTCCTTATACCAATTGCTTCTAGATCTACAACATAAACCAAATCATATTCTTTATCTAATAAAGCATTCGCTGGGGCATAATCATAAAAACCACCATCTAAATAATAACTATCATCAATTATTTTATTCATTTTAAATATTGGCAAATAACAACTAGCCATTAAGTATTCATTAAGTTTTCCTTTTTTTAAATCTTCTTTAAATATATACATTGGTTTAAAATCTTTAACTCTAACCGTGACTAAACCAAAGTCTTTATTGCTTGCAAATAAAGATTCTTCAATATTTAATTCATTTAAAATATCTAATAAATTATCAGTAGTTATTCCTTTATTTTTAATAACTTTTATAAAATCATTATATCCGGCTTTAAAAATCTTAAAACTAAATTTATCACTATTGGCTAGTTTAATAAGTTCATCACTAAAGCCAAAAATTTTACCTATTTCTGTAGTTTGCCAAAAATTTAAAAGTTCTTTATCTCTTTTACTTGCCAACATTGCAGCATTAAAAGCCCCAATACTTGAACCTGTAAAACCATCAATTTTTATATGGCTCTTTTTTAATGCTAGATATACCCCAATTTGGTAAGATCCTCTAACACCTCCACCACCTAAAGCTAAACCTATCATGATTTATCCTTTATAAATATCTTAGCCAAAACTTTGGCAAATTTTCTTTTACTACAACTAATCTTTAATCTTCGTAGATATTCATCTAAATCATAATTACGATAATGAATTATTTCTTCTAAATTATCTTTATCACTACATACTGGACTATAATAATCTTTATCTAAAAAAGTTCTGCTTAAAACAAATTTAAAAGTTAATCCAGTTGCTAGTACTATTTTATTTAATAAATCTTTATATAAAATACTTTCATTAGCACAAACATTAAATGTTTTTTTATTTAATAAATCTATATATTTTATTCCCTTTACAAATGCATATGCCGCATCTTCCTTTATAATATAATCGACCATGCTATTCTTTTTAACATGATACATAAAAGGATCTTTCAAAGGATTACCTAATACTAAAGGTATACGATAAATTGTATAATGTTTCAATTTATCTTTTATTAACATTTCTGTATCATATTTAGCAGAAGAAAAATAATCATGTTCATCTAATTCAATCTTTGTTTTAACACTAACATTTTCTTTTTCTTTATACATACTTGTAGTTGATGCATAAAACAAATGACAATTAGGATTAAAATAACTAATTGCTCTTATTATGTTTTCAGTTCCATCATAATCTATTATTTTTGCTAAACCTTTTTTCATGTCAGAAAGCGGTGGTAAAGCTGAAGCTAAATGAATAATTATATCTTGATCTTTAACTAAAGCATCAATTAAAATATTATCTTTAACATCACCATATAATAAATTTATTCTTCTTTTATATTTTTTTAATTTTTTTATAACTTGTTTATTGCGTAAATCTAATGCTGTTATTTCATATTTACCTTCCGCAAGTAAGTATTTTATTACATTTATACCAATACTACCTGCAGCTCCTGTAACTAAAACTTTTAACATATTCCACATCCTTATATCAAGTTAATAATTACTAATATTAGTATACCTATAATTATACCATATAATGTAGATATTTGTTTAATATTTTCTTTTACTTCTTTAAATAATTCAAAAATTAATATATGGAGTAACATACCTAGTGATAAAGATAAAATTATTCCTTGTAAAAGTTCATCAACTGTTCCAAATAAAAATACTACTGAACCCCCTAAAAAGGCTGATACAACTAATAAAAAAATTAATAATTTATTTTTAAAACCAGCAATTTGAAAACCAAAAGGCAAATTATGTAAACCGATGCCTAAAAACATCAATAATCCATTTTTAAAATTATCAATACTAATACTATATAAAGCCATGCCTTCAATTAAATTATGCATAGTTAATGCTAAAATAGTTATTGTACTAACATGTTCTAATCTTTGTTTATGTTCTTTGGTTGCTTCATCATTTTCATGATGATGGTGATGATGATGAGGAATTAATTTATCAATTAAAAATAATAAACAAAATCCTAAAAGCACAAAAATAAATAAAGTCCAATTTTTTAATTCTAATATTTCTGGTAATAAATCAAAAATAATTAAACCAATAATAACTATAAAAGCACAAGATATAGCTGCAATAGTTAATTCTTTTTTATGTTTAACAAATTTGTAAACTATTAAACCAATTAAATAAAATAAACCACTAAAAAGTGTCAATAATAATGCATTCATAATTATCCTTTCTATCCCAAATCCAAATGTATTATAACACTAAAATAAAAATTCTGCTACATAAAGAAAAAAAGGAATTTTACTTCCTTTAATAAGTTAATTTATTATCTACTAAATTTTTTATTATCTTGTAATTGTTCTTGATATGCCATAAACAATTCCGAAAATGACATATGACAATATTTTAATGCTTCATTTTTCTTCGTAAATACTTCATGTTTTATAGATGTAGTTATAATTTTTTCACCATCAGTTAATAAATTAAAAACTCTAGCACCTAAGGCTAAACCAGAACTTAATTTTAAAACATCTTCAATACTTGAAATTCTATCTTTTATTTCAGGATTATTCAAATGTTCTTCTAATAATGAAGCAGTATTTGATTGTTCTTGATCTAAAAAGATAATCCCCGAACCATCAGGATATATATCAGCAATTGCTTGTCTAACAATAAATTTATCTAATAGTTGAGGATATCTATTATTATCATCTTTAGTTACTTTTGCTACAATATATGAATCTCGATTAACATTTACAACGCCATAATAATCTGCTTCATTTAAAGGCAAGCCTGGTTTAATACCTATTCCTTCCCAAGATCCTCTAGGATTTTGTTCATTAGCAAACCCAAATTCTATTTTTTTCATCATTCCTCCATATATACATCATTTTTAATTTTTTTAACAAAGCATTACTATAAAGCAATTTTAATCATCACTATCTTTTTTTAAAATTCTTGATTGTCCATTATTATTCATTTCTTGATTATAATGTTCAAGTTGAGCTTTACGTTCACTATTTTTAATCTCTAAATAACTCTTAAGTTCTGCTAGTTCTTCATCTGATAAAAGCATATCTGGCTCTACAATACCATATTTATCCACAGAATCTTTATGTCTTTGATAATATTCATACTTTCTTAATCTCAACCAATTTTCTTTATGTTCACGTTTAGATAATTCAAGCCTTACAATAGGTAAATTTTTTGGAAGTGGCGTTGTATTATAAAGAGGAAATAAAGATGCCATTATAGATGTTGGTTCATATTCATTTATAAATGCTCTAAGCATAACACCATCTCGCCACATATCAGCAAAAATTTCTAATCCTTCTTCAATAACTTCTCTATCTAATCCGATTTTTGATAATGTATCAACTACCCCTTTTCTAAAAGCTAAATCGCAATCAGGATTAATCATAACAAAATCAATTTCATCTTCACCATCAATTATCCAATTTTCTCCACCGTTAATCATCCAATCTATTTGCCATTTTACCAATTCTAATTCATATTCATGTCTTTTTTCTTGGAAAAGTTCTGATTTCTTAATATAATCTAGTACAACACTAGTATTTATAAAAAGTAAACTTTGATTATGTTTTAACATTTTTGCAAGCCACAAATCATCTCTTAAATGGCATGGTAAATTAATCATACTTAATTGACTTGATTTATTAAAACATTCACTTGACCAAATTCCTAAAGTTGGGAAAAAATTATGTATTGCTGTTTCTAGTATAAGATCTATATTAATACCTAATTCAGTAAAATACGTATGTTTTTCTAAATCAATTATTTCTTTAATTTTTTCAATTAAAGTTAATATTTCCCTTTTACTTATTTGATCATTTTTTGTAAAATAATGTTTATAATCACAAAGTGGTTCAATCATAGTAGTGTCCGTAACATCAATTTTTGTATTAGAAAATAAATCAATAAAAGTATTTTCTTTTTCATGATATTCACCAATAATATAATGTGCAAATTTATCATGTTGAATTTCGATTATATATAAACTATTAACATTGTGTTTTTTCATATATTACCTCCCAAAATAAAATAATTATACTTATTATATTTTAAAAGCTTAGCAATTTCAAGTTAAAAATTTTTTCAAATCAAAATCATAGCAATTAATCTTTTCTTTATTAACTATTAAATATAAATTATTATCTTCTATTTTATATACTATATTTTTTTTAGGTACACTAAATAGTAAATAAGAATTTATCATAGTTCTATGATAAATTAGGTTATCATAGATTGGATTTTATCATAGATTTTAAAGAGAAAGCCTTTATTTATGGAACTTTCTCTTTTTATTTTCTATGATAACATTTACAAGCTAAGCA
>CASEYV010000012.1 GCA_949292245.1 uncultured bacterium
TAATACCCATAGATAAATTAGTAACTCTTGCAAATTATTATAATACTTCAACTGATTATTTATTAGGTTTAACAGATGAAAGAAAGCCTTATCCAAAATCAATAATAAAATAAACTTTAATAATTTTTTCAAAAAAAATATAGATTCAATTAATCTATATTATTTTACATATGGTATTAAAGCCATAAATCTTGCATATTTTACTTGTTGTGCAATATGTCTTTGATGTTTAGCACAAGCTCCTGTCATTCTTCTTGGTAATATTTTTCCTTTATCATTAATGTATTTATTAATAATCATTACATCTTTATAATCTACACTTTTACCAGCACACATTTGACATATTTTTTTCTTTTTACGATAAAATTCTGCCATTATTTTCCTCCTTTATTAAAATGGTAAATCATCACTACTTAAAGTAAATTCTTCCCCAAAGTCTTTATATGGATCTTCATTAATATCAGTTGTTTCAATATCTTTTTCAGCATCATGTGGACTATAAGAAGTACTATTATCAACAGTATTATCACTAGTTGTTCCTCTACTTCCTAAAAATTCCATTTGTTCAACAACAACATCAGTTGTATATCTTTTAGTTCCATCTTGTGCTTCATAACTACTATTTCTAATTCTACCAGTACAACTTACTTGTGTACCTTTTTTACAATATCTATTAATAGTTGAAGCCAATCTATTAAATGCAACACAATTAATAAATTCAGTTTCTTTTTCACCATTACGATTTACAAAATCAGAATTACATGCTAAAGAAAATCTTGCAATTTCCATATTACTTTGAGACATTCTTGATTCTGGATCTCTAGTTAATCTTCCAATCAATATTACTTTATTCATATTATTCTCCTTCTAATTTAATAATTAAATGTCTTAATACATTTTCATTAATAGAAACCTTACGATCAAATTCATGAATAGTTTCTTTATCAGCTTCAACAGTCATTACATAGTAATAACCACCAACTTCCTTTTTAATTGGATAAGCTAATTTTTTTCTACCCATTTCTTTGAATTCAATAACTTTTGATGGGTTCTTGTTTATAAGTTTTTGTAAATCTTCACTAGTCTTTTTAATTTTATCTTCTTCCATTGTTGATTTAACTATAAACATAATTTCATACTTAGTCATTCATTCCACCTCCTTATGGTCTACTTCGGCTTCATATAGAAGCAAGGAGTAATTTCTTTACTCGCTAGTTATTATAACAAAATTATATGCATTTAGCAATATTTTTTGTTAATTTAATTTACATAAAAAAACACAATAATGTGTTTTTTCTAATTTTTCATTTACATTGCTCTTTCGCCATATTTATTATTTACATCAACACTAGGTGTTAATAAAAATACTAACAAAATTATTTCACCAACTAATGGAACAAAAGTTATAAACGCCCAAAAGCCTGATTTATTAATGTCATGCAATCTTCTTACAAAAAGGGCAATACTTGGTACTAATGCAACTAATGAATATATACTAACAAGTACTAAAGTTATAGATGAAATGTTAAGTAAACCACCAAGGAAACCTAAAACCGCCCCTATTATTATGTTAATTAAAAGTACATACCAATAATCACTTCTTGTTGATCTGCCACTAAAGTTTGTATAATTATTCCAAAATCTTTTATAAGCATCAATCATCCTACACATCCTCCTTTTAATATCATTTTATCACAAATTTATAATTAAATATATAATTTTTATAATATCATTAACATCTATTTTTCCAAAAAAAAGAGTAAATTTTACTCTTAATATAATCTTTATGCTTTTTTAGTTACTAATTTATTTTTTCTAAATATTGGTGTAACCACATAATCATCAATACACATCATGATATATGCACAACATAAAGTAATTAATATATTAAATACTATACTTGCATGATAACTCATTTCTGGGAAAATATGTGCTACTAAAAATACAATAGCGATATGTGATGCATAATAATATAATGACATTCTACCTAAGAAATTACAAACACTACTCTTATTATATAATACTGATATATAATCTTTATTAGTTAATAAAATAATTGTAAATAACAATATTATTATACCATTAGTAAATTCACTCCAAGAAATTCCTGCATATAAAGTATATAATAAGAACATTGCTATACCAATATGTAATACACTAAAAGTTAATGTCATTGCTTCACTAAATTTTTTCTTTCGTAAGTATTCAACTGCATAATATATAAGCATTCCAATACACATTCCAGCCATAACACGTGCTAAATTGTTTGGAAAACCGATTGCATTTAAACTAGTCTTAGTCCAACCAATTTCTGTAAGACCAACACTTGCATATGTAAGAACTATAAATAATGGAGCAAATAATCCTGTAAAGAAATCTTCACTTTTTGAAACTATATAATATAAGAATAAACCAGCTATAATTAATGCTGAAATATACCATAAAGGTCCATTCCATAATTGTGATACTCCTGCAACAGGTTCAACAACTACACTTTTTAATTCTAATAAACCAACTGCTCCAATTTGAGATATACCTAAAAACTCCCAAATGGAATCCATAAATACACCAAAAATTTCAGTTATTTTTGTTCCACTAATGGCATTTCTAACAATAAATGCAAATAATACACCCATGAAAATAGTTGGATATAATGCTTTAAATCTTTCTCCAGTATATTTCCATGCAGATTTAGCAGGAGTTGTAGAATCAGTTTTCTTATGTTTTTGATAATGAGCCATTAAGAAATAGCCGGACAAAAACAAGAAAAATGATAAAACTCTACCACCAGTAAAAATTAAAGTTTCATTAGTATTACTCCAAATAAAAGAATTTAAATGACCTAAAGCAATACCAATAGTTAAAATAAAACGCCACAACTCTATAGTTGATATTTTGCCACTTTGTTTCATAAATCAATCCCTTCTTAGCATTACAATTAAATAATAAAATATTCTAATATATTTGTCAATATAAAAAACTTTAATAAATCTTTTCATTAAAGTTTTTTGCCATTTTTTGTGCTTGTCATTTTTTTAGTAGTCTTTCTCGTGTTACTTTTATTAACTGTTTTATTTGTATCTTCTTTTTTTGATTTTGAAGTAGTTTTTTTAGAATTTTCTTTTACTTCAATAGTTTTTATTTCTTCTTTACTTATTTCTTCATCTAAAACATTAGTGCTTATTACTTTTGTTCCAGCAACAAAATCATGTAATCCACGATTATCTTTTCTAAGAACTACCATTAATAAAATTATTGACATAACTAATAATTGTAAATAACTAACTATTAATGACAATACATAATATCCTTCAGCATTAAAAATATATACTCCAAATATTAATAATAAACTAAATATAATATTATTTAAAATTACTGATCTAATAAAATAATGACCAATATTTAATTCTTTATCTTTATTACTTACTACTCTAAGTTTTAATATTTTTTTACCAATTGTTTGACCCTTTAAAAAGTATTGTATAATAACAAAATAAACAATTATACTTGCAACTGATAAACTACTATTTACCTGTTTATATTGACCTAATTTATAATTAAGTTCAATTATTTGATTCTTATATTCATCACTATTAACATCTACTTCATTATTATTACCTTTTTCAACTAATTCAGTATATTGCTCATAATATTTATTATAGTCATCTACATAAGGATTAATTGCTTTTAAACTAATAATTGGTGTCATTACTAAAGAAACAATTAAAATATCTATAACATAAGCTAAAATTCTTTTAAAACTAGTATCCATTAATCATTTCTCCTTCCAAATATTTGTAATAAACGGATAAATAAATTAATGAAATCCAAATATAGTTCTAAAGCACCATAAATAGCTAAATTATCTTTAGGTAAACCACTATTTTCTAAATATTTTATTTTTTGAACATCATAAATAGTATAGCCAATAAATATTAATATAATTATAATTGATAAAATAAACTCTAATCCAGAACTATTTATAAATATATTTACTAATCCTATTATTATCACCATTAATAAACCAAAGAATAGATATATACCCATTTTTGATAAATCAATTTTTGTTGTATAACCAATAAATGACAATAATGCAAAAAATCCCGCAGCACCCAAAAACACATAAATAATACTTGTTATATTAAAAGCTATAAATATTGCTGAAAATGTTAACCCACTAACAAAAGAATATAACAAAAAACAAGCTTTTGCTGTTGCTGGATTCATTTTCATTACTCTTGCAGACAATACAATAACTAATAACAATTCAACAACTATTAATATAATATAGGTTGTATCATTCAAAAAAATATTTTCCAACATAACTTCATTTGTTGCTGTCAAAAATGCTGTTGCAAATGTAACCAATAAACCAAAACACATCCATAAAAATGTTTTACTTAATAAATTATCTTTCATTAATCCTCCTAAATAAAATTATACCATCTTTATTAATATATGTAAATCAATTAATATTTATAAAAACTGGCCGTTATAGCCAGTTACTAATTATACATTAAATCTAAAATAACAAATATCTCCATCTTGCATTTCATAATCTTTGCCTTCAATTCTCAGTTTTCCTGCTTCTTTTACTTTAAGTTCAGTTTTATATTCTAGTAAATCATCATAACTCATAACTTCCGCACGTATAAAACCACGCAACATATCACTATGAATAATACCAGCACAATCTGGAGCTTTCATTCCCTTTTTAAATGTCCAAGCCCTCACTTCATCAGTTCCCACAGTAAAAAAAGTTCTTAAACCTAATAAATTATAACTAGCAAAAATTAATTTATCTAATCCACTATTATTTATTCCTAAAGATTCTAAAAACTCTTGCTTTTCTGAGTCTTCTAAATTAGCTAATTCCGCTTCTAATTTGGTACACATAACTATAACTCCAGATCCTTCGGCCTCAGCATAATTTTTAACCATTAATGAATATTCATTATCACCAACAGCAATGTCATCTTCTGCTACATTAGCAACATAAATTATTGGTTTATATGTTAAAAAACTAAAATTCTTTAACATCTTTTTTTCATCTTCCGTAAAACTAATCCTTCTAAGAGGAATATTTGCCTCTAAATTATTTTTACATTTATTTAATAATTCAACTTCACTAATTAATAATTTATCTTTTGTTGCTTCTGCTTTTTTTTCAATCTTACCTAATCTATTATTAACAACTTCTAAATCTGCCAAAACTAATTCGATATTAATAATATCAATGTCATCTACTGGATTAATAATTCCGGTAACATGAGTAATATTAGGATCAACAAAACATCTAACAACTTCAATAATAGCATCGACTTCTCTAATATGAGATAAAAATTTATTACCTAACCCTTCACCAGTTGAAGCTCCTTTAACAAGTCCTGCAATATCAGTAAATTCAAAAGTTGTGGGAATACTTCTTTTTGGATTATATAATTCAGTTAAAAAATCTACTCTTTTATCGGGTACAATAACTATACCTACATTAGGTTCTATCGTTGCAAATGGATAATTTGCTGCCAAAATATTTTGTTTTGTTATGGCATTAAATAATGTTGATTTACCAACATTAGGTAAACCAACAATTCCTGCTTTTAAACTCATTTTATCCCCCCTTATGGTGCTACACTTGTACCAACGCCAAGTGGCATACCTACAATATACCAAACCATTAGTATTGCTAAAAATAATGCCCCAGTTAATAATGCATATGGTAGTTGATAACTTATAGCATCCTTTAAAGTAATTGGTTTATCACTTTGATTATAGTTACCTAAGAAAGCCATATAAACAATAAAATAAGCAAATATAGGAGTTAATCCAATAGCTACAGCATTTCCAAATCTATAAATTAATTGAGAAAATTCTGGAGAAACACCCGCTTGCATTAATGTTGGAACAACTGAAGATAATACTGCCCAACCATTAATAGGACTAGGTAAAAATAATGTAGTAACAATAGATACTAAAAATAATAGTATACTAATTGGAAATCCACTAAAATTAGAGTTGTTTATCAAATTAGCTAATGCCGCTGCTAAAACATTCCCTATATTTGATTCTTTAAATATATTAATAAATGTTGCTGCAGCAAATATCATTACTAATACTTTACCTATACCATTAAGAGAATAACCTAAAGAATCAATAAATTCTTTATTATTTTTTATAGTTTTTGCTCCAATTCCATAAAATAGTCCTAATATAACAAAAAGTACTGCAACTATAAATACAAAACCATTACTAAAAAATGAATCGTAACTAAATAATTTATCAATATATAGTTGTTGTGAATAATCTAGTAATTTACCAGAAAAAGGTAGCCCTGGAATAATATTATATATAAATATTAATAAATATACTGCACCAGCACTAAGAGAATATAATAATCCCCGCATTTTTTTCTTAGTTATAACTAACTCATCTTCAACTTCATCTTCATCAAATTCATATTTTGGCATTTTCTTTGCCATATAATTTTCAGTTATATTAGATATTATTAAACTTAATAATACTATACTTACTATCATTATAAGTATATAACCAAAAGAAGATATTGTATAATTACTATCAAATATGTATGCATTTATTAAAGTATAATTAAGTAAACTAGAATCTATACTAGTTAAAAATATACTTAAAGCACTCCCACAAGTTAAACTAGCAAATGTAGTTACTATTCCTAAAAAAGGATTTCTTTTACCATATAAAAATAATAAAGCTCCTAGAGGTATAAATATGATATATGCTAAATCTCCCATTATACTTGCTAAAATACAAATAAGCACCCATACATAGGTAACACTTGTTTTTTTAGCCTTTTTAGTAAGCATCGTGATAACAGTTTTTAAAAAACCACTTTTAACCATTACCCCAATACCTAATAAAATAATTATTAAATGAGATAAAACAACAAAGTTTGAAAAGTTTGAAACTGTTGTTGTAAAAATATATTTTAATCCACTTAAATTAAATAAAGAAGTAACTGCTTCAGTAGTAACTACATATTCTCCAGTTAAAGTTGAAACTCTATTATAAGTAGCTTGAACATTAAAAAAACTTAATATTCCACTTGCTATTATTGTTATAAAACATAACAATAATAAAACCATGACTGGATGCAAACCAATTCTTTCTTTACTCCGATGTTTTTTCATTTTTGATCACCTTTTTAAGTTTACGCATAAATTCTAATCTATCCATCAATATTTCTCTACCACAATTATTACATCTAATTTTAATATCAGCACCATTTCTTGTAATAGTCCATAAATTAGTTTTACACGCATGAGGCTTTTTCATAATAACTTCATCATTTAAATTAAATTCAATAATATTCATTATTCATCCTCAAACTTTATATTCATTTTTTCAAATAATTCTTCTAAATCACTAATATCATTAAAATAAATTTCTATTTTATTTTTATTAATTCTTACTTTATTATTTAATTTATCCATTAATATATTTTCATATATTCTATATTTAGTATCTAAATTATTCTTTTTATTACTTACTTTATTACTAGTAACTATCTTATTTTCTTGACTAATTTTTTCTAGTTCATGTACACTTAAATTATCTGTGATAACCTTTTTTGCTAAACTAATAATTTTATCATCATCTTCTAATTTACTTAAAACTCTAGCATGTGAGGCACTAATACTCTTTTTTTCAAGCATTTTCTTTACTTCATCAGGAAGTTTTAATAAACCCAAAATATTAGTTACATAAGTTCTACTTTTACCAAATTTAGTAGCAAATTCTTCTTGAGTATAACCTCTTAATTTAATAATATTATTAATAGATGTTGCTTCATCAATAGGATTTAAATCTTCTCTTTGAATATTTTCAATCAAAGCAATTTCCATCATTTCTTGATCATTAAACTCTTTAATAATTGCTGGAATTTTCTTCAAACCTGCAATTTTAGCAGCTTTAGTTCTTCTTTCTCCAGCTACTAACTCATATCCTTTAATACTTTTTTTAACTATAATTGGTTGAACTATACCATATTCAGATATTGATTTGGCAAGTTCATTTAAAGATTCTGTATCAAAAGTTTTTCTAGGCTGATAAGGATTACTTCTAATATCATCAATATTAATTTCAACAACATTATTTTCATTTTCTTCAACTATATCTTTTTCAAAATTATCAAAATCAATTACAGAATTAGAAAATAGTTGTTCTAATCCCTTTCCTAAAGCTTTTTTCTTAGACTCCATCTCTACTAATCACTTCCTTTGCTAAATTTGCATAAGCTTCCGTTGCTCTACTCATAGGATCATATTCATTAATAGGTTTCCCATGACTTGGAGCTTCAACTAATCTTACTAATCTAGGTATGATTGTATTAAATACTTTATCTTTAAAATATTTTCTAATTTCTTCGATTACTTCTAGTCCAATATTTGTTCTACCGTCAAGCATTGTAAGTAATACTCCTTCAATTCTTAAATCTGGATTCATCCCATTTTGAACCATTATAATAGAATTAAGTAAAAGAGTCATGCCTTCAAGAGCAAAAAATTCACATTGCACCGGTATTATAACACTATCACTAGCAACTAATGCATTCATAGTTCCTACACCTAAAGATGGTTGACAATCAATAATTATATAATCATAATTATCTTTTATTTCATCTAATTTCATTTTTAATTGAGAATTTTGTTGAAAACTTTTATCTTCTAACATTTTTTTTACAAATTCAACATCAATCCCCGCAAGATTAATAGTTGCAGGAATAATACTTAAGTTTTGAAATTTAGTCTTTTTTACTGCGTTTTTTACTTCACATTTTCCAGTGATTAAATCATAAATATCATAGGAAAAATCATTAGAATTTAAACCTAATCCAGTTGTTGCATTACTTTGAGGATCCATATCAATTAATAATACTTTTTTACCTAATTTTCCTAATGCAGCAGATAAATTTATACTAGTTGTTGTTTTACCAACTCCACCTTTTTGATTAACAAGTGAAATAATTTTAGTCATAACAAGCACCTCTTTGTATTAATATTTTAACATATATTTAATTATAATTAAATTGTTTTTAATAAAATTTTTTAAATAATAAAATTTATTAAAAATAAAAAAGAATGATATTTATTTTATCATTCTTTAAAACACCACTTAATTATCTATTGTTTTCCACTCCGTATTTCCACACTTGGTACATATCTTTGGAGCTAATACTTTTTTACCCTTAGGTAATTTCATGTTAGTATCTATTTTACTACATAATATACCACTATCTGGATCTATATACGCAACTCCAAATAATGCATCTTTACAACTATCACACTTCGCATTTTTCATTATAATACCTCCATATTTATTATTAACTATTAAATTAATTATATGTAATTTATTAGTTTACAATATATGGCAAAAAAAAGATTAACAAATGTTAACCTATTTTACTAATTCCAATCTTACTTCTAAAGCATCATCACCACGGCGTTCATTAAGTTTAATTATTCTTGTATAACCACCATCACGATTTTCATATTCTTTAGCAAGTTCATCAAAAACTTTTTTAACAACATCTTTATCATTATGTAAGAATGCTAAAGCATTTCTTCTTGCTACTAAAGAGCCATCTTTACCATAAGTAATCATTTTATCAACAAATTTTCTAACTTCTTTAGCTCTTGCTTCAGTAGTAACTACATAACCATAATTAATACAATCTTTTGTTAAACTAGCAAGAATACTTCTTCTAATTCTAGTTTCTCTATTTAATTTTCTATATTTCATATTATTACTCCTTAAATGAAAGTCCTAATTCAGCAACTTTATCAAGAACTTCTTTTAATGATTTCTTACCTAAATTTCTGATCTTAGTAACTTCTGATTCTTTCTTATTTACTAAATCTTGAACAGTATGAACACCTGCTCTTTTCAAACAATTATAAGCTCTTACTGAAAATTCTACTTCTTCAATTGGAGTTTCTAATGTCTTAGTAATATTATCTATTTTCTTTTCTTGCATAATTCCAGTAATATTACTTATTGAATTCAAATCAGCAACAATATTAAAGTGTTCAATTAATATTTTAGCCCCTAAAGCCATTGCTTCTTCAGGAGTCATACTTCCATTAGTTGATACTTCCATAACTAATTTATCATAAGATTCATCTTGACCAACTCTTGTATTTAATACTTCATATTTAACAAGTTCAATTGGTGAATAAGAAGAATCTATAGCAATAATTCCTATTTTATTTTCAGTAAGTTTTGCTTTATTTTCTGCAGCTGGAACATAACCTCTACCATTATTAATGGTAATTTCCATACTAATTTTTCCACCACTTACCAAATTACATATAACTAAATCTGGATTCATTATTTCAATATCAGCATTTTTTTCAAAATCTGCTGCTGTAACAACGCCTTCAGTAGACTTAACTAATCTTAAAGTTTGTTCTTCTTCTGAATAATTTTTAACTACCAATTTTTTTAATGCAAGAACAATACCTGTAACATCTTCGACTACTCCTTCAATTTTTTGAAATTCATGCATTACTCCATCAATTTTAACAGTTGTAACTGCACTTCCTGGTAAACTTGATAATAAAACTCTTCTTAAAGCATTACCTATTGTAGTACCAAAACCTCTTTCTAAAGGTTCTAATTCAAATTTTGTATAGTGATTACTTTCTTGCATTTCTGTAATTTTATAGTCTGGTTTTTCAAATTTAATCATAACCCACAATCCTTTCTTTAATTAATTTCTTGGTCTTTTTGGTGGACGACATCCATTATGAGGAATCGGCGTTTCATCAACAATACTTGTTATTTCTAATCCTGCAGTTTGAAGAGATCTAATTGCATTTTCTCTACCTGGTCCAAGACCTTTAACATAAACATCTACTTTTTTAACTCCAGCTTCAACTGCTGCAGCTGCTGCGGCTTCACTAGTTAAACCTGCTGCAAAAGGAGTTTTCTTTTTGCTACCCTTATAACCTATTCTACCTGCAGATGACCAACTTATTGCATTACCATCTTTATCACAAATAGTAACTATTGTATTATTATATGTTGAATGAATATGTGCTTCAGCTTCTGGAATATTTTTCTTTATTTTTCTTTTTCTTCTATTATATGCCATATTACTTACCTACTTTCTTCTTATTAGCTACTACTTTTCCTTTACCCTTACGAGTCTTAGCATTTCTACTAGTTCTTTGTCCTCTTACAGGTAAACCTTTTTTGTGTCTAATTCCTTGATAACAATTTATTTCCATTTTATTTTTGATGCTCATTTGTACATCACGACGAAGATCACCTTCAACAACATATTTATCTACTTCTTTTCTTAGTCTAGCAACTTCATCTTCAGTTAAATCTTTAATTTTTTTAGAAGCATCAACTGAAGCATCTTTACAAATAGTTTTTGCTAAACTTCTACCAATACCATAAATAGCTGTTAAACCTATACAAGTATGTTTATCACCTGGTAATTCAATATTTTTAATTCTTGCCATATATCCTCCTTAACCTTGTACTTGTTTATGTTTAGGATTTTCACATATAACCCTAACTTTTCCTTTTCTTCTTACTATTTTACATTTTTTACATATTTTTTTTACACTTGGTCTAACTTTCATAATTTCACTCCTTATCTGTTATTCCATTTTATAATCCCACGTTCTAAATCATATGGTGAAAGTTCTACTGTAACTTTATCACCTGGTAAAATACGAATCATATTCATACGCATTTTACCAGAGACGTAGGCTTTTACAGTATGTCCATTTTGAAGTTCAACAAGATAATCCATACCTTTTAAAACTTCTATAACTTTACCTTCTACTTCAATTTTTTCTTTTTTTCCCATTTTTTAATCTCCTGTTAATATTTCATATCCATCTTTTGTAACTAAAACTGTATTTTCATAATGAGCTGATGGCAATCCATCACATGTTTTTACTGTCCAATCATCATCATCTACATACACACTTTTATTTCCTAAATTAAGCATTGGTTCAATAGCAATTGTCATTCCTGCTTTTAAAATAGTCATATTATGTGTATCAAAATTTGGTACATCTGGTTCTTCATGCATATTAGTTCCAATACCATGTCCAACAAGTTCTTCAACTACTGAAAGACCATGACTATGAGCATAAGTTTCAATAGCTTTAGAAATATCTCTAATTCTTGCCCCTTCTTTAACCATTTCTACTCCGGCATAAAAGGCTTTTTTAGTATTTTCCACTAAAGCTTTTACTTCTTCACTTACTTCACCAATTATGTAAGTTCTAGTAGCATCAGCATTATATCCCTTATAGGATAAAACTAAATCAATAGATACAATATCTCCGTTTTTAATAATTCTTTTCCCAGGAATACCATGAACAACTTCATCATTAATTGATATACAAACACTTTTTGGATAGCCTTCAAAACCTAAAGTTGATGATTTACAATTGTTTTTAATAAGGAAATCTTCAACCACCGTATTTATTTTATCAGTAGTTATTCCAGATTTCAAATGTTTTTCAATTTCTTTAAAAGCAAGTATATTCTTTTTTCCTGCTTCTCTCATCAACTCTATTTCTCTATTACTTTTAATACTAATCATTAATTACTCCAGATATATCATTAAATATTTCTAATACATCTCTATTAACATTAATTTTAACTAATTTATTTTTTTCTTCATAATAATCAAGTAAACCATTTGTATTATCTAAAAATGTTTTAAATCTTACTTTAAAAGCATCAACGTTATCATCATCACGTTTAATTAAAGCATTACCGCAATCATCACAAATGCCTTCAGCTTTTGGCTTTAAACTATCAATGTTAACATTATAAGATTTACCACAACTACAAGTAAGTCTTCCAGTTATTCTTTTAACTGCTTCTTCTTCAGATAGATCCAAATAAATAGCTACGTAATTATCATCAATTATATTATCTAAAGATTTTGCTTGATTAAGAGTCCTAGGAAAACCATCTAAAATAAATGGTTTTCCATTTAAACTTGCAAGTTTTTCTTCAACTAATTTTATTATAATATCATCACTTACAAGTTCTCCTTTATCTATAATATTTTTTACATCCATACCTAATTTACTACCAGAATTAATGGCTTCACGTAACATATCTCCAGTTGAAATATGAGCATAATCAAATTTTTCTTTTAACATATTACTTTGTGTACCTTTTCCCGCAGCTGGGGGAGCAATAAATATTATATTCTTCATCTTAACCTCTTTCTTTTCGCCGCATAGGAACGGCTTACTAAACTACTTTCGATTTGTTTATAAGTTTCAATTGCTACACCTACAACGATAAGTATTCCAGTTCCTCCGATAGATACTGTCGAAGGTAAATCGAATATCATTGAAAATATTATTGGTATAGCAGATAATACTACTAAAAATAAACTTCCCATAAATGTTAATTTTCCTAATGAATCACTTATATATGCTGATGTATCTTCACCAGGTCTAATTCCTGGTATGTATCCACCATTTTTATTTAAGTTTTTACTCATTTCATCAGGATTCATTTGCATAAATGTATAGAAATATCCAAAGAACATTATTAATATTATATAAAGTATAAAACCAGTAAATGTCGTATAGTTAATATAAGTATTAATAAAATTAATTGCCTTTTCATTTCCAATAATATTAACAATTGTTGCTGGTATAGTAATAAGTATTTGAGCAAATATTACTGGTATAACACCTGCAGAATTAATTTTAATTGGTAAAAAACTTTGTTGTGCACCATATGCACTATTACTACGATTTGCGTATTGAATAGGTATTCTTCTTTCAGCAAGTTGTATCCATATAATACCAACTATTATTAGTAAATATGATATTATAAATAATATAAAGAAGAATATTCCTAATCCAGTACTATAAGTATCTGCAACTATAAATCCTTCATATGCTCCAGTAAATACACTTGGCATACTAAGAATAATACCAGCCATAATTAGCATTGATTGACCATTTCCTAAACCTTTATTAGTAATTTGATCACCCATCCATAAGCAAAATGCCGTACCTGCTGTCATAACTAGTGATGTCTTTAACATTGTAAATGTATCACTACCATTCATATAAAATACACATAAGACATATGCTTGGACAAACCCAATTATAATACCTAAATACCTTGTTATTTTATTAATTTTTTGTCTACCTACATACCCTTGTTCTTTTAGTTCTGAAAAATAAGGTACAATATCCATTTGCAACAATTGAGTAATAATTGATGCGGTAATGTATGGTGAAACGCCAAGACCAAAAATTGCAAAATTTCTAAGTCCTCCACCACTCATTATATTGAATATTTCTAAAAATCCTAATTCATCATAAACTCTTGATGCCCACGGAATTGTTATAGCACTACCTAAACAGAATATTCCTAGACAAAAAAGGGTAAAATATATTCTTTTTCTTAAATCTTTATTAGATTTACTAAAAAGTTGGGAAAACCCACGAAACATCTAAATCACCTCAGCTTTGCCACCGGAATTTTCAATTTTAGTAACAGCTTTGCTTGAAAATCTTTGTGCTTTAACAGTTAATTTTTTTGTAAGTTCTCCATTAGCAAGCACTTTAACTCCACAAAGTTGTTTTTTAATAATTTTTCTTTCTTTAAGAACTTCTGGAGTAACTACATCTCCATCATTAAAGAATTTTTCTAAATCTGCTAAGTTAATGATAGCAAATTTTGTTTCAAAATTTTTATTATTGAAACCTCTAATTGGTATTCTTCTATGAAGTGGAGTTTGTCCACCTTGGAACCATGCTTTTATTGATGCACCACTTCTAGATTTTTGACCATTTTCTCCGCGAGTAGATGTTTTACCCATTCCAGATCCTGGCCCTCTACCAACTCTTTTAGCTACTTTGGTTTCTTTACTTTTTGGTAAATTTTCTAATTTCATATTATAATTCCTCAACTTTCTTACCACGAAGTTCAGCAATATGTTCTGGTGTTCTTTGTGATTTTAATGCATTTAAAGTTGCTTTAGCAACATTAACTTGTGTATTTGATCCTAATGACTTAGCAACAATATCTTTTACACCTGCAAGTTCAAGTACTGCTCTTGCTGCACCACCAGCAATGATACCACGACCTTCTTTAGCTGGTTTAACTAATACAACTGAACGACCAACTTTTGAAATCATTTCATGTGGTATAGTTCTATTATCAATTAATGCTACACGGCAAACATTTTTATTAGCTGCTTGAATAGCTTTTTTAATTGCTTCTGGTACTTCATTAGCTTTACCACTACCAATACCAACTAAACCTTTACGGTTTCCAACTGCAACTGTAGCAGAAAAACGAAAATGTCTTCCACCTTGAGTAACTTTTGTTACTCTTGTTATTGATATAACTTTTTCTTCTAATAAGTTTTTCTTTTGTTCCACTTTTTCTTTTCTCATGCTACCCTCCTTAAAATTCTAAGCCTGCTTCTCTTGCTGCATCAGCAAGTGCTGAAACTCTACCATGATATTGATAACCACCACGGTCAAAAACTACCTTTTTAATCTTTAATTTTAAACATTTTTCAGCAATATCTTTTCCAACCTTTTGAGCTGCTTCAATATTACCTCCATTTTTAATTTTTAATTCTAAATTTGAAGAACTAGCTAGGGTAGTACCTGTTACATCATCAATAACTTGTGCGTATATTCCTTTATTTGATCTAAATACATTAAGTCTTGGACATTCTTTAGTTCCACTTATTGTTTTACGTACTCTTTCATGTCTTCTGACTCTTGCTTTATTATTAGCTTCTTTTTTAATCATATCCTATACTCCTTCCCTATGCAGCTTTCTTTCCTTCTTTACGACGAACGTGTTCATCTTTATAACGAATTCCTTTACCTTTATAAGGTTCTGGTTCTCTTATTTTACGAATATTCGCCGCAAATTCAGATACTTTTTGTTTATCTATTCCATGAATAGTTATTTCTGTATTTGATTCACTTGTAACACTCAAATCTTTTGGTGCTTCAACTACAATTGGATGTGAATATCCAGCATTAACAGTAATTTTATTACCACTAACTCCAAAACGATATCCAACTCCTACTGCTTCAAGACTTTTACTAAAACCAGTAGAAACACCAATTATCATATTATTAATTAATGAATTTGTAGTTCCTTGCATCATATTTGATTTAGCGTTTTCTTTAATTTGTTTAGTTATTACTGCATTATCAACAACTTCTACATTAATTAAATTACTAAAAGCATATTCAAGTTCACCTTTAGGTCCTTTAACATTTATAACATTACCATTAATAGTTACAGTAACACCTTGAGGGATAGTTAGCTTTCTTTCACCAATTCTACTCATAATTCCTTACCAAATATAGGCAAGTACTTCACCTCCTAATCCCTTTTCTCTTGCTTCTTTATCAGTCATTAAACCTTCAGAAGTAGAAATTATAGCAATACCTAGTCCATTTAATACATGAGGAAGTTCATCAACTTTAGCATAAACTCTTAAACCAGATTTACTAATTCTTTTAAGTCCTGTTATAACTCTTTCTTTTTTAGGTCCATATTTAAGATTTAAAGTTAACTTATCTCCATTACTATTCTTTTCATAGACATAATCATTAATGTAACCTTCTTTTTTTAATATTTCCGCAATACCTAAAGTCATTTTTGTACCTATAACTTCAACTGAGCTATATTTCATTTGATTAGCATTACGAATTCGAGTTAACATATCTGCTATTTTATCTTGTACAAACATAATTTTCCTCCTTACCAACTAGATTTTTTAACACCAGGTATTTTTCCTTCATTTGCAAGTTCTCTAAAGCAAATACGACAAATACCATATTTTCTTAAAACTCCATGAGGTCTTCCACAACGATTACATCTTGTGTAAGCACGAGTTTTAAATTTAGGTGTTCTACTATTTTTTACAATCATACTTTTCTTTGCCATAAGTCCTCCTTAATTCTTGAAAGGCATTCCAAAGCCTTTAAGTAAACTCTTAGCTTCTTCATTGCTCTTTGCTGTTGTTACGAATACAATATCCATACCACGAACTTTAACAACATCATCATAATCAACTTCTGGGAATATTAATTGTTCTTTTATTCCTAAAGTATAATTACCATGGCCATCAAATGAATGAGCTGATACACCACGGAAATCTCTAACTCTAGGTAGTGCAATTTTAACTAACTTTTCAAAGAAATAATACATATTTTCTCCTCTTAAAGTTACTTTTACCCCAACAGGTTGACCTTCTCTTATTTTAAATCCTGCGATTGACTTACGAGCTTTTGTAACTACTGGTTTTTGTCCACTGATTTTAGTTAAATCATTAACTGCAGCAGTAATAAATTTTTCATCTTTACTACCTTCTCCAACACCAATATTTATTATAATTTTTTCAAGTTTTGGAACAGCCATTACAGTAGTAAAACCAAATTCTTTCATTAAATTAGGAACAATTTCTTTATTATATTTTTCTTTAAAATTACTCATAACTACTTACTCGCTTTCTTAGAAACTTTTTTAGTTGTTGTTTTAGCAACCTTTTTTTCTTCTTTAGCTTCTATCTTTTCTTTCTTTTCTTGAGCCTTTTCAGCCTTTTTAATTTCTTTTACTTCAGCTTCAGTAATTACTTTAACATTAGATACATGAATAGGGGCTTCAATTTCAAAAATACCACCCTTATCATTTGTAGTTCTAGGTTTACTATGTTTCTTAACTACATGTATTCCTTCAACAACTACTTTTTGATCCTTCTTTAAAGTTCTAATTACTTTACCTTGTTTGCCTTTATCAGCACCAGCAATTACTAAAACTGTATCTCCTACTTTTACCTTCATGAATCCTCCTTATAGCACTTCGCTTGCTAAAGAAACGATTTTCATATAATCTTTTTCTCTTAATTCTCTAGCAACTGGACCAAGTACACGAGTTCCAACTGGAGATTTATCATCTTTAATTAAAACACATGCATTGTCATCAAATTTAATATAAGAACCATCATTTCTTCTTACACCCTCAACTGTTCTAACAATTACAGCTTTAACTACTTTTCCTTTTTTTATTGGACTATTAGGAATAGCTTTTTTTACAGTTCCAACTACTACGTCACCAATATTAGCATATTTTACTTTAGAACCACCCATAACTCTAATTACAAGTAATTCTCTAGCACCACTATTATCAGCAACTTTTAGTCTACTTTCTTGCATTACCATAATAATACCTCCTAAAGGATAACAGCTTTGCTTAGAACTTCAACTAATTCATATCTCTTAGTTTTAGATAATGGTCTAGTCATTCTAATTTTTACTGTATCTCCTACTTTTGCTTCATTTGCTTCATCATGAGCTGCATATTTTTTAGAATATTTAACTTGTTTTTTATATAAAGGATGTTTTTTAGAAGTTTCAACTAAAACAGTTATAGTTTTATTATTAGAACTACTAACAACTTTTCCAACTAATTCATGTTTTGCTTCAGTCATTATTTATTACCTCCAATTTCTCTTTCTTTAAGAATGGTTTTCATTCTTGCAACATCCCTTCTTAACATTCTAAGTTCTACTGGTTTTTCTAAAGTACCGCTTGCTTGTTGCATTCTTTTTGTAAATAATTCTTCTTTTGTTTCTTTAATTTTCTTTGCTAATTCTTCATCTGATAATTTTCTTAAATCTTCAATTTTCAAGAGAATCACCATCCTTTACTTCTTTTTTAACAAATTTCGTTTTAACAGACAATTTATGAGAAGCAAGTCTTAGTGCTTCACGTGCTATTTCTTCAGAAACACCACTTATTTCAAACATAATTTTTCCGTTTTTAACAACAGCAACCCATTCTTCAACGTTACCTTTCCCTTTACCTTGACGAGTTTCTAAAGGTTTTTTAGTTCTAGGCATATGTGGGAAAATATTTATAAATACTTTTCCACCACGTTTCATAAAACGTGTCATTGCTATACGAGCCGCTTCTATTTGACGAGCTGATACCCATCCGCCTTCTAAAGCCATTAAACCATAATCTCCAAAATGAAGTTCGGTATTGCCTTTAGCATGGCCATCATAACTTATTCTATGACTTTTACGATATTTAGTTCTTTTTGGCATCAACATCTTTATCAGCTCCCTTCAATGTTTTTTTTGCAGGAAGAATTTCATCTTTATATATCCAAACTTTAACACCGATTTTTCCATAAGTTGTATCTGCTTCAGAAACAGCATAATCTACATCTGCTCTAATAGTATGTAGAGGCACAGTCCCTTCAGTATAACCTTCAGTACGTGCCATTTCTGCTCCACCAAGTCTTCCAGATACACTAGTTTTACAACCTTTAGCTCCTGCTTTTAATACATTCTTTATTGCTCTTTTTTGAGCAGTTCTAAATGGAGCTCTTGCTGCTATTTGACTAGCAATGTTATTTGCAACTAATTTAGCATTTAAATCTGGTTTCTTTTCTTCCACAATGTTAATAAATATTTCTTCATCAACAATTTTTGTAATTTTCTTTCTTAATTTTTCAATATCTTCACCACCACGGCCTATGATAACTCCTGGTTTAGCAGTATAAATAGTAACTTCGCATCTATTCTTTTTGCGTTCAATAATAACTCCAGCAATAGCTGCATCTTTAAGATTCTTTTCTAAATATTCTCTAATCTTAATATCATTATTTAAATACTTAGCATAATCTTTTTTAGCATACCATTTTGATTGCCAATCTTTATTAACACCAAGACGATATCCTATTGGATTAACTTTTTGTCCCATACTATTTTACTCCTTTCGCATCATCAGTTACACAAACCGTAATGTGACTACTTCTTTTATCGTGACGATCTACATTACCACGACTTGCAAATTTTATTCTTTTATAAATAGGTCCTGGATTAATGTAACATTCACTAATTCTTAAATCATTTTCATTAGCTCCAAAATTGTTAACTGCATTTGCAACAGCAGAATTTAATACCTTTAATATTAATCTACTAGCTTTTGTATTAGTGTTTTCTAAAATACCACGAGCAGTTTCAACATCTTTTCCTCTAATTAAATCCATAGTCATTCTTGCAAGTCTAGGTTTAATTAAAGCGTTTTTATGAATTGCATAAGCTTCCATGTTACCTCCTATTTATTTCCTGCATGTCCAGTAAACTTGCGAGTTTGTGAAAATTCTCCAAGTTTATGGCCTACCATATCTTCAGTAATATATACTGGTATAAAATCTTTTCCGTTATGAACTGCTATTGTATGACCTACAAAGTCAGGAAAAATAGTAGATCTTCTTGACCATGTTTTAATAACAGTTTTTTTATTACTTTTATTCATTTCTTGAACCTTTTTCATTAATGAATCTTGAACATAAGGTCCTTTTTTTAAACTTCTTGCCATTATATCCTCCTATTTTTTCTTCCTACTTACAATAAGCTTTTCACTTTTCTTTTTACTCTTACGAGTTTTAACACCAAGTGCTGGTTTACCCCAAGGTGTCATAGGGCTCTTGCGTCCAACTGGAGCTCTACCTTCACCACCACCATGTGGGTGATCATTAGGATTCATTACAGATCCACGGTTAGTTGGTCTAATTCCTAAATGACGTTTTCTTCCAGCTTTTCCTAAATTAACTAATTTACTATCTTCGTTACCAACAACACCAATTGTTGCTATACAATTACCAAGTACTAATCTTGTTTCACCAGATTGTAAACGAAGCATTACATATTTTCCTTCACGTCCTAATATTTGAGCACTTGCTCCTGCACTACGACATATTTCAGCACCCTTACCAGGTTTAAGTTCAATACAATGAACAACAGTACCTACTGGTATATTCATAAGTGATAATGCATTACCAACTTTAATATCAGCATTTTCTCCGTTTTCAATTATATCTCCAACTTTTAATCCATTTGGTGCAATTATATATCTTTTTTCACCATCTTTATAATTTATTAATGCAATATTTGCTGTTCTATTTGGATCATATTCAATACTTGCTACTCTTCCTGTAACTCCAATTTTATTTCTTTTATAATCAATAACACGGTATTTTCTTTTAGCTCCCCCACCAATATGGCGAACTGTCATTTTACCTTGATTATTTCTTCCACCAGTTTTACTAGATTTTCTTAGTAATGATTTGGTTGGTGTATTTGTAGTTATTTCTTCATTTGTAAGAGTACTCATTCCTCTACGACCGTTAGTCGTTGGTTTATAATGTTTAATAGCCATACATTTCCCTCCAAACTACATTTCTATAGAAGAACCTTCCGCTAATGTAACAATAGCTTTTTTGTATGTTTTAGTTCTTCCTGAGTATCTTCCAACTCTTCTTCTTTTTGATTTTGTGTTTAATGTATTTACACTTTTAACACTTACTTTAAAAGCTTCTTCTACTGCTTTTTTAATATCTTCTTTTGTAGCATCCTTTACTACTTTAAAAGTATAAACGTTATTTTGTCTATTAGCCATAGACTTTTCAGTAATAACTGGTGCAATAATAATATCTGAATAATGCTTCATTATTTAAGCACCTCCTCAATATTTTTAACTGCTGCCTCATCTATTACTAAACAATCAGCATTTACTAAGTCATAACAATTAACTTCATCAGCATAAATCATTAAAACATTTGGCAAATTACGAATTGCTAAATATAAATTTTCAGCATCATCACTCGTAACAAATAAAATTTTGTTATCTAATTTTAAATTATTTAATAATTTAATAGCATCTTTAGTCTTCATAGCATCTACATTGAAACTATCAACAACTGTTAATGCTTTTTCCTTTGCTTTTAATGTTAAAGCACTTTTAAGAGCAAGAACTCTTTCTTTTTTATTAATTTTAAAAGAATAATCTCTTGGTGATACTCCAAAAGGAATTCCACCACCACGCCATTGTGTTGCTCTTATACTACCTTGACGAGCACGTCCAGTACCTTTTTGCCTCCATGGTTTTCTTCCACCACCAGATACTTCACTTCTATTTTTAGTTTTTCTTGTTCCTTGACGAGTTGCATCAAGTTGTAAACGAATCATTTTCTTTAAAGAATCATTGTTAACTTCAATATTCCAAACATTATCATTTAATGTTAAATCTTTTACTTTTTCTCCATTTAGATTCTTAACACTTATCTTTGTCATATTTAATCCTTTCTAAAGTTCTTACTTTTCTTCACTATTTTCTTCAACTACTTCAGAAGTAGTTTCATTATCTACTAACTCATCAGTTTCATTAGTTGTTACTTCTTCACTAACAGGTGCTTCTTCAACAGCTTCATCTACAACTTCTTCATATAACAAAATATCTTTTGGATTTTTCTTACGAGAATTTTTAACTGCAGATTTGATTAATACTAATGAATTTTTAGCACCAGGAACATTTCCACTAACTAAAATATAATTTTCTAATTCGTTTACTTCAATAATTTCTAGATTTTGAATAGTAACTGTATCAACACCCATGTGTCCAGCTAACTTTTTACCCTTTAATACTCTTTTTGGTAACATAGTTCCAAGTGATCCCGGTCTTCTATGATAATGTGATCCGTGAGTCATTGGTCCACGAGATTGGTTATGTCTTTTGATAACCCCTTGGAACCCTTTACCTTTTGTAACTCCTGTTACATCTACAATGTCTCCAACTTCAAATATACTTACTCCTACTTTGTCCCCAACATTGTAACTACCTTCTACATCTCTTATTTCTTTTAAGAAGCGCTTAGGAGTAGTATTTGCTTGCTTAGCTCTTCCAGCCTCAGCCTTATTTGCTTTCTTTTCACTTTTTTCAAATACGCCAAGTTGAATACTATTATAACCATCTTTTTCATTAGTTTTAACTTGCATTACGACATTTGGTTCAACTTCTACTACTGTTACAGGAATAAGCTTACCATCTTTCGTAAATACTTGAGTCATTCCAACTTTGCGTCCTAAGATTCCTTTCATAATTTACTTTCCTTTCTTTCTTATAATTTAATATTTACATCAACACCACTAGGTAAATCTAAATGAGTTAATGCATCAACAGTTTCCTTACTAGGATTTTTGATATCAATTAATCTCTTATGAGTTCTTCTTTCAAATTGTTCACGAGCATCTTTATACTTATGTACTGCTCTTAGTACTGTTACCTTTTCAATTTCTGTTGGTAATGGTACTGGACCAGAAATTTCACCACCAGTTCTCTTAACAGTTTCCACAATTTTTCCAGCAGCTACATCTAATAAACGATGGTCATAAGCTTTTAAATTGATTCTAACTTTTGTACTTGACATTTGATATGTCCTCCTTTCGCCTATATCTAGTATAGACATACTCCGTACAAGTTCTCCAATTCACCATTTTGTTTACCAACTCACCCTAGTGTATCAGTAACCTTGCACATCAACGCAGTCATACATAATCAATAATACCACTAAAATTTATGAAATGCAACAAAAAAATTGCCTTTTTCAGCAATTTTGTTAATTTTTTATTAAATTATGTTTTTTATTAAAAATAACAATAAAGTTAAATTTCTAATTATAACGATATTCTATAAGGATTACTTTTTGTACCATCTCCTCCCGTAATTTTCACTTCATATTTTAAATAAAATGATGGTCTTATAGCAAAATTATAACCACTCGCGGTTCCTTCAGTATGAAGCGAACCACTATTAAGATAATAAGATAAGGTTGTTAATCTAGAATCTCTAGTTATAGTCCATTCATAAAGCCCCATGTAAAGCCAACTGTTTGTATTACTTTGAGAATATTTATTCCAATATATAGGACTTTTCCCATAATAAAAATCAGAAATATACATAAGACCAATTTTTGCATTATAATATGACTCAACATCTTGATTAGGTGAAACTATTTCCATATCATAAATATCCTTTACGCTCATACTTGAAGATACTTCCCACGCATCAAAACCACCGACCACCCAATTATTATTTTTAATATAGTTACTCCATTCATTTAAATTATTAATAAAATTAGTATTTAAGTTTATTTGATTTAAAGCACTATAAGACCAAACATTTGAATAACCTGTGTTTGTAGAAGCTATAGAAGAATTTTTGTTATTCCAATAAAATACATCAATATTTTCAATTTCAAAATTTCCCTTATAATTACTATAACCCCAATTAAAA
>CASEYV010000013.1 GCA_949292245.1 uncultured bacterium
AGAATACTAAATGTTATAAAAACACAAAAATTGAAACTCATAAAACATATAAAAATAAAGGGAAAGTTAGAGTTATGTCATTATTTCAAACTGGTTTAAATTTATTTAAATTAGCCATTAATTCTTTTAAATATATTAGAATACCTATGCGGTTTATTTTATATGACATATAACTTTTATTAATCTCAATTACTGTTTCTTCAAAACCTTTTTTTGCGTGTTATAAATTTTGTTTTAACGCTATTTTTTCTAATTAAGTGTATTTATAATATGCAAAAAGAGGTTAAATAGTTCATCATTGGACGAACTTTTAACCCATTTTTTCCCTGGTTTCACCTATGTTTTTAAAAAACTGTCCGTTAATCAGTTTATTCTAATCGGATCAGCGGACGAGCCGCTGCCCGATACATATGTTGTGGAAGATCTTAGATAAAAGGACGGCCGGACCGCAAAGCGGTTAGAATCCACAAGCTGGCTGTTGACACCCGTATTGAAGGCATAAAAGGGAACACCCGAGTCGCGAGAAATTGTCCATTCGGATAGTCCTGCTAACCAATTTGAACTTGCTGCTGAACTATAATCATTCATATTTGTTGTCCAATAACTATTGCTTGCTGCATATCCATAATCACTTACATACATTAATCCTATTTTTGCACTATATGTTGTTCCACTACTTTCTGTTTGAATATCCTCCTACATACCATGTGTGTGTTGCTATTTTATTGCTCCATGTTGCACCTAATCCACTTAAGTATGTTCCATTTAGTATTTCTGTATTCAATGTGCTACTACTCCATGTATTACTTTCATTTGAACTTGAACCACTCCAATAGTAATTTCCATAACTTGTTGATTTGATTAGTTTTACTTCTGAACCAAATACTCCGATTATTCTATATAAGTTATCACTTGAACATGTGCTTGCTGTTGAACCAAAGCATACGTAATTATTTGGGTTTGCCCTTGCATATCTATATGAATTATCTGCTGCAGAGTTTGCTAGACTACTTGTGTGATAATATAATCCATTTCTTCCTTGAGAAGCATATTGATTTTTTATACATGTTGCTAAATTTGTCCCTGTTGTACATATATATGTTAAACTTTCTGTTTTGACACTTGTTGTTTTTACGCTTGATGATACTCCATTGGTATCTGTTACATATACTTTTATTGTATATGTTGTTCCTTTACTTAATCCTGTAAATGTTTTGGTATTACTTGTACTACTTGAGTATGCACCATTATTTATTGAATAATAATATGTTGCTACACTATTTGTTCCTCCACTGGCACTTACTCTTATACTTATTGCACTTGTTGTTTTATTTGTTACTGTTATATTATTAACAGTTGGATTGACATAGGAAGTAGTTGCTGCACTCTTACTATATTCATTTGAACTATATCCTTCACTATCTTTTACATATACTTTAAAATTATATGTTGTTCCTAAACTTAATCCACTAAATGTATAACTATTACTTGTACTACTTACATAACTACTTCCATTATCTTTTGAATAATAATATGTTGTTATATTACTTGTTCCTGCATATTACTTGTTGTTACATTGTTTACTGTTGGATTTACATAACTATCTGTTATTACTTCTATACTTTCTTCATTTGTTTCATATCCTAATGTATCTTTGGCATATACCTTAAATGTATAAGTTGTTCCATAATTTAAATTACTAAATGTATATGTGTTAGTACTACTTTCTTCATAACTATTTCCTCCATCGCTACTAAAGTAATATTTATCTACTGGATTTTCTCCAGCTTCAGTTGTTACTGTTAAAGTTACACTATTGGTTGTTTTAGTATTTGTTACATTAGTTATCTTTGCTACATTATATTTATCAAAATATACATAACATTTATCTGATCCACTACTTATTAATTTTACTATATTTGTTTCTCTATCATATACTAATTCTCCACCCCTTTCACAACCAGATAATTCATTATTAAAAGCATAACCATCCCCCGGCCATGTATTTGATGTTGTTTTTTTATAAGTTCCATCATCTTGTTCTAACATTAATGTTAAAAACCCATTTGTATTTACATTTGGTTTTGTTTTATTACTTTCTTCTTCTTTTGTTTTTGGTATTAATAAATATACTCCTGTTACCAATATTATAAATGTACTAAATATTATTAAATTTCTTTTTTTATTTTTCATAATTACACCTACTATCTTTAATTTGATTATACAACAACAATGAGGGTAATGCAAGTATCTTATTTACATTTATTATATCTTGTAAAATTAATTTGAAAGGACAGAGTATGATAAAAATAAACATAGTTGAGTTATTAAAAAAAGAAAATAAAACCAAGTATTGGTTATGTAATCAAATGAATATGACTAGTAGAAATTTAAATAGAATTATAAATGGTAAAACAACAGCGCAACAGCGATATCATTTAAATATATTGAAGAATTTTGCAAATATTTAAATTGTACTCCTGGAGAATTAATAAGTATTGAAAAGGAAAACAAATAAAAAGTGCCAACGCACTTTTTTTAATTTTCAGAAGAATCTTCTAAATAATTATCATTAACTTCAATATCTTCATCATCTACTATTTCATCATAATCATCATATTCATCTTCAACACTTACCCTAACTTTAGTATCCCCTACTATTTCGACTCCCAATTCTTTTTCAATATCAAGTAATACATTACCATTATCAATTTTTACATCAGTAACAGTTGGTTGTTTTAAACATCTTACTATAATTTCACTAGCATCACTTAAATTATAATTTTCCTTTAGGGGAACTTTTAAAGTATCAGTATAATTAAAGTTTTGAGTAGTAACTGCAGTCTTCTTGTCGGCATCATAAGAATACCAAACATTAACATCAAAAGAACCATTTACTACACAAACATCATTTGATTTAGAACCACTAAACTTATTATTTATAACCCAACATCCTAACACAGTATTAGGAGTTTCTTCTGGAGTTAAAGAAAAACTATTCGTACTAGTTTTTTTAGCTTTACCAATAACTGCTTTTGTTACTATTTCTTTAAAGCTAGACATGTAAATCACCTTCCTAATTAAATATATGCATTATCTAGACAAATGTACACTAGCACTGATATAATATTTAATATAAAGGGTTGATAAAATGCTTAAAAAATTACTTATTACTTTTATTACTTTAGGACTTATTATAACAATTATTTTTATTCATTATAAAAATAAAGATATAACCCCAGCAATAAAATATCAATTAACTTTAAAAATAGATAATGATAATCTAGTAAAAGAATTTTTTAATAATGTAAAAGTTGAAGAAGACAAAAACAGAGCAATAAATAATTGGCAATTTGATTTAAACAATTTAGAAGAACTAAAAGAAAAAATAAATATAGAAATTAATAATTATAATATAAATTATTTAAACAATTTTAATAACACTTATCTAGAGGCATTACTAGTAAATAATAGTAATAAAGAAAAAATAATTAATATTTTTAATAATAAAGAATTTATAAAAAATATTAACAATGAAATTAATAAAAGGAAAAAATACTTAAATTATTTAAATGATTTACTAGAAGATATTAATTATCTTTTAAATAATAAAAAAGATTATTATTTTAATGATAATTATTACATATGTAAAGATAATACAATGTTAAATTACTTAAATGAATTAAAAGAAAAATACAACTTAAATATTTTAACTAAATTAGGTAATACTAACAATCAAAAAATACCTATTTTACTTTATCATGGTGTATTAGATAACACTTGGGGAGCAGCAACATTATTTGTAAAACCTAGTGAATTTGCTAAACAAATGAATTATTTAAAAGAAAATGACTATACTCCAATATTTGTAAGTGAAATAGATTATGCATATGCTTTTTCCAAACCAATAATAATAACATTTGATGATGCTTATATAGATGTTTATAATAATGCATTTCCGATATTACAAAAAAATAATTTTAAAGCCAATATATTTGTTATAACTGGATCAATTGGTAATAACTTATATATGAATGAAGAAATGATTAAAACAGTTGATGCATCAAATCTAATAGAAATTGGTTCACATACAATAAGCCACTATAAACTAGCAGAAAAAGATGCCGAAACAATTGAAAAAGAATTAAAAGAAAGTAAAGAAGTATTAGAAAAAATACTTAATAAAGAAGTAAATACTATTGCATATCCAAGTGGTTCATTTAATTCAACAGTTATTGAAATTGCAAAAAAATATTATAGTTATGGATTAAGTACATTAATAGGAAAAGAACAATCCAATAATATTAATTATTATACATTAAAAAGACATTATATATATCGAGAATATAGTTTAAATGATTTTATTAAAATATTGTAATTATATTGGCTTTTATTAATTATTTTGATATACTTTAATTGGTGATATTATGAAAGATGATTGTTTATTTTGTAAAATAATAAAAAAAGAAGTACCTAGTTTTATATTGTATGAAGATGAAGATTTAATAGTTATATTAGATGCTTATCCAGATGCTGATGGTCATACTCTAATAATACCTAAAAAACATTATAATGATATTTTAGAGTTAGATAATGATACATTAATTAAATTATTTGATAAAGCACGTGAATATACTACAAAATTAATGGACAAACTTGGTAAAGATGCAATTACATTTGTAATAAATTATGGAGAAGCCCAAGTAATAAAACATTTTCATTTACATTTAATACCAAATTATATTAAAAAAGAGCATAAATTAAGTAAAGAAGAAGTATATAAATTATTAACAGAGGAATGAAATGACTAGAAGGAAAAAAAGGAAATTAAAAAAAAGTGTTTTTTTATCATTAACTTTAATTTTTTTAATAGGTATTGGTTTTGGAATATATCTTGGAAAAGACAAAGTAATAGATTTATTTAGTAGTAAAGAAGTTAACTTAAATAATAGTAATGTTAATGAAGAAGAAAAACCTAAAGAAGATGAAGTATACAAAGTAAGTATGCTTGCAACAGGTGATGGTTTAATTCATAACGCCGTTTATTATGCATATGAAGAAGGTTATAGAGGCAGTGGGATATACAATTTTGATGGAGCACTAACATATATAAAAGATATAGTATCTAAATATGATATCGCTTATTATAATCAAGAAACACCATTTGCAGGGGGAACTCCTAGTGGTTATCCAAGATTTAGTACTCCTTCAGAGTTTGGTGATGCCATGATTAAAGCTGGATTTAATATGATTTCTCTTGCAACTAATCATACTTTAGATAAAGGAGAAAGTGGCGTACTTAATTTTTATAACTATTTTAAGGATAAAGACGATATTGTTTATAATGGTATAGCTGATAGTTTAGAATCCAGAAATAATTATATTATTGGAGAAAAAAATAATATAACCTATTCAATGCTTTCATATACCACATCAACAAATGGTTTACCTGTACCTAGTGGTAAAGACTATTTAATAAATGTATATGATGAAGAACAAGTAAAAAAAGACATTGAAGCACTTCGTGATAAAGTAGATGTTTTAATAGTTGCAATGCATTGGGGAGTTGAATACGCAAGTAGTCCCAATGATAGTCAAAAAGAAATAGCTAATTATCTTGCTGATTTAGGAGTAGATATTGTAATAGGAACACATCCTCATGTATTACAACCAATAACTTGGATTGATGATACTTTAGTAATATATTCATTAGGAAATTTTATTTCTAATCAGTATGGAACAGATGATTACAATAAACTAGTTGGATTTATGGCCACATGGGATATAACTAAAACAATTACTCCGGATGGAGAAACTGATATTTCCATAGATAATTTAGGTGGTGAATTAATATTTACAAAATATACTGGTAATCCAATTACTACAGCAAATCATTCTGGACATCAAGTAATACCATTTAGTATAATGACTGATGAAACATATTTAAAAGATTATAAAAGAATATACGAAAAATATAGTAAAATACTTAAAAATATGGGAACAGAATTAAATATTGTTCCCCTACCAAATTAAAGAAAGTTGTTACAAACAAGTAACAACTTTTTTATTCTTCCGTTATTGATATATATTCATATGGTTCATAAACTGTTCCCATAAACCATATTTCATTACTTTCTTTATCTCTTATTAAAAACATATAAGGCTTATCAAATGTTAAATCTATCTTTTCTACTGGAACATCATAGATATAATCAAAACCACCTACTATATTTCCAGCACCGCCAATAAAAGTTGCTGAAGAAGCCTTAATACCTTCATTAGAAAATTCAATATTTGATTTATGTTTAGCATCGGTTATATAAGCATCACTACTAGTTAAATTAGATAAATCAGCTTTATTTTCGTCAAAAACATTAGTTATACCTAATTTTTGTAAATCTTGCATCAATTTTAATTCATATTCAAATTTAAACATTGGAATATATCCTGATATCTCAGTTATAACTCCTTCTTTAAAATTGTCAAATTCAATTGTCTTTAAATTATTTATCAAATAATTAATATCATTAATAGTTAAATCATTTATATAATTATCTAAACTTTCTTCTTTTGGCATTATTCCAATATATTGTAATGTTGTTCCATCATATTCTTTTAAATCTTTTGCAAAAACTTTTATATCTTCATCAATAAAAAATTCAAAATCCGTTGATGAACTTACATTTCCATAATGTCTATCTATAACATTGATATAATTATCTAAATATAAATCAAAATCATCAATTAATTCATTAGGATTTTCTGCTTTCCATTTTTCATATGCTTCACTTACAGTTTTTCTAATATTTTCTTCACCTAAAATATTAACTATATCATATTTATTTATTACAGCTCCAATTTTAACTGAATTTACTTTGCTACTATTATTAAAATCTAATTCAAAGTAATTTAATCTAGAAATTTCACTATCAATTTCATTTAAACATGGTATATAAAAATTATATTTTTCATGTTGATAATTTATTTCGTAATCACCATATATTGGTTGTAATACATTATCCCATTCCATATCTATAGCTAAAGCATTAATTAAAGCAAAATCTATATCAGATAGATCATCAAATACATTATTTATTAAATTAAATGTATTATTACTTATCCAATTATTTATATAATATGGACTACTAAAAGAATCATATATTACTTCTGCATTATATTTAGTCTTTAAATTATTTACATATGTTTCTTTAATATTATCTTTATAAGAATCTTTTACAAACAATGCATTTGCAAATGACATATTTTTACTATTTGTATATTTTTTAGTATTATAATCTCCTATAATACTTGTTATTTGTTTTTTAGTATCACCACTCGTTCCTTCATTTAACATTGCAAGTGCATATTTAATTGAAAGTGGGCTATATACTTTATTAGCATGTTGATTTTCAAGTTGTAAGAAATATAAATCAAATGGTTCTAATCCATTACTACTTAGCCTATATTGCGATTTTGTTTCCACATTTTCTACTTCTTTTCCTACTTCATTATTATCTTTATTTTTATATACAACAAAATAATAAACGCCAGCTCCAATAGCAAGCAATAACAATATCGTTATTAAAATAATTAATACTTTTTTACCCTTTTTCTTATTATCTAATTCATTTTCCATCTTATCAATCCCTTCTTTATTATATAATAACACTTTTATTTATCTTATAAAATACTTTATTCAAATTTTTACTCGTAACATGTAAACAAAAAAAACAGTTATAAAACTGCTTTATTCATTTTTCTTAAAGGCATTAGCAAATTTTTTCCATACATTGCCACTAGAATAATTAAGTATACCTACTTTATAAACTTTTAAACCTAATTTTAATAATACATAAACAAAAACTATTAATACAATAACTGATATAAGCATATCCACTATTGTAATTTGACCTAATATAAATAGAGTTGGACTTATAAATACTGATAAAAATGGCAAATAAGAAATAATTCTAATAAATATAGAGCCATCAAACATTGCAGCCATTATAGATAAGTAATAACCTGCCATAGAAATAAGCATAATTGGAGTTTGTAATTGATTAAAGTCTTCAATATTAACTGTCATTGAAGCAAGTATTCCCGCAACTAAAGAATATGCTACAAAAGAAATAATAATCATTAACAAAGTAATTGGAATAATTATATATAATTTATCTACAACACCAGAAGTTTTTAAAACATCCCATACTGAAGATAAATCTAGTAACTCTGATGCAGCACCAATATTATTACTTATACCAAAAGCAATTAAAACATACAATATTAATAATATACTTTGAATTATAACAAAAACATTACTTGCAAGTATCTTTGATAATAAATGGGTTTTAGGTGAAACATTAGAAATAATTATTTCCATACTTCTAGTAGTTTTTTCTTCACAAATTTCTCCCCCAACCATTTGAACTAAAAATATTATTAACATAAAAAATGGTAAAATTAATGTTGGGAAAACACTACTCATAACTAAATTCATATTTTCGTCAGTAGAATTTTTTTCACTTAAAATAACTCGATCAACTGTAATATTTTTTGATAAGTTAGCTAAAATATTAGCATCAATATTAGTTTCAATCATACCTACAGTTGTTTTTGTAGAATTTAGTGCTTGAAAAATAATTTGATAAGTTAAAGAATCAATTGCATTTTCACTAATTACTTCTGCTTTTAAATATTCTACATCATCATAATTAAACACAATTAATAAATCATTATCTTCAATATTTTCTTCTAAAGTTTTTATATCTTCAGTACTTTTTGTTATACTAATTTTTTCATCTTCATTATAAGTACTCATATTATTAAAAAATATTTCAAAAGATTGACTAGTATTATCAACTACTATAATATTAGTATTTTTATCAAAATCTCCACCAAAAAATTCTATAATAGAAGATATATTAATTAAAACAATAATTACAATAGCTAAAATTAAATTAGTAACATAAAACCATTTTGATTTTATTTTTTTATTTAAACTTAATTTAGTTAAATACAAAAACTTTTTATTCATGAATACCACCCACGCTTTCAATAAATATTTCATTTAAACTAGGTTCTACAACATCATATTTAGTAATATCTTTATCTTTTATTTTAGCAAATACTTTTTTAGCAACAGATATATCTGCAATTTTTACAACGTATTCCCCTTTTTCTTTACTAACACTTAATACACCTTCAATATTTTTAATTTCTTCTATATTGATATCACCTTTAATTAAAATATTTTTCTTAGCATAAGATTCTTTTATTTCTTGTAAATTTCCATTTAAAATTGGTTTACCTTTAACTAGAATAATTAATTTTTCACAAAAATCTTCGATATATTCCATTTGATGTGATGAAAATATAATTGAACAACCCTTATTTTTAAGTTCAATCACTGCATCTTTTAATAACTTAACATTAATAGGATCTAAACCAGTAAATGGTTCATCTAAAATAAGCAATTTAGGATTATGAATAACAGCAGAAATAAACTGTACCTTTTGTTGATTACCTTTAGATAATTCTTTAATCTTACGATTTTTATAACCAGTTATTTCAAATTTTTCTAACCATTCATCTAATAATTTATCTATTTGTTCTTTATTTAATCCTTTTAAAGTACCATAAAATTCTATTTGTTCTTTAACTGTAAGTTTTGTAAGTAAACTTCTTTCTTCAGTAACAAACCCTATTTGTATAATCAATTTTTTCACCATCCAAGAATACTTCTCCAGCATTTGGTTCAAGTAATCCCATAATAATTCTAAAAGTAGTAGTTTTACCTGCACCATTTTCACCTAACAAGCCAAAAATTTCGCCATTAGCTACTGTAAAAGATAGATCATTAACTGCTAAATTATTACCATATTTTTTTACAATATTTTTTACCTCTAACATATAATCCTCCTTGTGATATAAGCATAACAAAAATATAGTTTTATGGCAATATATTTTCAAAAAAAAAGAGGGCTTCCTCTTTCTAATAAAATGCTCCACCCCAGATTATGGCAAGTAATATAAATAGTATTAAAACTATAAAAGCATAACTAGCTGTAAAACCATTGCCATTACAAGAGTCAAAGTCTTTTTTACAACAACTCATTTTAACCTCCTTATATTTTTAATCTATTTAAATAAATGCTCCTACTATAATTATTAATAAAATAAATAATACTAAAATTATAGCAGCTCCAAGGCCATTTCCGCAATTGTTCATAAACGATCCTCCTTTTATTTGTCTTTTCATTAGTATTGTATGGCTACCAATAAAAAATGTGAGTGCTTTTTTATAGGTATTATCTTGTATTTAACTAGTTTTCTTGCTATAATAATTTAGGTAAGGAGAGATTATGAAAAAAAAGATTATTGGATTATGTGCAATATTACTTGCAGTAAGTGGTTGTGGTAAAATACCAACACTAGAAAATGGTGATGAAGCGGTTGTTACTTTTAATGATGATCATAAAATCAGTGTCAATGAACTTTATGATTTATTAAAAGAAACCTATGGATTAGACACTTTAATGACTTTAGCTGAAACCTATGTTTTAGAAACTGAATTTTCAGACTATAAAGATACAGCTAGAGAAACAGCTGATTCATATGTAGATTCTTATATCGAAAGTGCCGGAGGAGAAGATGAGTTCTTAAGTTATTTAAGACAAAAAGGTTATCAATCAATCGATGCTTATCGTGATTTAATGTATTTATCAGTTTTACAAAGCCATGCAATTGAAGAATATGCAAAATTACAAATAACTGATGAAGAAATTGAAGAATATTATAACAACACAGCTATCGGAGATATGGAAATTAGTCATATTCTAATTACACCAGACGTTGATGATGATGCAACTGATGATGAAACAAAAGAAGCTGAAGAAGCAGCTAAAAAAACAATTGAAGAAATAATTGCAAAACTTAATGAAGCAAAGAAAAACGGTGATGACATCGAAGAAACTTTTGCAGAACTTGCTAAAGAATATTCTGAAGATGAATCAACCAAAGATGATGGTGGTACTATTGGTAAAATTAATTATGGATCATTTGATGATAAATATGATGAACTTATTAGTGCTGCTGTAGATTTAAAAGTTGGTAGTTACTCAACAAAAGTTATTACAACTGAAGCTGGATACCATGTTATTTTAAAAACTGCTCAAGATGATAAAAAGTCATTAGAAGATTTAAAAGATGATATAGTTAGTATTTTAGGTGAAGAATATACCGAAGAAAATTATACAAGCATAGCATTTAATGCTTTACAACATTACTGTAAAGAATATGGTATGGACATAGTTGATGATGAACTTGCTAAACAATATTCAAATTATGTTCAAAGTGCTAAAGCTTCTATTCAACAAGCAGAAATCGATAATGAATAAAAAAATCCTTTAAAGGATTTTTTTTACAATTATTATTTACAACTAGTTGAATCATTAGGATTAAATATACACTCGGTACATTTTTTAAAATTTTCATTATCTTTAACTGAATCAATATTATATACCAAATCTAATAATAAATTTAATATTGTTGGAAGTAAAAATACAATTACAGCAGCAATAAATCTTCTAACCAAAGTTCCACCTGCTTCTTTAATTGCCTTATCATCACTAGAAAGTACTGCTTTTCCAAAGTCTATTGAACCAAATATTATTAATAATAAAGGGATTACTAATTTAGCAACATATATAACATAACCTAAAACTCGCAATACTTTTAAAACTTCAGATCTTTCACAAAAATTAAATTCTTGAATCTCATTTGCTGCAACTAATAGATTATCACTAACATTTGCTAAAACATTAGGAATAAAACAAAACAATGCCAATATTGCAACAACAAATATATATTTCTTTTTCACAATAATTTACTCCTTTACCTTTTCAACTAAATTATACCAAAAATTATTAATTTAGTAAATCATCAATATTACCTATATCAAATCCTTTTTGATATAAATAATATTTTAATTTGTTATTTAATTCTTCTTCATTATATTTATCAATATATTTCTTTTTAAATTTATTAATTTCTTTATTTATAATATCAGTATTATTTAAAAATTCATAATTATCTAAAATATCTTGATATAAATCCTTACTATATCCTAAATTTAATAAATCTTTTTCAATTTTTATTTTTAAAAACTTAGTAGACAAATTATGATTACTTTTTTCTTTCTTTGCAATTATTTTAGTAATTTTTTTTTGCCAATTTACATCATCAAATAAATATAAATATTTATCTAAATTTTTAAAACCTTTATTTTCTAAATCATATAATATCTTTTTTGGACCATAAAAAGTTAAATTAATTTGATCATTAATAAAACTTTTAATATATATTTCATCATTTAAATATTTTTGCTTTTCTAACATTTTTATAACATCATCAACTATATTTTTATCATAATCTTTTAATTTCTTTTTTATTTCATTTTTAGTTCTTAACTTTACATTAATATAATTTAATGCTTTATAATAAGCATCTATTTTATTATTATAATTAATTATATCTTTCAGTTGTGAATCATCTATATTTTTATTTACTAACAAATTATAATTAATTATTGTATCATCATAAAAATTTAGTGAAGTATTATCACTAAATTTAACTTGATAAACATTTTTATTTTTCTTTATTAATTTTACTATTTCCATCTAATTATTTTCTTCCGTTATGTAATTCTTACATGCTTCATCTAAATCTTTAGCAAGTTTTTCAATTACTTTATAATCTGTAGTTCTGCAACCAGAAGCAAATTTATGCCCTCCCCCATTATATTTACTTGCAACTTCATTAATTACAGGCCCACAACTTCTAATATTTGCTTTATAAATATTATTTCTTTCATCATATACTACAAATAACCAACAAATAAGTTCTTTTATAAAATAAAAATCATTAACCTGATTAGAAACAATAGTTGGTTCTACTCCATATTTTTTCAAAACATCAGCATCAACAAAAATAAACCCAAATTTGTTTTCACTAACTTTTAAATTATTTATAATATATGCTCTAAATTTTTCTTCAACTAAACTTCTTTCATACAAATTATCATATAATGGAACAAAGTTTATTTTACTAATATTTAATAAATCATATACAGTTTTAAAAGTATTTATAGTTGTATTTTGTAATAAAAATCTATCACTATCAAAAACCATTCCTATATATAAATTTTCAGCAATTTTTTGATCCATCACTAATTTAGAATTCATAAGTAATTCAGCAATCATTTCACAAGTACTTGACTTTGTATCATCCGTCCAATCAACATCACCAATTATATCTTCGGCAGGATGATGATCTATTTTTAAAATAGCCTTATATTCTAAATCTTCTACTCCATCCAATCTTGCAAAATTTGGCACATCCAAAACAATTAATAAAGCATTTTGTAAACTACTAAGTTCAACTTTATCTAAATTACCTAAATACTTAAATTTGTGAACACCGGCCCCAACTGCATAAACTTCTTTATTAGGAAAAGTTAATTTAATTGAATCTCTTAAAGCTATTTGACTAGCTATAGCATCGGGATCAGGTCCAATATGCCTTACTAATACAATTTCATCATAATCTTTAATTATTTTAACAATTCTTTTGTATAATTCTTTAATTATACTCACCACTTTCTAATTTTTATTTAATATAAAATTCATTGTATCAAGTGCTATCATTAATTCTTCATCTGTTGGAATAACAAATACTGGAATTTTAGAATCATCAGTACTAATTTTTCTAAATTCTCCACGGAAATCATTTTTATCAACATCTAATTTAACACCTAAAGAAGCAATCTTATTCATTACTTTTTCACGCATCATAGGACTATTTTCACCTAAACCAGCAGTAAAGACAATAACATCTGCTCCATTAAGTAAATTATTATACATAGCAATATAATTTGCTATTTTTTGTGAATAAATATCTTGAGCAAGAATAGCTCTTTTATTTCCTTGTAATACAGCTGCTTCAATATCTCTTGAATCACTACTAATACCACTAACTCCTAAAAAACCACTTCTTTTATTTAAATCATCAGTTAATTCCGTTAGGGATTCACCTGTTTTTTTAGACATATATTCTAAAATACTAGCATCGATATCACCAGAACGTGTACCCATCATAATTCCAGCAAGAGGAGTAAATCCCATAGAAGTATCAACAACTTTTCCACTATCTATTGCAGTAATACTTCCACCATTACCTATATGACATGATATAACTTTTAAATTATCATTATTAAGATGTTTTCTAATAGTCATATCAATAAATCTATGACTTGTACCATGAAATCCATATTTTCTAACTTGATATTTTTCATACCATTCATATGGCACAGGATAAATATATTCTTTTTCTTTCATTGTTGTATGAAAAGCTGTATCAAAAACACCTACTTGAATAGTATTTGGTAGCTTTTCCATAAAAGCCCTAACACCCATTATATTCGCAGGATTATGTAAAGGAGCAAGTTCATTATATTTAGCAACATGTTCTAAAATTTCTTCATTTAAAACAACTGATGCCGTAAATTCTTGACCACCATGAACTAAACGATGACCAACTCCTTCAATTTCATCTAATGATTTAATAATATTTAAATCAATTAATTCCGCAATTAATTTTTCAACTGCTACAGAATGATTTTCCAAAAGACATTCCTTTTTTATTTTTTCTCCTTGATATTTAATAGTATAACTACTATCATTTAAGCCTATTTTTTCAAATAAGCCACTTGCTATAACTTCTTCTTCTGGCATATTCAATAAAGTAAATTTTAATGAAGATGAACCAGCATTTACAGATAATATTTTCATATAATTTCACCTCAACTTCTATTATACAAAAAAAAAGATAACTTTGCTATCTTTTTCCCAAATATTCCTTATTTTTTACATCATTTTGATTAGTATGAGATGCTTTATACTCATAATCAACTACTCTTTTAGCATTACTATCTAAATTATAACCATAAGGATTATTATATTCCATTATCATTTTTTCTAAATGATTATTACTAGTTATATCATATCCCTTATAATAATAATTATATCCATTAAACATTTTATCACCATTTATATTATGGCTAAATATTTAATTTTTATAAAATATCTTGATATTTTTCTTCTTTACCAATTTTAATAATATTTACATTTTTTATTGCTTCATTAATTAAATCTTCATAAGGAATTAACTTTTCATATAACACACATTTTTCTAACTCAGGATTTATTACTGGATGTTCTGGAACAAAAACAGTACAACAATCTTCATAAGGTAATGTACTAATATCAAAAGTGCCTATTTTTTTAGCAATATCTATTATTTCTAATTTGTCAAAACAAGCAACAGGGCGAATAACAGGTATATCAACAACTTTATTAATTACAGACATACTTGTTAATGTTTGACTAGCAACTTGACCTATTGACTCACCATTTATTAATATTTTAAAATTACCTTTATTAGCAATCTTTAAAGAAATACGATACATCATTCTTCGCATTATTGTTATTAAATATTCATAAGGAATATTTTTTAAAATTGCTTCTTGAATTTTAGTGAAGTTAATAACATATAAATTCATATTTGGACTATAACTTGCTAAAACATTAGCTAATTTTTTCACCTTTTCTTTAGCAAAGTCACTAGTATGTGGTGGGGATTCAAAATATATTGCAGAAATTTTTACTCCCCTTTTAATAGCAAGATAACCCGCGACTGGAGAATCTATTCCTCCACTTAACATAAGTAACCCTTTTCCTAAAGTACCAACAGGATATCCTCCTAAACCCAAAATACCATTTAAATAATATAAAACAGCATCATTTCTAATTTCAATATAAATTTTTTCTTCTGGATTATTAACATCTACTTTAATATTTTCTCTATTTTTTAATATATATCCTCCAACTTTAGCACTTATCTCCATACTATTTAAAGGATATTTTTTATTACCTCTTTTACAAATTACTTTAAAAGTATTAAAATTTTCTTCTTTTATTAGTTCTAAAACATTATCACAAATTTTATCAAAATCCATTTCATTATCTATAAAACCAACTATTATTTCATGAATACCGAAAGTTTTTTTTAAAACACTTATTGTTTTATCAATATATTCATCATCAACATCAACAAACATTCTACCTCGATCATAATTAATAAAATGTTTCCAAATTAATAAACTATCAATATTTTCTTTTAATATTTTTAAAAAATAATTTATATTATCTTTTTTAGTAGAAAGTTCACCATATTTTATAATTATTGTTTTTTTCATATACCCTCTTTTTTACTTTTTAAACTATCATAAACTTCCGCGAAGATTTTTATAAATTTATTTACTTCTTCAGTTGTAGTTACATATGATAAACTTATTCTTAAAGTATGTTTAGCTCTTTTTAAATCATTATAAATAGCCATAACACTATGAGATACTTCACCACTAGCACAAGCAGTATTAGTACTTAAATATACTTCATATTTATCTAAAGCATGAAGCATTACTTCTGGCATAACGTCCATGATACTAATATTTAAAATTTGTGGTATAGAATATTTAGTTTTATTAATCACTATATTTGGATACTTTTCTAATGCTGAAACTATTTTTTCATTTAATAAATTAACAAATCTTTCTCTTTTTTCTAAATCCGTTTGGGAAATTCTAATAGCCTTAGATAACGCTGCAATTAAAGGAAGTGGTGGTGTACCTGGATTAAGGCTATTACTTTTACCACTACCATATTTAATTGGGGTAATCCTAACCATGCTACTTTTATACAAAAAACCAATTCCCTTAGGCCCAAAAATTTTATGTGCTGACATGCTTGCTAAATCAACATCATGTAAATTAACTGGAACTTTTCCTACTGCTTGAGTAATATCAGAATGAAAAATAGTTGCTACATTTTCTTTTTTTATAATTTGTCTAATTATTTTAAGAGGTTGTCTTAAACCCATTTCTGAATTTACAGCACAAATACTAACTAAAATTGTATCCTCTCTTATTTTCTTTTTTAAATCATCAAAATCAATTAATCCTTCAGCATCATTATTTACATAACTAATTTCAAAGCCAATACCTTTTAAATAATCACAAATAGCATAAATAGATGGGTGTTCTAACTTTGATACTATTATATGTTTCCCTTTTTTATGATGAGCCATTGCAACACCAATTAATGCCATATTATTTGCTTCAGTTGCCCCAGAAGTATAAACTATTTCATTAGTATTTATATTAAAAATATCGGCGATCTGTTTAGTTGCACTTTCAAGTAAATTATTTGATTTTAACCCAAGAGCATGTAAAGAATTAGCATTACCTACAAATTCCTTTGTAACTTTTGAAATAGTATCAAATACTTCATAAGATACTGGAGTTGTTGCACTATAATCTAAATATATCATTATCTATCTACCTCAGCAGCTACAGCATTAACATAATCATCACATGTACTACTATTTGCATCTAGTAAACACGTTTCACATGCAGTTATATTATTTAATGCATTCCCTGTAAAATCTTTAAGCAAACTAAATACTACATCAACTAAAAGTGGTACAAAAAATATAACCACTCCAATTAAAAATCTTTTAGCTAAAGCTACTGCTGCCTTAGCAGTTGCCTTTTCATCAGAAGATACAGCGGCTTTTGCAAAATCAATTATACCTAAAATAATAATTATTAACGGAATTACAATTTTTATAGCAACAATCCCATAACCAACAAATTGCCATATTGGAGCTGTTCTTTCACAAAACTTTAAAGTATCTGTCGCTGTTGCATTCGATGTATAAGTATTACCCAACCAATTTTTATTAGGATCACAATACTTTTTTATACAAGCTGCTGCTTTTTCTTCATCTTCAAAAGTATCACAAGTAACACAAGTGTTATAATCGTAATCAGCTGCTAAAACAACTTTTGGAGTAAAAATACAAACTAAAAGTAAACAACAACTTATAAATTTTAAATACTTTTTCATAATCTCTCCTTACTTATACTCTTCAAGTAATCTTTTATATATCCCCGGTTCAACAATGTTTATAGCATTAATAGCATTTTCTAAACTATTTTTAAAATTCCCTTTTAAAAAATTATTTTCAGCCTTTATCAAATTAAAATCCACTTCTTTATTAGTAACACGATATCTATTACCATAAACAATAGCTACTTCAGCCATCTTAGCAGTTTTAACAGTTTCATTTATAGTATTATAAACTTTTAAAACTAAATCTCTAGCAGTATCTACTCTAACATTTAAAACTTTAATAGAAATAGGTCTTTTATCTAAAGCCTTAACTAATTCATTAATCGCCGCCATGGCTTCTGCCAATTCCACATAATAATTTTTAGGAACACTTGGTAATTTAAATGATCTAACCTTTTCTTTAGCTTGATTTAAAATATTTTTAATTTCATCTAATTGTTCTCTAGCTCTAAGCTCATCTTCTTTTAAACTACCTAAACTCTTTAATGCCATATTTAATTTTTCTTCTGTTTTAATTAATTTAGCATTAATAATTTCCATTTCTTTTGCTAATCTACTATATGCCATTATTTTACTTCGAGAAACATCTACTATTTTATCATAATTTGCTCGAATATTCATTATTTCATCTTTAATTTCAACAATTACTGCAACTTCATCATCATTTAAATCATAACTATATTTTATATCATCTATTTTTTTATATAATTCATTATTAATTTTTTCTAATTTAGTAGCTTTAATTAATATACTTCTACTAAAATCTTCATAAATTCTTTTACTTACTTTTTCCTTATCAAAATCATTATATAAAGAATCAAAGTAATCATGCATAGTCTTAAGTTCAAATAAAGAATCTTCAATATTTAATACATTTAATCTTTGAAATATATCTTGAATTTTTTTATTAGCCTCATCAATATTATAATCGATATTTAAATATTCTAAATTATAACCTTCTTTAGTCATTTTATCAGCAATATTTTTTATATCATCTATTTTTTTAGGTATTAAATTCTTTCCTAAATTAACTATTGGTCTTGTTTCATCAATCACCACTTTTAAATTATCAATTATATCCGCAATTGCTTTAACAATTCTTCCCACTTCAGTATAAGCATTTTTTTCCATAGTAACTTCAAATGCTTGAAATAATTTATCAACATTTTCAAATTGCAATTCTAAAGGCACTTTTATAATACTATATTCTTCTTCATAATCTTTATATGTACTATAAATATCCCTATATGTTGCCTTTAATTTAGTAATAACTTCCCTATTTCTCTCTTCACTTAAAGTTACATCTTTTATTTCATCTAATAAAAACTCTGCTTTAGTTTTTAAATTATTAAGTTCAAAATCAACTTTAAGCATTATATTTTTTAATTCTTTATAATCTTTATCTTCATATAATTCTTCTATTTCATTTATTTCATCAGTAATTTTAGGCAATTCTACATCTTTTATTTCATTAAATCTTTTATACCAATCATCTAATTTAACTTTCATTTCATCATTATTAACTAATGCTTCAACTTTATTCAATTCCGAAAGCATACTTGCAGAAATAATTAAATTCTTTTCTTTTTCTAATTCATCTATTTCTTTTTTTAATTTATTTTTATCTCTTTTACTTATCAATGCTAAAACAATTATTACAATAATAATAGTAAGTATATAATAAGCAACTGCAATTAGTAAAAAAGTTGTCCTTCCCATATCTATTCACCTTACTATAATTAGTTTATCACATATTTTTTATTTTTTAAAGGTTTTAATATTTTAAGTTAATATATTTTTATATTGGACATATAATTAATTAGATTAAATGGAGGGTATTATGGTAAATAAACAAAATTTATGGTTTGTAACATTATTTTCATTAATTTTAGTATTAGGAATTTATTATGTAAGTATGTCAGATGAATCATTAACAGCTTTAAATGCCGAAAATGATGTATCAGAAGTTATCAAAGTTGAAGAATCAGATGTAATTGTAGCACTACAAGTTGCTGATGATGAATCAGTATTAGAACAAATGACTGAATATCAAAACATTTTATTAGATGAAGCTGCTACATTAGAAGAAAAAAATGATGCTTATGAAGGATTACAAGCATTAAACAGCAAACAAAGTGAATGTCAAAAAATAGAAAAATTAATTACTGATGAATTCAAATATGATAATTTTGTTAAAATTGATGGTGATACCATTAATATTATAATTGCTAGTAGTGATCATAATAAAGAAATTGCCAATAAGATTATTAGAGCAGTACAAGAATTATATGATACTCAAAAATATATTACAGTTAAATTTGAATAATTAGACTGTTATTGGTACCAATTATAAAATACTTCATAAAATACTATGAAGTATTTTGTTTTAGGAAGGGATAATATGAATAAAAAAATATTAACTGAAAGAGAACAAGAAGTTTTTGAATTACTTGTAATTAATAAAACAACTAGTGAAATAGCCCAAAGTTTAGGAATTAGTGAAAAAACAGTTCGCAACCACATATCTAATGCTATTCAAAAATTAGGTGTTAAGGGTCGGGCCCAAGCAGTAGTAGAACTTATTAAACTAGGTGAAATTACAATTTAATAAAGACTTCGGTCTTTTTCTTCATTTTAATAATATAATTAAACAGGTGTTTAATTATGTTAAAAAGATCATTATTTAGAAGAATTATGCTTGCAACATTAGCTTTATTTTTACTTTTAATTATTTATTTTTTCCCAACTTCTCCCCAAATATCTGAGTCACTTTCATATATTGAGAAAGAAGAAATGCCCATATTTTTAGTAGATAGCATGGAATATATTGCTAGAACAACTATTGTTAAAGAAAGTGATAATACAATTGATTTAATAAAAGAAATCATTGATAGCTTAACAATAGATAGTAAAAAATCAAATTACATTCGTGAAGGTTTTAAAGCCATTATTCCTAAAGATTCAAAGATTTTAAATATTTCTTTAGAAAACAATATTTTAACACTTGATTTTAGTAAAGAATTATTAAATGTCGATGAAGAAAATTCTGAAAAAATGTTAGAAGCCATTATTTATTCTCTAACCGAATTAGATGAGGTAAAAAAAATAAAAATATTAGTTGAAGGTAATACTCTAACTAATTTACCAAATTCCAATAAAAAATTACCAGAATACTTGGATAAAAATTATGGTATTAACAAAATATATAATTTAGATTCTATAAAAGATACAAGTAAAACAACAATATATTATATAAGCAAATATAGTGATTATTATTATTATGTACCAGTAACTAAAATAAGTAATGAAAATACTGAAAAAGCCGAAATTATTATTAATGAATTAAAAACCACCCCAATATATCATACTAATTTAATAAGTTATCTTGCAGCTTCAACTAATTTAACTAATTATGAAATATTAGAAAATAGTATTACCCTATCTTTTGATAACCATTTGCTTGCTAATTTAGATGATGAAGACATTTTAGAAGAAGTAAAGTATGCAATATCCTTATCAATTCGTGATTCTTATGGCATAAATGAAGTAATATTTAACTTTCCCAGTTAAAAAGGACTTGAAAAAAGCAACAAATTATACTATAATTTAGTTGTTGATGTCCTCGTAGCTCAGCTGGATAGAGCATACGCCTTCTAAGCGTACGGTCAAGCGTTCGAATCGCTTCGAGGACACCAAATTATTATAAATATTAAACACCTATAATATTAAGGTGCTTTTTTAATAATTTTAATTATTTTAGTTGTAAAAATTAATCAATAATGATAAGATTAATATAGAAAGGAGTACAGATATATGAATTATTACGACTATAACTACAATTACGGCCAAAGTGTAAATAATCTTGAGAGCATTGCAATTTGGACAATAGTTTCTTTAATATTAGCAATTATTGGAGGAGTATTAGTTTATTTCTTATTTGTTAAAGGAAAAAATTTAAAATTATCTCCAACATTAAAAAAGATAAGAGATTTATTAGATTTTAAAGTAATGCTAATTGAACCAATTTTAAAAATAGTTTATTTAATTAGTACAATATTTGTAATTTTAGTTTCATTTAGTGCAATATCTCAAAATTTCTTATTATTCTTATTAATTTTAATATTAGGACCAGTATTTATAAGATTAATTTATGAAGCATCACTTATGCTTGTAATGATTTGGAAAAACACTAAGCAAATAAGTGAAAATACTACACCTAAAGCAAAAGAAGACAAAAAAGAAGTCGAAAAAAAAGAAACTGAAAAAAAGTCAACTAAAAAAGATGAAAATTAAAAAGATCCTTATAAACTAAGGATTTTTTTTATGCTCTACTTGCGTATTTACCATCTTTAGTAGAAACTAATATTTTTTCGCCTTGATTAATAAATAAAGGCACTTTAACAACATAACCAGTTTCTATTTTAGCATCTTTTGTAGCATTAGTTGCAGTATTTCCTTTTACTGCAGGTTCAGTTTCAACAACTTCAAATTCTATTTTTTCTGGTAAAGTAATACCAATAATTTCCCCTTCATAAGAATCAATATCAATTTCTAAGCCTTCTTTAATAAAATTAACACTATCTTTTAAAACTGAAGCAGGTATTTCAATTTGTTCATATGTAGTATTATTCATAAATACATAATTTTCTCCCATACTATATAAGTATTGAGCATGAACTTTTTCAATATGTGCTTTAGTTATTTTAATATTAGTATTAAAAGTATCTTCTGTAACAGCACCTGTTTTTAAATTTTTTCTTTTAATTCTTACAAATGCTGGACCTTTACCGGGCTTTACATGTTGAAATTCAACAATAGTATATAAGTTACCATCCATAATAATGGTCATACCATTTTTTATATCATTAATATTTATATCCATAACTCACACTCTTTTCTCTTATTTCTTTTCTTTAGCCATAACAGTCTTACGACATTTTGGACAATATCTGTTAAGTTCTAAACGATCCGGAGTATTTTTTTTATTTTTACTAACAGGGCGTAATTCATATCCACAAACAGAACATCTCATAGTAACTTCACTACGATTTTCTTTTTTTGCCATAATTTCCCTCCTTACTGACAAGTTCTATATAATTATATCAAAATTATAAGAATTTTCAACTAATTTATCATTTTTTCTTCAAAAAAGAAGCTTATTAAGCTTCATTTATTTTAAGTGTATTAATTAATTCATTATAATAATTACTACATTTACCATTATCTTTAGTTATATAATAATTTAAAGTAAATAATTTATCTTTATAAATTAAAGCATAAATATATGAAGTTTGATTATCAATATAATACCATTTATGATTTTGTATTTCGATATCATTAATAATATTTGCTTTATAAACATTACTTAAATAGTAACTTTCACTTTCATATTTATTATCCATAATTTGAACAATAAAATTGCATTCATTAAAATCATCTTTATATTCATATGATGCATAACTATCACTTACATAATTATTTTTATATCCATCTGGAACACTATATTCTATATTTATTACTTCTTCATCATTCGAACTATTATTCATTTCATTTATATATTCTTTAGCAGTATCGTAACTAACATATCCATACAATACTAAATATATAATTAAGGCAATTACTAAACCTAATTTATTTACTCCACCTTTTTTCTTACATACTTCATGTATATCTAAATTTTGTTCTTGAGCCTTTTTTAATTCTTTATTCATTTTATAAAAATATAAATCTTTAAATTTAAAAGCAACTATAAAAGATAACACAATTGATAATATACTACTTAAAATAGATAGATTTAAAACATATTCAAATACAATTATAATTATAGCATTAATAATAAGATATAATATAGTATACAAATATAACTTTCGATAAATAAAATATAATATAGAAAATAAAAACGTCGGCCATGAAAAAGTATTATTAATTATTTTTTCATAATTAGGTCCTATATATTCTTTAATATATTCAATATTATTATCCATAACATCACCACTATTATGGTAACATATTTAATAATTATCTGCAAGAAATGATGTAATATCTTTAGTAATTTTACTAGCACCATAATACATAGTACTACTAGATCCATTATTATGTGATATATTCGGAGTAATTACAACTACACTATATTTTGGATCTTCCTCCGGAAAATAACCAGCAAAGGTAGAAGTAATTGTAGCAACATCTACTACTCCGTCATTATTAGAATCATAAAAAGTTTCACTAGTTCCTGTTTTCCCTACAGCAAGTAAATCATCACGTACATATATTTTACCAGTACCCTTACTTAATACCAATTTTAAGCCTTCTCTAATTCTATCTAAATATTCTTCATCTAAATCGACATCATTTAATACATTTATTTCATTTTCTAAAATAACTTCATCACCATTTTTAATTTCTTTCATAATTGATAACTCTAACCTTGAACCGCTTGCCATACTATTAATATACTGTAAAACTTCTATTGGAGTATATGTGTCATATTGTCCAATTGCTAAATTTAAAAGTAAATCATCTGCAACTTTAGAACCTATAATTCCCGTTGTTTCACCTGGTAAATCAATACCTGTTTTAACTCCCAAACCAAAACTTGCTAACATATCACGATATATTTTAAAATGTTCATTTGTAGCATTTAATTTCATATTTGGTTTATAGGTATTGCCAGTAATACCAATAGCTATTAAAAACTGAAAATAATTAGATGAATATGCTAAAGCATCTAAATCATTTATTCTTCCTAAATTTTTAAAGCTACATTTTTGAGGTGTCAAATAAAGTTTAATACAAGAATCATTTACATATTTTCCCATTTCAACTAAGCCATATTTATATCCTACAGCAATTGTTGCTCCTTTTACTGCTGAACCTATTGTAAAAGATTTATTAATAACATTTAGGCTTATATCACTCCACGAATCATCACTATTATGTCTTATCCCCGCCATCGCAATAATTTGTCCTGATAATGGGTCACTTACTAAAGCATAGGAATCCTTATAATAAGTTGTATTTGGATATTTTTTACCTAATAATATTTTATCTTTTATAATTTCTTCAACTTTTAATTGAATATCTATATCTATAGATAATACTAAATCATAACCTTTCTTTTCTTCTTCCACTAAAGTTAGTGTATTATCACTATTAACTAAATATTTAGCTTTCTCTCCCTTTAAATATTCTTCATATTGTTTTTCTAAATAACTAATTCCTACTGTATCAGTAAGTTCATACCCATTACTTAAATAATTTTCTTTTTCTTCCTTTGGAATATCACCAACAGAACCAAGTATATTTTTTAAAGTATCACCATATAAATAAATACGTTCCCAAGATAGTTCCCCAGTTACTCCAGGAATACTTTCTTCAATAACTTTAGCATATTCTTCTTCACTAACATTTTTTAATATTTCTTTTTTACTATAAGCATACCCTTTATTCATTAAACTATATATCTTCGATGCTTTTCTAAAAATTTTATCTTCTTGATCTAATATTTCAGTAGATATTCTTTCATATTTTAAATTATCAATATCTTCTTGAGTAAGTTTTCTTTCATCAAACAAGATATATTCTTCTTTGGTTATTAAATTACTACCATTATTATTTTCTTTTAACCACAACTTTTTTTGTTCATCAATACTACCATCTTCAACACTTAAAATACTTGCCAATTTATAAGCAATCTCTATTTCTTTATTAGTAGTAATATTTTTTATATTATTATAATATATTGTTTTAACTCCAATATTATCAACTAAAACTTTACCATTAGTATCAAGTATTCTTCCCCTTGGAGCACTTCCCCCACTTACATATATTATAGTTTTATTTTCTAATGCTCTTGTATAAAAATCTTTATTTGACCAAATAAAAATTAATTTAACAAATATTACTCCAAAAATAGCAATTAAAAATAAATATAAATATAAATTTTTCTTCATATTTATAGTATTTCTTTTTTTTAGTAATTCATACAATATAATAGGTGTTTAATATGTATAATATAATTGAAAGATATATGTCAATGATGAGTATTGAAGATGTTGCTAATTTTGCCACGAAAAAAGGAGTAAATTTATCTAATCAAGAACTTGAATTTACTTACAATTTCATTAAGAAGAACTGGCAAGATTATTTTAGAAATCCTAAAGTTTTTGATATAGATCGCTATAAAAATAATTATACTCCTGAAAACTTTACAAAAATAAAAAAAGTGTTTCAAGAATATTATCAAAAATTTAATCCATTTTTATAATAATCTACTACACTTTTTTCTAAATTAGCATTAAACTTTTTACTTACAATCATATCTATTTCAAACTTATAAGGTGGATAATCATTTATATAAGGTGTTTCTAATATTTTAGGAACATCTTTTAATTTAGGATTATATATTACATTTATTAAATTATCAAAACCAATAGTTCCATATCCTATATTGGCATGTCTATCTTTATGAGCCCCTATTATATTTTTACTATCATTTATATGTATACATTTTATTTTATCAATACCTATTTCATTATCAAATTCTATTAAATAATCATCAAATTTTGCAATATCTACCCCAGAATCATTTAAATGACAAGTATCTAGACAAAAGCCAACCTTATCTTTTAAATTTATATTATTATATATTTCTTTTAATTCATATAAATTAATACCACATTCACTACCTTTACCTGCCATAGTTTCAATTAAAATCATTGGTAAAGTATTCTCATCGATAATATAATTAATTGCTTCGCTAATATTAGCTAAAGCTTCCATTTTATCTAATTTTAATGCATTACCAGGATGAACAACTATATAATTTATTCCCATTTTAGTAATTCTACTTATTTCATTTTTTAAAAAAGTAATAGAAAAATTCCAAGACTCAACCTTTTCTTTATTTGCTAAATTAATTATATATGGAGCATGACAAATAACATTATTTATATCAATATTATTTTCTTGCATAAAATCTTTTGCTTTATCTATTAAATCAGCATTAATATCAGCTCTTATTGTATTTTGAGGAGCCCCAGTATAAAACATAAATGTATTGGCACCATAACTTGCTGCCATTTTAGCTGAACCAAGTAATTGATCTTTTCCAAAAGATACATGAGAACCTATAATCATTTTTACCACCAATATAATTATACAAAAAAAAACAGTTTTTGTAAAAACTATTCTTTATCTTAATTAAACTAAGATGTACATTTTGCTGGTAATGTATTATCTGTTTCTTTTGTCCAAGTACCTGCATTATAATCTTCAACATGTTCAAGTGTAATATCTACATTTTCTTGAGCAGCACCAGTTCCAGAATAACCCTTACCATTTACCATCATTTTTTGTTCTTTACTTATCCAAATTTTGTAAAAATAACGATTTTCATTTTCTGTATCTTTGATTCCTTTTATAACATAAACATATCCATCATATTTTTTAGGATCCAAATCAGAATAACCTCCTGAAATTAAATCATCAATAGAGACACAAGCATCTCCTCCAGATGTAGAAGGTAAACCTTGATTACCTTCCCCTCCTATTAAATCAGCATTCATAAAATATGCTTGAGCAGCATCTATTGCTGAATTAGCTTCAATTGCAAACGAACTACGTCTTGCATTTTCCATTTGTGGTAATACTGCATTAACAGCTATTAATATAATTATAGCAAGAACAACTATAACTGCTAATAATTCAATTAAAGTAAATCCTCTAAAAGCATTCAATTCTTTATTTGTTTTTATATTCATTTCTTAAGCACCTCTCTAGTTTTAATAATACTATAATTTTTATTAATAGTCAATAATTTTTATTTTAAATTTTTATTTTAAAACATCCAAAACAGAACTTATTAAATCCATATTATCTACTACATTATTAATTTTATCAGTTACTCTTTCTTTATACTTAATTTTCATATCTTCAACAAATCTTTTATAATCAATTACTCCTCGATTTAATTCTTTAAAATAATAAGAATTTTCTTTTAAATGATTATATTCCTTTAAGTTTTCCCTAAAAGGTATTTGTAAATAAACTTGCATTAATCCTCAAAAAATTTATTCAAAGGTCTTGGAGAAACTGGTCCTTTATTTAAATTATTAGTAATATTTTGAGGAGTTTTTTTAGTTAAGTCTTGAACAAAATCAATAGCTTTTTGAGCAGTATTTATATGACTTTTTATTGAATCCACATTAACATTTTTAACCATATTAGTTATTTTATTTATACTATCAACAGTTGATCGATCATTATTTAAAATATATTTATTCCATACATTTTTATCTTCACCATAAATATCATATAATTCATAAAACTTTTGCCAAGTCATTTCACCACTTTGAACATAATGAATAAGCTCTGGTTTAGTTTTAATAAAATTTTTAAATTCTTCTTGTTTCATAAAAAATCACCCATTAAATTTTATGTATTTAATGAGTGATTTATCCTAAATTTTAAAATCTTCTACAAAATCAGAAAATGATAATTGTTCTTCTTCTTTTACTTGTACTTTCTTTTCTTCTTTAGTAATTAAATTAACATCAACAGGTTTTAATGCCCATAAATCTACTTCTTTTTTACTAATTATACTTCCTGTACTATTAATATCCATAATAGGTATTTCACTATTTTTTAATTCTGTTATATCATTATCAATTTTATATAAATTAATATCTTTACTATTAGTTAAATAAGCAAAATTTATTTTATAATCTTTTGTCTTTGCTTTTTTAAATAACATATTACCTTTCTTTGCCCTAGTTATTAAAGAAAGTTCATTTATCTTTATTCTTTTAGCAGTTTTATAATTAGTAAATATATTTAAATATTCATCTTCTTCTTTAATTGATGCTCCATATACAACATAATCATCTTTTAAATTAATACCTTTTACTCCACTTGCCTTTACTCCAACTAATGGAATTTCACTAGTTTTAAATCTTAAATAATAACCATTACTAGTTACAAATAAAGTAGTCTCTTTAGAAGTAGTTACATTTATTAATTCATCATTTTCTTTTAATTTAATTGCCACCATAGGTTTTGAATATCTAGTTACTTCAAAATCCTTTAAAGATACTTGTTTAGTTAAACCATTTTTAGTAAATAATACTAAATTCTTATTTTTATCTTTTAAAATCATACTAGCTACTATTTTTTCTTCTTCTTTTATAACTACAAAATTACTAATATGTTTTCCTAAATCTTTCCATTTACATTCAGTTATCTTATGAACAGGAATATATAAATAATTACCTAAATTAGTAAATAACAACAATGTATCTTGAGTAGTAACAAAATATTTATTTCTAACAAAATCACCTGGTTTTAAAGCCGTTTCTTCATCAGAAGAATTATGGCTTTTTAAACTAACCCTTTTTACATAGCCATCATTAGTTACAACAACTACTACTTTTTCATTAGGTATCATTTCTTTCATATCTACTTTAATTTCTGTTATTTCATCTTTTATAATTGTCTTTCTTGGAATAGCATAATTTTTCTTAACATCTCTAAGTTCATTTTTCATAACATTTTTAAGTTTAATTTCATCATTTAATATGCTTTCACATTCTGCAATTAATTTTTGATATTTAGTACATTCTTCTTCTAAAGTAACAATATCGGTATTAGTTAAACGATATAATTGTAATGTAACTATTGCTTCAGCTTGTTCTAAAGTAAAATCAAACTTATTTACTAAATTATCTTTTGCATCACTCTTGTTTTTACTAGCCCTAATAACTTTTATTACATCATCAAGTATAGATATGGCCTTAATTAAACCTAACATAATATGATAATTTTTTTGATAATACGCTAAATCAAATTCTGTTCTTTTAGTAATAACTTCTCTTTGATGTGCAATATAAGCATCTAATATTTCTAAGATTCCTAAAGTTTTAGGAGTTCTATTTACTATTGCAACCATATTATAACTATAAGATATTTGTAATTCTGTATTTTTTAATAAATACATTAAAACTAAATCTTTATTAGCCCCATTTTTTAAATCGATAACTATTCTTATTCCTTCTCTATCAGTTTCATCACGAACTTCTGCAATACCTTCAATTTTTTTATCAATTCTTATTCCTTCAATTTTTGATACTAAGTTTTGTTTATTAACATCAAAAGGTATTTCACTAATTATTATTTGTTCTTTTCCTTTTTCTTTTTTAAATTCGTATTTACTTTGAACAACAACTTTACCTTTACCGGTTTTAAGTGCTTCAATTATACCATCTTTTCCTTGAGCAACTCCTCCGGTAGGAAAGTCTGGTCCTTTAACTATATCTAAAATTGTATCTAAATGACAATTTGGTGAATCAATTCTTTTAATAGTGGCATCAATTATTTCTCCTAGGTTATGAGGAGGTATATTAGTTGCATATCCAGCAGAAATACCATTAGCACCATTTACTAATAAATTAGGAAACTTTGCAGGTAGTACCGTTGGCTCTAATAATCGGTCATCAAAATTTGGTGCCCATGCTACAGTGTTTTTATCTAAATCTTTTAATAATTCACCACTAATTTTAGCAAGTCTTGCTTCAGTATAACGATATGCTGCTGGAGGATCACCATCAATTGAACCATTATTTCCATGAATATCTATTAATATATGATTTTGTTTCCACCATTGAGACATTCTTACCATAGCATCATATACCGATGAATCACCATGTGGATGATATTTACCTAAAACATCACCAACAGTAGTAGCACATTTAAGATAACCTTTATCCCATGTATTGCCAGCTTTAAACATGGCATATAAAATTCTTCTTTGCACAGGTTTAAGTCCATCCCTAACATCAGGAATTGCTCTATCTTGAATTATTTCTTTAGCATATTTAGCAAATCTATCCCCCATTATTTCTTCTAATGAATAATTTTCTATCTTTTTAATTATTTCCATAATACACCCCTATACTGCTCTATAATTATCTTCCATTGTAAAAACAACATTTTCATTAATCCATTCTTTTCTTGGTTCTACTTTATCTCCCATTAATACATTGACTCTTTTTTCTGCTAAAGCCGCATCTGTAATATTTACTCTAATTAAACTACGAGTATCAGGATTCATTGTAGTATCCCAAAGTTGATCTGGATTCATTTCTCCTAAGCCCTTATATCTTTGAATAGAATATTTTCCTGTATTTTCTTTCTTTACTTCTTCTAATTCTTCATCAGTATATACATAATATTTCTTCTTACCATAATCTAATTTATAAAGCGGTGGCATAGCAATATAAAGTTTACCAGCTTCAATTAAAGGTCGCATATAACGATAAAAGAAAGTTAATAAAAGTATTTGAATATGTGCTCCATCGACATCAGCATCAGTCATTATAATAACCTTATCATAATTTGCATCATTAACATCAAAATCTTGACCTACACCTGCCCCAATAGTATAGATTAATGTATTGATTTCTTCATTTTTCATAAGTTCTGCTAAATTAGTCTTTTCACTATTAATTACTTTTCCTCTTAAAGGCAAAATTGCTTGAAATTTTCTATCTCTTCCCCCTTTAGCAGAACCACCCGCAGAGTCACCTTCTACAATAAATAATTCATTTATTGTAGCATTTTTACTTCCTGCTGGAGCAAGCTTACCAGATAAATTTCTTTCTATTTTTTTAGATTTACCATTTCTAGCTTCTTCTCTTGCTTTTCTTGCAGCTTCTCTAGCAATTTTACTTTTCATTGCTTTATCTAAAATATTTAAAGCCACTTCTTTATTTTCTTCTAAATAAAACTTAATTGCTTCATAAGTTATACTTTCTGTAACACTTCTAGCCTCAGGTGTACCTAATTTTCCCTTAGTTTGTCCTTCAAATTGCAATAATTCTTCTGGTATTTTTAAACTTATAACAGCAGATAACCCTTCTCTTACATCAGCCCCATCTAAAGTGCCATCTTTACTTTTAAATAAATTATTATTTTTAGCATAATCATTAAATGCTTTTGTAATTCCGGTTTTAAATCCTACTTCGTGGGTACCACCATCAATTGTTTTAACATTATTAACAAATGATAAAATATTTTCATTGTAAGTATCAGTATATTGCATAGCAATATTTACTTCAATTTTTTGTTTAACATTACTAAAATTTAATACTTTATGCAATGTATTTTTTCCTTCATTGATATATTCAACAAAACTAATTAAACCATTATCATAATGAAACTTAGCTTCTTTTTTATCTTCTTCATCAATAACTTCAATGGTAAGGCCACTTAATAAA
>CASEYV010000014.1 GCA_949292245.1 uncultured bacterium
TATAATGGAAGCTCAAAAGGCTAAAAGGCAAAATGGTTTAATATATGAATTTAAAAATGCATGGAAGAAAACAAAAATAATCACTAGAGTGCAACTAGAGGAAAGTTGGTTGCAAACTGGTGATTTTTTAATTGTAGATACATGTACAGATTATATCAATGAATGTAATGTATATTCATTTGATGAAGATAATCAGCCAGAAGATGGAAATGACCACAGTATAAATGGTTGTCAATATGCTTGGTTGCCATACAAGAAGAAAATTGGTAATTGGGAAACAATAAAAAAATTAATTAAAGATGATGTGGAGGAATAGAAAATGGAATTAAAAGATACTGTTGAAATGATGAATAGTGAAGATTATAAAGAAAGATTTAAAGCAGAATATTATCAAACTAAAATTAGATATGACAAATTAGATAAAATGACTGTAAAATATGAAGCTGGAACTTTAAATTTTACACCTAGTTGTTCTTTAGAAGTACTAAAAGAACAAAAGAAATATATGGGGAATTATATAAGAATGTTAAGAATAAGAGCAGAAATAGAAAAAATTGAATTATAATGAGGAGAGTTCTAATGGGCAAGTTAAATGACAAATTAAAAGATGTAGTTAGAAACTGGTTAAACATTGTACCTGCTCCTGGAGATACTATAACAATACAAGAAACAAATACATTTGAAGGCAATTGTTTTAGAAATTTGCTATGGTATAGAGGAGATGCATCAGAGCTACACCAATATTATACGCAAACTGACGATATGATGGGAAATGCTAAGTTCTGGGCATCAGATACAACAAATGACTTAAAAATGAGAAAAATACATACTGGATTACCTGCAATGATAGTAGATATGTTAGCAGATATTATTGTAGATAGTTTTAATAAAATAACAATTGAAGGCAATAATGAAGCTCAGAAAAATTGGGATGATATAGCAGAAGATAATGATTTTAAAGAAACTGTAAAGCAAGCAATAATAGATGTATTTGTTGAATGTGATGGAGCTTTTAAGATTAGTTATGACACAGATATAAGCAAGTATCCTATAATAGAATTTTATGCAGGAACAAAAGTAGATTATGAAAGAACAAGAGGAAGAATAACAACAATAATATTTAACAACATTTACGAAAAAGAAGATGCAACATATATTCTAAAAGAAAGATATTCTAAAAATGGAATTAAATATGAATTATATAAAAATGGAAATTATGTAGAAGATTATAAATCGATACCAGAAACAGCAGATTTAAGAGAACCAACAGATGTTAATTTTATGATGGCAATACCTGTAATGTTTAATAAATCAAAGAAATATAAAGGCAGAGGACAATCTATATTAGAAAAGAAATTAGATGCTTTTGATAGTTTTGACGAAGTATGGAGCCAATGGGTAGATGCTATTAGAGATAACAGAACAATAACTTATATCCCAGAAGATTTAATTCCGACAGATAGTAATGGTAATTACTTAGAACCAAATACCTTTGACAGAAGATATGCAAAAATAGGAAGTTCAACATCAGAAACAGAAAGTGATAAGATAACAAGGGAAAATAGCGACTTTGATTATGAAGGAATGTTGCAATCTTATATAACAGCATTAGACTTATGTTTACAAGGACTAATAAGTCCTAGTACATTAGGAATAGACGTTAAAAAGCTAGACAATGCAGATGCTCAAAGAGAAAAAGAAAAAGCAACACAGTATACAAGAGGCAAAGTAATAGATGTATTGGAAAAAGTCATTCCGAAATTAGTAGTAACTTGTTTAAAATGTTATGATTTAGCACAAGGTAAAACAGCAGGAGAATATGAAGTAAGTGTGGATTTTAAAGAATATGCAAATCCATCATTTGAAGCAATAGTTGAAACAGTTTCAAAAGCCAGACCAGGTCAAAATGTTATGAGTATTGAAAAAACAGTAGATACAATGTATGGTGACAGCATGACTAAAGAGGAAAAGGAAACAGAGGTTAAAAGGATAAAAGAAGAAAGTGGAATAATACAAAGAGAAGAACCTAATATAATGAGACCCATTTTAGAGTAGGTGATTAAATGCAGAATGATTACGATATTGAAAAAATATTTGAGCAAATAGAAAACGATTTAATATCATCCATGAAAAGAACTCTTTGGAGCCATAAAGAAGATGAAAAAGCAAAAGGTTTTAATTGGCCACAATGGCAAGCTCTAAAATTAAAACAATTAGAAGATTTTAGAAAAAATAATCAAGAAATATTTAAGAATTATAATCAGGAAATAAAATATGCAACAAAAATACAAATGAAAAAGCAATTTAGAGAAGGTGCAAGCAGAACAAATAAGCAAGCTATAAAAGCAGGTGTGATTAAGAAAGAAGATTCACAATTAAGTGGGTCTTTTTTTGGATTAAATGATAGAAAAATAAAAGCATTAATGAAAAGTACAACTAAAGACATAAATGATGTAAAATATGCTACTTTAAGAATGGCAAATGACCAATATAGACAAATAATATATAAAGCCGAGGTATATGCTAACACAGGAGCCAAAACTGTAAAACAAGCAATTGATATGGCCACAAAAGATTTTTTGGCAAGAGGATTTAATTGTATAGAATATTCAAATGGATCAAGACATAATATAACAGATTACTGCGATATGGCCATTAGAACAGCTAATAAAAGGGCTAATCTAATGGGTGAAGGCGAGATGATGAAAAAATTAGGAATTACAACCTGTTATATCTCTAAACACGGTGGTGCTTGTGATAAATGTAGTCCTTGGCAAGGTAGAGTATATATTGATGATGTATGGGCAGGAGGAAAAAAAGAAGATGGAAGATATCCTTTATTAAGTACAGCAATAAATGGAGGACTTTGGCATCCAAGATGTCGCCATGGCAGAAGTATTTATTATGAAGGTGTAAATAATGAGCCAGAAGAAGTAACCCAAGCATTAAACAACGAACATGAAGATGAATATACACAAGCATTACAAAGGCAAAAAAGACAATATGAAAGATTAGCATTGGGAAGTTTATTACCTGAAAATGTATTAAACTATCAATATAAAGTAAATGAATTGCAAAATCAGATAGAAAGTAGTACAATAGAGTTGACAGATGAAGAAAAGCAACAGTTGACAAATTATACAGGTTTTGATGCAACAAGAATAAACAGATCTTTACGTTTAGACGACGTCGACGAAAAAATTCAAAAGAAAATAGACTTAATTGATAGTGCATTTAAAAAATCTAAACCATTAGAGCAAGATATTATATTGCATAGAGGAACTATAATACAAAGTATATCAGGATTTGAGAAAAAGAAAAATGTTTCAAACAAAGAAATAATGGATTTAAAGGAAAGTTTTATATTTGACAAAGCTTTTGTTTCTACTAGTAAAATAAAAGCAGAAGACAAAGGACGAAATTTAATTATGAAAATTCATATTCCTAAAGGTTTTAAAGGTGTTATAGATATCGAGCCATATGCATTAGAAAAATATAAGTATCAAAAAGAAGTTTTAATAAAAAGAAATACAAAATTCTTTGTTAAAGATATAGAATACAAAGATAATAAATATTATTTTGATATGGAGGTAATTGAATAATGGACTTAGACGATAGATACGGACCACCACAATTTAATGTAATAATTCCAATATGTAAAGTTTGCAAAAATTCCATAGATGGAGGAAAATGTAAAGTTTATGGAGACAGACCAAAAGAATATATGTATGCAAAAAAGTATGATTGTCCAGGTAGAGATATTGACAAGAAAAATAGATGGTACTTTAATGTAAAAGACAAAATTTGACAAATGTAAAAAAATGCAATATACTCTTTTTATAAAATAAAAGGAGAGATATATTATGGAACAAATAAAAACAACATACAAAGCACTTATCCCATCATTATGTTGGAGTTGGATTTTAGCTTTCATACCTACAGGAATAAAAGCATTAGATATTTGGTCTAAAAAATATACTTACGATGAAAACCAAATAATAATAAAAACAGGAATATTGCATCAGAAACAAGAATCAATACCTTTTTATAGAATAAGCGATATATCAGCTACGCAAAATATCATAGATAGTGCACTAAAATGTGGCGATATTACAATTTTTGATAAGACTAAAATAAGAAAAATTGAATATATAGAAAATCCAGATGAGATAGCAACGAAACTAAGAAATTTGGTTTTTGCAGCAAGAAAAGACACAGAAACAAAAGCAATGGAAATATTATAGCATTTACTTTTTATAGTAAGTGCTATTTTTTATATACAAGTTTAGTGTAACGGTAGCACAACAGTCTCCAAAACTGTTTGTAGTGGTTCAAATCCATTAACTTGTGCCATTTTTTAAATTAGAGCTTAAAAGGCTCTTTTTTTTATTGCAAAAATTAATAGTCGACGGACTTTAAATGGGGAGGTTCCAATATGGAAGATGAAAAAAATAACCAAAATGCAGATACTCAAACTGCAACAGAAAACACTCAAAATAAAGAGCAAAAAACTGAAAATAAAAATGAGGGTTCAAAAGCAAATGAACAAACAAAAACTAAAAGTAAAAATGGAATAACCAAAAATGAAGATGGTTCACTTACTTTTGAAAGTCAAGAAAAATTAGAAGAATTTGCAAAAAAGATGTTTGCAAAAGGTGCCGACAAGGCTGAAAAAGGTAAAACATCAGAACAAGTTCAAGAACAGCAAGAAGAAACTACACAAGATAAAGAAGTTCAAGAAGAAAATGTTGCTACAGTAGACTATACAGACAAAATTGCACTTGCTATGGCCGAAGCAGGAGTAAATGTCAAAAAAGTCAAAAGAGCAGCAAGACTAGTTGATATATCTAAGATTTTAGAAAATGGAACTTTAGATGAAAAAAAACTAGAAGATGAAATCAATGCAGTAATTGCAGAATTTCCAGAGTTAAAAAACACAACTCAGGAAGAAAAAGAAGAAAAAGGCTTTAAATTTGGAGCTACAGAAAGTAATTCAAATACAAGCCAAAAAACAAAAAAATCTATACCAAGTAAAAAATGGAATAGATTTAATTCATTAGTTTAAGAAAGGATTGATTTATTATGGCATTAAATTATGCAGAAGTTTGGGCACCAGACCTATTAGAAACTCTAATGGATGGATGTTATACAAGCCCATTTATAACAAATAACGTAAAATGGTTAAGTGCAAAAACATTTCACTTTACACAAATGAGCACAAGTGGATACAAAGCACATAGTAGAAATGGAGGATGGAACAAAGGTACATATGTACAAGAAGATGTACCATTTACAGTAACACATGATAGGGATATTCAGTTCTTAGTAGACAAAGCAGATGTTGATGAAACAAATCAAACAGCATCTATAAAAAATATTTCTAAAGTGTTCCATGAAACTCAACAAGTTCCTGAAATAGATGCATATTTCTTCTCTAAAGTTGCTACAGAGGCACAAAAATTAGATGGATATCATTCATCTACTGCAAAAGCAACATATACAAAGGATAATGTATTTAGCAAATTAAAAGGGTATATTGCAGCAGGAAAATTAAAAAGACATAAGAGTAAAGGTGCTCTTATTATGTATGTAGCACCATTTATTATGGATTTATTAGAATTATCAACAGAATTTCAAAGAAAAATTGAACAAACACAAATTAGTGAAAGTGGTTTAGGAATTGAAACTAGAATTACAGATATTGATGGTGTTTCAATTATAGAAGTTCTTGAAGATGATAGATTCTATGATAAATTTGACTTTACAGATGGATTTAAACCTGTAGCAAGTACATCACACCCTATAAATGTCTTATTAGCATCTTTAAAAGCCGTTAAGACAGTTCCTAAAATAGCAAGCATTTATTATTTTGCACCAGGATCACACACAGAAGGTGATGGTTGGTTATATCAAGATAGAAGTTTATCTGATACATTTATTTTCCCAAACGGAAAAGATAATAAAATAGACAGCATATATGTTGATGTTGATACAGCGACATATACAGCACCAGAAGAAGATGAAGAATCTACATAGGAGGTAATAATATGTCAAAAATTAGAATAGAAAAAGATAATGTTATATTATCTATCGAAGAAGAAGAATTAGCACAATATAAAGCAAGAGGATACGATAAAGTAGGAACTACTAAAAAAGTAGCTTCTAAGGATTTAGAAAAAGAAGTTTCTAAATTAGCAAAAGCTAATGAAGATTTAACCAAAAAGGCAACTGAAATAGAAAAAGAAAAAGAAGAATTAGCAAAAGCTAATGAAGATTTAACCAAAAAGGCAACTGAAATAGAAAAAGAAAAAGAAGAATTAGCAAAAGCTAATGAAGATTTAACCAAAAAAGTTGCCGAACTTGAAAAAAAGGTAAAATAAGAGGTGTTGCACATGATAACAGTATATGCAACAAAAGAAGATTATAAAAAATATGGTTCTGGCTCATTAGATGATAATGAAATAGATAAATATTTAGAATTATCTTCAATAGATGTAAACAGAGCTACATTAACAAGAATTGAAAAAAGAGGTTTTAATAATTTAACAGAACAGCAAAAAGATTTAATAATTAAAGCTACTTGCTTGCAAGCTGATTATATAAAAGATGAAGGCGTTTATGATGATGATAGTATATCTAGTTATAGTATAGGTGGAGATTTAACAGTAAATGAAAAAGAATCTACTGATATAGCTGATAAACTAATTATATCTAAATTAGCCTTTTTTTATTTAAAAAGAACAGGATTAACAAATAGAATATTATGATAAAAAAGTTAAATCCTAAGCATTTAGAAAGATTATTAAATAACAAATGTGATGTTAAATTATATCAAGAAGGCTTGTCAGAAGAAGGCGAGCCTTTAACTTCTTTAGATTTAAAAAATCAAAAATGTAGGTTTGTTGAAAAGATAAAAACTATAATTACTGCCGATGGAAAAAAGGTTGAGCTTATTGGAAAAGTAATATTGCTAGGAGATATTGCACCAAATATTAAAAAAATAAGCGGTGGAGAAGTAATATTTAATGATAGTAAATATGAAATATACCAAGCAAGTAAGCCTAGAAATCCAGATGGCAGTGTTCATCATACAACATTGGAGTTGATGTAATATGAAAATAACTTATAACACTAAAAATATAAATATGATAAATGATATTGCTAAAGATGCTTTATTAGATACAGCAGAAGCTATAAAAACTGATTTAATTCAAAGTCAAACGATGCCATTTGATAGTGGTGTAATGCAAAATGATAGTACATTTGTTGATGATAAGAGAATAATAAAAGGTATAGCAAGATTAGTTACAGATACACTGTATGCTAGAAAAGTTTATTTCGATCCAGAAATTACTATACATCAAGATAAAGATAAAAATCCAAATGCTAAACAGCGTTGGTTTGACGATTATATTTCTGGCGAAAAGAAAAATTTACCTTTAAAATATTTTCAACAAATGTTAAGAAGGAGACAAGGATAATGATACCAAAATTGAAAACAGTTAAAGTAAAAGATTATCTAAAAACTGTAATAAAAGACTGCAATAATTGGTCTATTGGAAAAATAGATAATAATCAGGAAAAAGCCATTGCAGTATATTCTAATAAGAGAAAATTAGCAAAATTATCAGAATTTAAAAAATTACAAAGTTATGGAATATTACCAATTACATTATTGTTAAGATGGACAAAAAACTATAATACAGCCGAAACGAAGGCTAATGATATTTATGAGTTACTAGATTGTAGCTCTTTTTTTATTGATGATTACAGATGTAATATCAATTGTTTATATAATGGACCAATAGATTTGGGCTCAGATGAAAATGGAGTTTATGAGTTCAGTATTGAACTAAATTTATTATATAGAAAGGGTGAAAAATAATGCCAGGAACAAAAACAGGAGTATATCCAGTATATGAAAACCAATTTAAAGTTGGAACTAGCAAAGAATCTTTAAATACTATTGCAGATATGGCTACATTTAGCGTAGCATTGGATAATGGAGTTGAAGAATGGAATCCATTCGACCAAAAAGGATGGGTTAGACGTTTAATGACATCTAAATCTGTTACAATTAGTATTTCAGGAAAACGTAATTATGGTGATGCGGGAAATGATTATGTAGCAGGAATGGCATTACAAAATGGTAGAGAAGCAGAAGGAGTTCTACAATGGACTTTCCCAGATGGAGCAACACTATTATTTGAAAATGCTGTATTTAATGTTACAAATTGGGGCGGTGGAGATAGTACAAATGTTATACCACTTGAATTTGATGTAATGTCAAACGGAAAACCAACTTATACACCAGCAGCTGAAGAATAACACAAGGGACAAGTATGTCCCTTTATTTTTTTATAAATTTTAGGAGGGAAATCATGAATTTAAATATTACAGACAAATTAGGAATAGAAAAACAAGAAATAACAATAGCAGAAGGAAAAACATATACAGTAGATTGTGGAGCTAAAACAATGATAAAAGCACAAGAAATATTTAAAAAAGATAGTTCACTTGAAGGTATGTTTGATGTTATTGAATTGCTTTTAGGTAAAAAAGCAAAGAAAGAAATAGATGATATGAATTTAACAGTGAAACAATTAAAAGTTATTGTTTTAGCAATAATGGCACAAATAAATGAAATATCATACGAGGAAATGGAAGAACGATTTCAAAAATCAGTCAAATAATGAAACATGGTACGATTTTGAAGAAGACTGGGAACTAATTGCTTCAAGCCTAAAAACACAATATGGATACAGCATTAGAAAAGAAATTGATAATATGGATTGGGCAGAATTAAGCAGTGACATTTCTGGCCTTATGGGAGATACACCTCTAGGAAATATAGTACAAATCAGAAGTGAAGAAGATAGAGAAAAATTAAAAAGTTTCACGCAAGACCAAAAAAATATTAGATGGAAATATAGAATGAAAATGGCCGAGAACGTGGACCAAGAAGAGTTTAAGAAAGTTATTGCCGATTTACAAAAAGCATTTAAAGAAATGGCTGGTGATAACAAATGAAAGAAATAAGATGCCCAAATTGTAATCAACTTTTATTAAAAGCTGATGTATGTGTGGGAGAAATAAAATGTACAAGATGTAAGGAAATAGTAAAAATAAAATTAAAAAATGACAGAGTGAGCAACACGACTAAAAAATAGTGAGTAGTTAGCCAATACCTGCAATTCTAAAATTTATAAAAAAGTAAAGGGAGTGAAAAGCAGGTATGAGCACAAATGTTGGAGCAGTAGATTTTGAATTATTGCTAAATTCAAATCCGTTTAATAAAGGAATAAAAACTGCTGGAAATACAATACAAAAAAGTGGAATAGAAAATTCTTTAAAAAATATAGGTAAAGCTGCAATAGCTGCTTTTTCAATTAAAGCAGTTGTAGATTTTACAAAAAGTTGCCTAGAATTAGGTTCTAATTTAGCAGAAGTACAAAACGTTGTAGATGTTACTTTTGGAAATCTAAATGGAGAAGTAGATAAATTTGCACAAAATGCAATAGACCAATTTGGATTAGGTCAAACAGTTACTAAAAAATATGTTGGTACATTTGGAGCTATGGCTAAGGCATTTGATTTTAGCAATCAAGCAGCTCTAGAAATGGCAGAAACACTAACTGGATTGACAGGAGATGTTGCATCTTTTTATAATTTAAGTACAGATGAAGCATATACAAAATTAAAATCTGTGTTTACAGGGGAAACAGAAACATTAAAGGACCTAGGTGTTGTAATGACACAAAATGCTTTAGACCAATACGCTCTAGCAAATGGATATGGAAAAACAACAGCTAAAATGTCAGAACAAGAAAAAACAGCATTGCGATATCAATTTGTATTAGACAAATTAAGTCTTGCACAAGGAGATTTTGCAAGGACAAGTGATAGCTGGGCTAACCAAACAAGAGTGTTAAGTTTAAGATTTGATGAATTAAAAGCAACACTAGGGCAAGGATTTATTAATTTGTTTACACCTATTGTTCAAGGAATAAACTGGGTAATAAGTAAATTACAAGTACTTGCAGATGCATTCAAATCATTTACTGAGTTTATTACAGGTAGAAAATCAGATAGTACTGGTGGTATTGGAAGTGTTGCATCAGACTTAACAGATGTAACAAGTTCTGCTGATACAGCATCAGATGCAGTTTCTGGAATAGGAAGTAGTGCAAAAAAAGCAGCTAAGGACATGAAAAGTTTAGCCACATTTGATACTGCACAGGTATTACAAACCAGTGACAGTAGCTCTAGTAGTAGTGGAGCTTCAAGTGCAAGTTCCGCAGGTTTAGATTTTGGAAATTCCTTAACAGATACTATGGAAGAAGCAAATACACAAATGGATTCTTTTATGAAGAAAGCTTCTGAATTAGTAGATTTATTTAAACAGGGATTTTCAGAGGGCCTTGGAAATTTTGATTTTAGTAGCTTAACTAATTCAATTGAAGGAATAAAGAATAATTTAATAGATATTTTTACTGCACCAAATGTTTTAAATGCAGCAAATAATTGGGCAAATACAGTTGCATTAAACTTGGGAAAAGTAGCTGGTAGTATTACTAGTATAGGAGCCACTATAGCAGACAATTTATTAGGCGGAATAAATCTATTCTTAGAACAAAACAAAAAAAGTTTACAGGAGCACATAGTAAGATTATTTGATATATCAAGCAGAGGACATGAATTAAGCGGAAATATATCAGTTGTAGTAGCAGACATATTCAGTATATTTAGAAGCGGTACAGCTAAACAAATATCTGCAGACATAATGGCAATATTTTCAGAAGGAATATTTGGAAGTGTTGAAATTGTAGGACAAGGTGCAAATGATCTACTATATGTTTTAACTCAACCTTTTATAGATAATAAGGATTTGATAAAAGAAACAATAGAAGGTATGTTAGAACCAATTTCTAGTGTATTAAATACTATAAAAAATGGTGTTCAAGATACTTTTGAAACATTTTGGAATGTATATGATAGATATATTGCTCCAGCAGTAGAGAACATTAAAAATGGATTTTCTAGTATATTAGAGACGGTATTAAAAGTATGGAATGAAAATCTAAAACCAATCTTTGATGAGTGGGCAGAAAAGTTTGATACATTATGGCAAGAACATATACAACCAATGGTCAACAGTTTTCTTGAGTTTGTTGGCAAAATAGTAAATGGAATATCAGAAATATGGAATACATGGTTAGTTCCAATTATTAATTGGATTGTTAAAAATGTAGTACCAGTAGTATCTCCAATTTTAGAGACATTAGGAAATGTATTTACAAATATTTTTGGAGCAATTGGGGATGTTTTAAACGGCTTTTTTACAACATTAGGTGGATTAATAGATTTTATTGTTGGTGTATTTACAGGAGATTGGGATAAAGCTTGGAGTGGCATTAAAGAAATATTTTCAGGAATTTGGACAGCTATAAAAGGTGTTTTTGAAGGAATATGGAATTCAATAAAAGATGTTGTAAAAGGTTCTATTGAAACAGTAAAAAATGTAATAACTAGTGTTTTAAATACTATAAGTTCGATTTGGAGCAATATTTGGAATGGTATGAAAAATATTGTAATAAATATTTTCAATGGAATTTGGAATGCAATAAAAAGAGTTATAAACACAATTCTTGGTGGAATTGAAAGTATGGCAAATGGAATTGTAAGTGGAATAAATGCAGCAACTAGAGCATTAAACAACTTAAGTTTTGATGTTCCAGATTGGGTTCCAGGGATAGGCGGAGGAAAATTTGGATTTAATATACCACAACTAAACAAAGTGAGTTTACCTCGCCTTGCAGAAGGTGGATATGTAAAAGCCAACACACCTCAACTTGCAATGATAGGTGATAACAGACATCAAGGAGAAATAGTAGCCCCAGAAGACAAGTTAGAAGAAATATATAGAAAAGTATTAAAAGAACAGGGTGTAGGAACAAATGATAAAGTGATAGAATTATTAAAGACTATTATAGAATTGCTAAGAAATATAGATTTTAATCCTGAAGTAAATTTAAACGGATATAGGTTAAATAAAGAACTTGACAAGATAAAAAACAAAAAGAAATTTGCAACGAATGGAGGCTAAAAGATGTATGAACCAAAACTAATAGTAAATAATACACAAGTACCAGGCATAGTGAAATTAACTCCTGGACCAGAGCCTCTATGGGGAGATGGAACAGGTAGAAATGCCTTAGATGGCCATTATAGTGGTACATTTATAGGATATTTTGATACTTTAGAAATTGAAATTGGAATAGTATCGGATGAAGAATTTAATTTAATAAAGAAATTGCTTGAACATCCTTTTTTAGAGGATGTTCAATTTGCTTTAGAGAAAGATATGGGAGAATACAAACAAGGAGATTTATTTACAGAAGACTTCTATAATGGAGCAGCAATAAAATCTAGTCCTTTGGCCTGCGGAGGCTATTGGGAAGGATTTACAGTTACTTTAACTGCTATAGATAGGAGGCTACAATTGACATGATAAATGTGAGTAATGATTTTAAAACAAGAACTAAAAAAATAAAACAGCAAAATATAAAATTAGGGATATTAAATGGTGAATTAACAGTTAAAGAAGTACACTTTATGCCAGTTAATGTTTTCAATAAATTGCCTGTTTGGATGTTAAGAAAAAGACAAGAAGTAATTGCAAAAGAGTTAAAATATAGTTTTGATGGCAAATTATTTAAAACTATAATGAAACAAATTGAGATTACTGTAAAAAATGCGGTTGAACTAAAAGACAAAAATGTTAATTTTAAATATGGAATATATGTTAATAACAAATTTGAATATATTGATTTAGGCGATTTTTATATAAAAGATATTGATGATGACAAAAGAAAAAAAGAATTAGTTGTAACAGGATATGACAAAATGATACATTTCATGAAGACATTTAAGCAGTCTGATTTACAATTAACATATCCTTGTACAATGTTAACATTAATACAAAAAATGTGTGAAGTCTGCGGAGTAGAATTATACTCTACAGACTTTTTTAATGCAGATTTACAAGTAGATGAAGACTATTTTACAGCACAACAATTGACGTACAGAGACGTGTTAGAGAAAGTAGCAGAATCAACAGAAACTACAATTTTTATAAAAGATAATAAATTATATTTGCATAAATTAGCCGATAATCCTGTTGAAAAATTAGATGCAAGTTATTTAACAGGTTTGACAGTTAAAGAAAAATTTGGACCTGTTAATGCTTTAGTTTTGGGACGAGGAGATGTAGAAGACAATGTAGAAGCTAAAGATGATACAAGTATTGCTGAAAATGGTAGATGTGAAATACGATTTGATGAAAATGAATTTGTGGAATACAAAAGAGAACAAGTAATAGATGAAATGTTCGAACAAATAAAAGGATTAGAATATTATGCTTTTGAGGGCTCAGATGTAGGGGTTATGTGGCTAGAACCATGCGATTTAATAGAAGTAGAAGATACAGAGGAAAGCACATATAAAACTATATATTTAATAGCAAATATAACAATAAATACTGGAATAGGTAATGATATAGAAGCGGATATTCCAGAAATGACAGATACAGAATACAAAGTTACTACTAAAGAAGAAAAGAAAACTTTAAAAGTAGAAAGATTAGCTAAAAAGAATGAAGGACTAATACAAGACTTAATAGAAGAAACAACAGAACAAGGTCAAAAACTAACAGAAGTAAAACAAACTGTAGATGGTATTACACAGACGGTATCTAAGGTTGAAGAAAAAGTTGAAACTGTTGAAGCAAAAGCAGACAATGCACAAGAAACAGCAGATAATATAAACACTAATTTAACTCAAAATTATTATACAAAAACTGAAACAAACTCTCAAATACAGCAAACGGCAAATAGTATAACAAGCTCTGTATCTGCAAGTATTTCTGAAGCAAAACAAGAAGCTATTGACAGTGCAAATTCAAGCACAGACGACAAGTTACAAAATTATTCTACAACAACTGAAATGAATTCTGTTATTGAGCAAAAGGCAAACGAAATTACTACAAGAATAGATGAAATGCAAGACATAACTAAAACAGTAAGTGGAACTAAAATAATAACACTTGAAAATTGTGTACCAGGTGCTCTATTAGAGTTACATATTTATGGAAATAATCAAGTATTTAAATATTTGTATCCGTCAAATGATTTATATCCATCAAACAATTTATATCCTTATGGGGATAGCCGAATTATTGTAAGTGCTTCTAACGGAGAAACGGAAGAAACTACATCTGTTGACATTTACGAATTAGGAGTAACAGATGTATTAAGACAAAACGGTGATATAAGAGATGAATATGTTTTAAAAAATGGTAAAGCACAAGTAATTCGTAGGATTAATAAAGATGGAACAATTAAAGCTATAGAAGAAATAGAAGATTTAGGAGAATTCTTTATTGAATTAAAAGATGTGGAGAATGTAATAGAAATTAAAAATTATTCTGCAGAAATAGAAGCAAAATATGCAATTCAAAATGATTATACTGACATCTATGCAACTAAAGTAGAGATGAGTTCTTCTATTAAACAAACTGCTGAAGAAATCAATTTAACAGTAAGCAAGAAGGTGGGAGAAGATGAAGTTATTGCAAGCATTAATGCATCTGCTGAAGAAGTTCGGTATCAAAGCGAATAAAATAGAGTTATCTGCAAACGACATTTTGAACTTACTAGCAGGCAATGAAATTAATTTAGGAAGTAAAAAAATCACTATAAAAAGTGATAATTTTAGCGTAGATGCAAATGGGAAAATGACCTGTAATAGTGCTAATATTACTGGTGGAAAAATAAATGTGATAGGACCAGAAGCAGGAAGAGAAACAATAAAAATAAGTAATTCTTCACATCCAGATGAATATACATCACTTATGCCGATAGGGTTAATAAGTACTGGAACTGAGGGAACGGTTAGTATAACATGTGCAGGAAATGTTCCAGGTTCTAGCTCTATATCTTTACGTGATAAATATGGTTATATGCATCTTAGTCCACATTATATAGAATCACAGTATTTATTCGATAATCAAATTACTAGTATGGCACCTAATTTAAGAATAGATAGTGGAGGAGAGTTTAAAAGGTCTACTAATACATCCTCAAAAAGATACAAAACGGATATTAAAGATATTGAAAAAGATGAACTTGATGTACATAAACTATATAATTTACCTGTAAGGCAGTTTAAATATAAAACGAATTATTTTAAAAACACGAAAGACCCAAGATATAATAAAGAATTAATAGGATTTATAGCAGAAGAAGTTGCAGAAATTTATCCTATAGCAGCCGATTATGAAAAAGATAAAAATGGAAAAGAAGTAATTGAAAATTGGAACGAAAGGTATATTATACCACCTATGTTAAAATTAATCCAAGAATTACATAGTGATATAGAACAACTAAAAAATGAATTAAAAGAAATAAAGGAGAGCAGAAATTAATCTGCTCTTTTTTGAATGGAGGAAAATATGGGATATTTTAATTTTGAAAATAATGTAACACCTATAAATGACACAAATTTAAATGCAATGCAAAGAGAATTAATGAAAATGATGTTTCCAGTCGGTTCAAGATATATTACCGAAAATGCTAATACAAACCCAAGTACAATACTGGAATTTGGAACTTGGGAAAGATTCAAGGGATTGATTGCGTTAGGTGTAGATGAAGATGATGATAATTTAACAATAGGAGCAACTGGTGGAGAAAAAGAACATACACTAACAGTCGACGAAATACCAAGTCACTTTCATGAAGGAATATATCAAAACGACAACAATTGGTCTGGCTTCGTAAAATCAGGTTCTGGAAGCGGAACGATAGGGTATCTGGCTGGAACCAGTCCAGTAGAAGGTGCAAATGTAGAGATGAGAACAGGTTCTGTTGGAAGTGGCTTACCAGTAAATAATATGATGCCTTACGAGGTGGTAGGCTATATGTGGATAAGGAGGTCATAATATGGCAGTAAAAAAAGTAAATACTTTAAATGCACATGAAAATCCTTCCACAAATGAAAATGAGTTTGATGTAGAAAATTATATGAATGTCAATTGGGAAAAGATTATAGATGTAGTAGATAATAATGCAGACGAGCTAATAGAGGCTCAGCAAACTCAAATAATTCAAAATTCAACCATATCAAACATGAATAATGCTATAGAGCAAAACTCAGAAGAAATATACGAAAACGCAAATAATATAATAGCACTTCAAGCAGAAAATACAGCACTAAAAGAAGAATTACAAAGACAGAAAGAAGATAACAAGCTAAATGGGTTAACAGAAGACAACGAAGGAGAAATGTTACACATAACAAACACTACTGGAGCTAGGTTTAATAGTTTGGAGATTTTCGGGAATGAAAAGCAAGAAACTAGAGAGGGATATAATAAACTTAAAAATCATTTACAAAGTAAAACGATAAACGGTGTTGATGTTGTTGTTAATTCTGACAAAAGTATAACTTTAAATGGAACAGCTACAGCATTTTTTCAATTAATTTTGTTAGATACAGATGATACTCCTATAATTTTATCACCAAAAACTTACACTATGTCCTTAAAAGGCAAAATACTAGGTGTAAATTTCGTAGGGACTGAAAACGGAGTAGATGTTCCATGGCTAGCAAGTACAGTCACAAAAGAGAGTGTTCAAAAAACATATCAAAACGAAACAACTATTACAAAAATATTATGTGCAATATCGCAAGGAACTCAACTTAATAATGTTAAATTATACGCTATGATATATGAAGGAACAGATGAGAAAGAATACGAAGAATACGGTGCTATGCCTTCTTTTGACTATTCTAGCGAGGTAAAAGCTGTTGGTGGTATAGAATTAAAAGTTGAAAACAAGAATGTTTTTTCATTTGAAAAAGCAAAGAGACTAGCAACTTATGCTATGCCGTCTTATGAAGTTATAGATAACAATAATATAGAGTTAAAAAATTCAAATGATTGGGCATATATTCAATATCAATACACTTTAAAAAAGAATACACAATATACAATAAGTTTTGATTTAGAATTTGAAGGTGTTGATAATGTAACGCAATGGTGGACAACGATTGAAGATTCACTAGGGAGTATAGTTACGAATTATGTAACTCTTATTAACAATAAATACATAAAAACATTTAGCACAAGAGAAGATTCAATATTAAAAATAAAATTCTATGCTTCAACCGTAATAAATCCTACATTAACAATAATTAAAAATATTCAAATAGAAGAGAAAAATTTAGTAACAGATTATATTGCACACGAAGAACAATCTTTTGTTGTACCTGTTCAACAAAAAATGCTATCTGGGGATACATTTACAAAAATAGATGGCTCTTGGAAAGAAGTGCACACATGGCAAGAAGTAGAATTTAATGGGGAAGAAGAATGGGCAATGAATTATGGAACGTCACTATTTAATCTTTCTTCTAACAATATCTACAATCAATCTAGCACAGAACATAAGGCTTTATGCAATATGGCAAAATTTGAAAATAGACAAGCTATAATGGCAGACTTAGCAGATAAACATTTTGCAATGCAGGTTGCATATAATTCTATATTCTTTAAAGATAGTGACTTTAAAACAGTAGAAGAATTTAAAGCAAAATTAAAAGAATTGTATGAAGCAGGAACACCGCTAAAAGTAGTTTATAAAACAGACACACCTTTAATATTAGATTGTACAAAAGGACAGACAGAGATTTTAGATAAAATAGAACAAGAAGCAAAAACATACGAGGGAGTAACTAATATTTACACAGAAGACGAAGTAGGAGCAATTATAAAGACAAATACAAATGTAGATTTAAAATCTTTAATAAATAATATACAAGAGCAATTAATTGCAGAATAGGAGAAAAATTATGTTTGAAATTATAAAAAATGTAATAAATACAAAAGATTTTGAACTAAAAGATATTTTATACAAAATAAACAAAATGTGGATAGAAAGTGCAATAACAGAAGAAGAAAAAACGCAACTAGATGAATTAGCAAGAGAGAATGCAGTAGCAGAGAATAGTTATGCACCTTTACAAAAACAAATAGATAATGCTAATTCTAGAATGGACGAGCTAGAAGCAAGAATAGTAGCATTAGAAAAAGGAGAAGGCGAAGAAACAGAGCCAGAAGAACCTGTTGATGAATATCCAGAGTACAAGCAACCTGCAGGTGCACATGATGCTTATCATGTTGGAGACAAAATAACATATAATGGTAAGAAATACATATGTAAACTAGATAATTGTGTATGGGCTCCAGATGTTTATCCAGCAGGTTGGGAAGAGGTTGTAGAAGATACAGAAAGTACAGAAGATACAAACGAGGAGGGCTAATATGCAAGAACAGCAAATATTAGAGAGACTTGTTGCAGTTGAAGAAAGAAGCAAATCTAACACTAAAAGATTAAATGAAGCAGAAGCAAAAATAAATGAAAACGAAAGAGTTTTAAACAATGTAGATAAGTCTCTTTCTGTAACTGTAGAACAAATTAAAAACATAGCAGAAGATTTAAAACAGACAAGTATTAACTTTAAAGAAGCTATGATGAGAAGCAATGCTGCAAACTCTAAAGAAACTGAAGTATTAAAAGAAAAGTATAATGATCTAGAGAGAAAATACGAAAAACTAGATTCAAAGATTGAGCATGAGACAATAGAGAAAGATGCAGAAAATTGGAGAAATTCTAAAAAACAGATAATTGCATGGGGAATATCTGCAGCATTAGCAATAGTAGCAGCAGCCTTAGGAATATCAAAATTTTTGTAAAGGAGGAAAATAAATATGGAATTTTTAGAAGTTATCAAAGAATATGTTAGACCAGAATTATTGGTTTTAGCAGTAGTATTATATTTTATAGGAAAAGGAATTAAAAAATCTGAAACTATAAAAGATAAATATATACCAATAATATTAGGTGTTATAGGAGTAATAATATCAGGAATATATGTAGTAGCAACAAGTAATATTGCAGGATATCAATCAATATTAATGGTGATATTCACTTCGCTAGTTCAAGGAATATTAGTGGCAGGATTAGCTGTTTATGCTAATGAGAATATAACACAATTAAAAAAGGAGGAATAAACATGGATAATATTGTAGAAGAAACGGTTGAATTTTCTCAAGAATTATATGAGAAAAATATAGCAGGAAATACATTTAATGTAGAATATGAAAAGGGGGAAGATGAAAATGCAAATAACTAATGTAATATGTCCCGAAAGTAAGTATCCTATAAAATGTCCATATGAAATGACTCCTGAATTTATTGTAGTACATAATACAGCAAACGACGCTAGTGCTATGGCTGAAGTTTCATATATGATTGGAAATAATAACAAAGTTTCATTTCATGCTGCAGTAGATAATGAAAGAGTAGTAACAGGTATTCCATTTAATAGAAATAGTTGGAACGCTGGAGATGGCGGAAATGGAAAAGGTAATAGAAAAGGAATATCAATAGAAATTTGTTATTCAAAATCAGGTGGAGAAAGATTTGAAGAAGCCGAAAATTTAGCAGCATCATATATTGCGTATTTATTAAAACAATATGGATGGGGAATTGAAAAAGTAACAAAACATCAAGATTATAGTGGGAAATATTGCCCTCATAGAACATTAGATCTAGGATGGGAAAGATTTTTAAATAAAGTAAAAGAACATTTAGGAATACAAAATCAACCAGTAGAAAGTAATCAAATTATTAAAGAAGGAAGTGATGAACCAGTGCGTCAATATGTAAATGGTAGTACACCAGAACCAATATATGCAGATACAAATTTAACAAAAAAAATAGGAAGTTTAAATCCAAGAGAAACTTGCGATTGTTTTGGAATATTCAATAATAGACCTATGGTTAGATATAAAGTAGACGGAACTAATAATTATAAAATAGGATTTGCAGTTTGGACAGGTGGAGTAAAATAAAAAAATATAAGCTAGATTAGATTAATTTCTAGTCTAGCTCTTTTTTTGTGTCAAAGAGCATCAAAAATAAGGTATATAAAAGTATATTAACTTAAAATAAAAACGGCTTAAAACGGATTGTGAAAGGTCGATTTTTTAGTGAATTTTTAATTTTTGTGTTAACAAAATTTGACAAATAAAAAAAACAATGTTACAATAATATTAACTTTATTTTACATTTTTATTACAACCATTTACAAGTCTATAAAAAAATGTTATATTTTAACTGCATAATTCGACAATCTTTTTTTAGCTTTTATTTTATAATATTGCTAAGGAAGTGATTGCATGAAAAAAGAGAAAGGAGTGATGGATATGACAGAAACTTTAGAAAATTTTACAAGAATAATGGAAGACTATGAACCAAAGCAAAAACAGGAAACCCCAAAACTAAACACCATTATAAATTTTTTGAAATTAAAAAACATAACTAATCAACAAGAAGATATTATAAATACATATACAGAAAGAAACAAAAAGATTAGAAATGGAAGAACTGTTATAAAGGGAACAAGAATTACTCCAGAAGAAATAATGCTAATCGTTAAGGAAGCATTTGATAATAATGTTAATGATGTTGCTCAGTTATGCAAATACATTAAAGAACAATATCCATCAATTGATAGCAAAGAAAAAATAGTTGCTGGAATTTCATACACAATACAAAAAACAAATACATTAAAATTTATTATAGGTGTAATTATTGGAATTAAATGAATAAGCTTTTATTAGACGAAAATGTTGCTATCAGAATAAAAGGGGAATTAATTCAATTAGGATACGATGTTTTTCATATAAATGATGCAGAAAAAGGTATACCAGATGAAGAGGTATTTAATAAAGCTCTAGAAGAACAAAGAATACTAATAACTGGCGATGATGATTTTAAAGCTTTAAAATTTAAATATAAAATGGCAATTATCTGGGTTACTCCCAAAGCTAGATTTTGTGAAGATGTTTCTGAAAGAATTGATTGGATTATTAAAAATATTGAAAAATATAACATTGATATAAATAAATCTTTTATAAGTATTAAAAGTGATAAATATTGTATTCAGTATAGAAAGAAAAAAGGCGTACTAAGTCGAATTGCTGAAAAAGAAATAGAACTTTCTAAAATAAAAAAGAAAAAAACAAGAACTAGCAAAAACTAGTTCTTTTTATTATGCAAAACCAATATAAAAAACTACTTTGAATAAACTATGTTCAACAACTGTTTTAGAAAAAATTTTTCATATATAAAAACACTCTTTTTGTAAAAAAACTGGTTGAGAATATAAAAAATGTGCTATAAGAATATATAGAACAAACAAAGGAGAAATGATATATGAAAAATGTAGTAAAAGATGATGCATTAAAAGAATTAAATTTTACAGAAAAATTTTTTATTGAAGAAGAAAAATATCAACAACTTAAGAAAAAAATGTGTAAAGAGGATAATTATTTTAATTCAGAAGAAATGAGAATTTTATATATATTACGCTAAAATTACGCTAAGACTTGCTTTTTTATCTTCTTCTGATACAGCATGTAAATAATAAGCAGAAGCGGTAGCTGGTAAATGTCCGAGCCTATTTGCTATTGTTACTATATCTACGCCTTTAGATGCTAAAATACTTCCGTTTGTGTGTCTTAGATCATGTAAGGTTATATATTTTAAGTTGTTTTTTCTAAGAAAATTTTGCCACATTTTTGTATATGTTGATGGATAACAATTAAATATTAATTCATCAGGATTTTGATTATTATAAATTTCTTTCAGTTTATTAACAAGAACTTGAGGGATAACAAATTGTCGAGTTCTTTTATTTTTTGTTTCTTTTAATTTTGTTCCATTAATTTTTACAATTTTATTTTGAATAATATGCATTATGTTATTGTTAAAATCTATATCTTGCCATCTTAATCCTAAAACTTCTCCTCTTCTTGCACCAGTATAAAAAGACACATATACCATTGTTTTAAAAGGTTCTTCTTCCTTTTCTAGTGCTTTAAACATTTCTTTTATTTCTTCATTATTATATATTTCTTGCTCTTTTTTTGGTTTACTATAATTTTTGGGAATAGTAACATATTTCGCAACATTTTCATGCAAATAATCCCATTGAATAGCCTTTTCTAAAATTGACGAGATTAGTTTTATATAGTTTTTTATTGTTTTACTAGACAAATTATATTCACTTAATAGTTTATTGGCGAAATCTTGAACGTGAAGTCTTTTAAGCTTAGATAATTTATATTTCCCTAGCTCTGGCAAAATGTATTTGTTTAATTGACAAGCATAATTCATTACTGTAGTGTCTGATAAATTATTTTTTGCATATTTGTCAATAAACATCTGTGCAAATTCTGTGAAAGTTATGGAGTTTTGCCTTGAATATTGTCCTTTTTCTACATCTGAAACAAATAAAGCTAATTTCCTATTTGCTTCAGTAGGAGATGAAGCGGTTATATATTGACTATATCGTTCATTTTCATACATGTATTCTAAGCGCCATTTGTTTGTTCCAGTAAGTCTTTTTGTTCCAGCCATATATTTATCCTCCTATAATTAAAGATAACAGTTATAACTCTGTTATCTTTAGTGTTATTTATTTATTTCCATTTTCCCTACATATTTTCCTAATATTTTAATAGGTGTATTTTTATCATATATTTGTGTCTTAAAGGATGGGTCGTTTGAATCAGGTTCTAATACAACTACATCTCCTTTTTTAGTAAATCTTTTTAAAGTAGCGTCATATCCATTAACTAATACAACTGCTATTTCTCCGTCTTCTACTATATCTTGCTTATGAATTAGTGCAAAAGCTCCATTTTTGACTACATTATTCATACTTTCTCCGTTAACACGCAAGAAAAAGTGTTCTTCTGGATTTAATATTCCCATTAATTCTGGGTCTATAGGTAGCCTTCCCTCTATACATTCTTCTGCCCAATTAGGTTGTCCCGCTGATATTTGACCATAGACTGGGCACATATAGAATTTGTCTTTATTCTTTTTAGAATTGATTTTAGATAAAAGTTGGTACAAATAATTTTGAAAATTATAATTTTTTGTTTTATTTATCACATCATTAATTATATTCATATCTATTTTTTCAATATTATTAGAATCTAATAAATTCAAATAATTAATAGCTTTTAAAAAATGCATAAAAACAATCTTAAAATTTTCAAAAGATTTATTTGATAAATTATGTATATAATCATAATTTTCTTTTGGATTAATAAAAAAATTAAATATTATCTTTTTCTCGTCACTGGTAAATCCTAATTCATCTATAATAACATTTAAATTTGAATCTTTTACACCAAAAGTTTTATATAACATTTTATCAAAATCATAATCGGAATATCCGCAAACTGTCATTAATTCGTCATATGTCACAATACCGTTTGAAGATACTGCTAATTTTTCTAATATTTTTGGTTTAGGTGGTTCTTCTAGTTTCATATTCATATATTGAGAAAGATAAGTTCTATTTATTTCTGATTTTTTTGCGAAATCCCTTTGACTATCATAGGTTTCACTTATATTTTTTAAAATTTGAGCGAATTTATTTTTATCAAACATAAAAAATACCTCCAAACATAGTATATATCAATGGTTTAAAAAAGTCAACAAAAAAAGTTAAAAAAAATTTACCAAAACTATTGACACAATATAGTAAATAAAGTATAATGCAAATGGTTAGAAAAAATTAACCAAAGAAAGAGGTGGAGAAAATGGAAATTAATATGGGGGCATTTGTTACTTTATTAAGAGAAAAATTTGAAAATAATCAGTCTCAAATGGCTAAAACACTAGGAATTAGTAGATATCAACTAAATATTATATTAAAACATAAAGGTAAAAATGCTGGGAAAAAAGTTATTGGAGCAATTATAAAATTTTGTGATGATAATAATTATGATTTTAGAGATTATATTTTTTTAATTCAAGATGTTAAAAAAAATTAACCAAAGGAGAGATAAAGATGAACAACTTACAAATTTTTAAAAATGAAGAATTTGGAGAAATTTATCAGAGAGGTGGTTTAAATGCAATGGCTTACATTAGAGGAAGTAAAACAAAGATTTAAAGTCAAGGACAACAGAACAATAACAGTAAAATTTGCAAAACAAGGACTTAAATTTATCAAAATAGGTAAACAATATAGATTTGACTTAAAAGACATAGAAGAATTTGAACAAAGACTAAAAAATGAGCAACAAGAAAAAATAATTCAGATTTATCCAATTAAAAAGAAAAACAAATGTAAAACAATAAATGTTGATTATGAAAAAAGAAAAATAAATTTAACCCAAAATAGAGTTGTAATTTAAGGAGGAAACAAATGAAAACATTATTATTAAAGTTATTGTTAATAACAATAGCAATAATATTTATATTAGGAAGTATAGCTATAGCAGAATTTTTAACTACAGTTATTACCGTTAATGCTGTAATGTCTACAGTATATGTAGCATTAGTATTAGGATTTATATATTTATTAAAAAATTAGAAGGGAGTGAAATTGTATGGAAACAAAAAAGCAATTACGAGAAGAAGCAGAAAATGCAGAACTAAGAGCAGTTACACATTTTAGAAAATTAAATCAAATAGAATTAATACTAAACAATGCAGATAAAACGCATGAAATGTATTACGAGACTGTAGAAAAAATAAGAAAAGTTATCTTCCCAAACGCCAATTTAAAAAGATAACTTAAATAAACACATATATAAACATATGATTTCTACTTAATTATATCAAAAATAAAAGTAGAAATCAAGAGGGAGTTTTATGGAAGAAGATGAGGGCGATATATTCGCAATAATTAAAGAAGAATGCGACTTAGATGACGCATGGTTAAAGGAGAAACAATATGGAGAAAATTAAAGAATATCTTGAAAGAAATTCAAAAACAATAACAGAAATAATAGAAGACCCTGATACATACAAATTAGAAGACATTTCAGAGTTAACAAAATTAAATTGCCAAATTGCAGAAACATTACTAAAGATTGAAGGTGGTAAAAGTGGAACTGTACGAACATCAAAAACAAGTTCTAGAAAAAATAAAAAACAAGAATAGATGTGCATTATATTTAGACATGGGATTACGGGAAAACATTTGTAGCTTCAGAAAAAATGAAACAACTAAATGAAAATATAAATGTTATTGTATGTCCTAAATCTGTGGTAGATACATGGGAAATACATATAAAACTATATTATCCAGAATACCAAGTTTTTAAATACAATTTACCAAAGGATTTTACATTAAAAACAGTAATAATAATAAATTATGACTTAATTTGGAGAAAAGAAGAATTTTTAAATTTAAAAAATTATACCTTAATTTTAGATGAATCTCAATTCATAAAAAACACAACAGCTACAAGGACAAAATTTATTATGAAATTGCAGTTTAAAAATTTAATTCTATGTAGTGGAACTCCAACAGGAGGAAAATACGAAGAATTATTAACGCAATGTAAGTTATTAGGGTGGAATATAACAAAAAAATCTTTTTGGAATATGTATGTAAACTACATTTTAATAAATATGGGAGGATTTAAAATATCTAAAATATTAGGGTATAAAAATGTAGAACATCTAAGACATAGATTAACAGAATATGGAGCAGTGTTTATGAAAACAGAAGAAGCAATGAATCTTCCAGAACAAATGGATAATATTATACATATTTGCAATACAAAAGAGTATGAAAATTTTAGAAAGAACAGAATTGTTAATTTAAAAGACAAAACATTAGTTGGGGATACATCACTTTCTAGAATGCTATATTTAAGACAATTAGCAAGCCAGTACAATAAAAATAAATTAGAAGCATTAAAAGATATTACGGAATCAACAACAGATAGATTAATTATATTTTACAACTATAATGAAGAAAAAAAACAAATATTAAGTGTTTTAGATAAACCAGTTAGTCTTTTAAGTGGAGAAATAAAAGAACTAACACATTATGAAACTAAAGATAATTCTGTAACATTAGTTCAGTATCAAGCAGGAGCTACAGGAGTAAATCTACAGAAAGCAAATAAAATAATATATTATAGTTTACCACTTAGTTCAGAATTGTTTGAACAATCAAAAAAACGTATACATAGAATACGGACAAAAAAATACATGTTTTTACTATTATTTAATAACAGAAAAATCGATTGAAGAAAATATATTTGAGACATTAAAACAAAGAAAAGATTATACAGAAAAATTATTTGAAGAAGATATTATGAAAGGAGAAATATAAAATGTCAAGTTTAGAAAAATTAGATTTTAATTCAGAATTATTAAAACCAATGAAAGAACAATTAGAAATTATAATTAATAGGTTAATGAGTGTGTGTATTAATACTAACAAAGAAGCAGAGATATCATTAAAAATTAATTTAGATGCTTGTAAAAAAGGAGAATATGATAAAGGAAAGTTAGTTAAGGAATGGACAGAACCAAAGTTAGAATATCAAATATCAGAAAAAATAAAAGAAGTAAAAAATACAAACAAAGGATTACTAGGAATTGACTATGAATTAAAAGTAAACAAAGAAGACAATAATGTATATGTGCAAAAAATTAATGAACAAATGAGTATTTTGGAGGATTAAATGCTTGAAAAAGATTTTCAAAAACAAGTGATTAAATTTTTAAAAGAACACAATATTTATTATATTAAAGTATGGGGCGGAGGATATCAACGTTCAGGCATACCAGATTTAATAATATGTTTAAAAGGAAAATTTGTAGCGATAGAGTTAAAAAATGAAGATGGTAAGCCATCAGCATTACAATTATATAACATAGATAAAATAAAACAATCAGGTGGACAAGCTTTTATATTAAAACCATCAGAGTTTGAAAAATTTAAAATGGAGGTACTAAAAATTGTATAGTTATAGCAAAGTATCAACTTATTCTAATTGCCCTAGACAATATAAATACAGGTACATAGATAAACTAAAAATATATGATGATTTTGAAGCAGACAATGCATTAATAATAGGAACAACTATACATTTACGGAATAGAACAAGGATTAGATATAGCTATTATGTATTATAAACAACAATTCCCAAGAATTACAGATAAACACATAGAAGAAATAATGAAGCTAGAATATTGGATACCTATAGTAAGAAATCAATTGAAAAATTTGCGGAACGCAATTTACTTATGAATACGAAATAAAAAATAGTGAATATGTAGGATATGTGGATTTAATGATACATAATGACGACAATACTGTAGATGTAGTAGATTTTAAATATTCTAATAACATAGATAATTATTTAAAATCAAAACAAGTACATTTGTATAAGTATTACTTAGAGAAACAAGGGTTTAAAGTAAGGAATTTAGGATATTTATTTATACCCAAAACAAGTATTAGAATGAAAAAAGATGAAGATACTTATAAATTTAGGAAAAGACTAGAAGAAACGTTAAAAGGGCAAAAGTTACAACTAAAAAAGGTCGAATATGATGAAAATAAAGTAAAAGAATTTTTTGAAGAAATTAAGATTTTAGAAAAAGATAATGTTTATGAAAAAAATGAAACAAAACTATGTGACTGGTGTGATTATAAAGAATATTGCCAGTCAGGAGAAAAAATAGATTATATGATTAGGGAGGATTAAATTATGTTACCAGAAAATAAAAAAAGAGATGTTCAAACATCTAAAAAAGTAAAATTATATTTATATGGAAGTCCAATGTCAGGAAAAACAACATTTGCAAGTGGTTTTCCAGAACCATTAATATTAAATACAGATGGAAATATACAGTATGTAGACAGCCCATATATTGCAATAAGAGATCAAATAAAAATGAATGGAAGAATAAAAGAAACAAAATTTGCATGGACTATATTTAAAGAAGCAGTGGACGAAATAGTGGGAGGACAACATACATTTAAAACAATAGTTATTGACTTGATAGAAGATGTATATGAAGCTTGTAGAGTATACATGTATGACAAATTAGGAATAGAACATGAATCTGATGCAGGTTATGGAAAAGGTTATGACATGATAAAAACCGAATTTTTAACAACAATGAAAAGAATTATAAATAGTGACTATAACATTATATTGTTAAGCCACGATAAAACTGAAGAAGTTAAATTAAGAAATGGTACAACATTAACAAGTTTTACAGTAAATTTACAAGAAAAGATAGCAAAAAAATTAGCTGGAATGGTAGATATAACAGCAAGAATTGTTCAGGACAATGATAATAATAGATTTATAGATTTTACTTATAATGACGATGTATTTGGTGGAAATAGAATAGGATTAAAACAAACAAAAATACCATTAAAAGTAGATGAATTTAAAAAAATATTTGTAGGAGGTAATAAATAATGGCAGTTGATTGGGAAGAATTTGATAAAGATGTAGATATTGAAAATTTAGAGAAAGATGTAGAAGAAGCTTCTTCTAGAGAATTTGAAGATTATCCAGATGTTCCTTATGGAAAATATGAAGTAAAAATAACAAAACTAGAATTAACAAAAAGTAAAAAAGGAGACCCAATGCTTTCTGTGTGGTTCCAAATAATAAACGGAGAGCAAAAAGACAGATTAGTTTTTATGAATCAAATACTGTTGCAAGGATTTCAAATTCATACTGCGAATGAATTTTTAAGAAGTCTAAAAACAGACGAGATAGTAGAGTTTAAAGGATATGCAAAATACAATATCTTGATATTAAACATATACGAAAAAATAGTTGATAATGAATATGAATTAGATTATCAAGAAAATAAAAAAGGTTACAAAACATTTAAAATCTTACAAAAATTTGAAAATACGGAAAATAGTAATAATTCGGATTTTGAAACTGAAGACTTAGGTTGGTAATAATGTAAGGCATCATAGTTAATAAATTATGATGCCTTATTTCAAAAGAGAAGGCAGGTGAATAAATTGAATTATGAACAATTCTATAAGAAATACATAAAAAAAGCAAAAGTAGAAAATAAAAATATAAATGGATTATGTCCCTTTCATGATGATCATAATGCTTCTTTCGGAGCAGATTTAGAAACAGGACAATATAATTGCTTTTCTTGTGGAGAAAAAGGAAATGCAGTTACATTTTTAGCAAAAATAGAAAATATATCTACAAAAGAGGCTTGGAAAAAATTAAATGATATACAACCTATAGTTTATACAGTTACTGAATATGCCAGAGAAAAAAAACTTCCAATAGAATTTTTAACATCTTTACGGATTAGTAAATGGAAATAAAAACGTATTAATACCATATTATGATGTAAATGGAAAAGTAATGGCAACAAGATATAGAAACCACCCAAATAATCCACAAAGATTTATGTGGAAAAAAGGTTCTAAGACAATATTGTATGGCTTATGGAGATTAAAACAGTATACAGATGACTATGTAGTTTTAGTAGAAGGAGAATCTGATGCACAAACATTATGGTATTACGGAGTACAAGCTATAGGAGTTCCTGGAGCTAGTAACTTTAAAGAAGAATATAAATATTTATTTGATAGATTTAAAACAGTCTACATACAAGATGAAGAAGATCAAGGAGGAGAAACTTTTGTAGGAACAATTCTAAGATATATAGATAATAATAAATGTAAACTAATTAGTTGCAAGAAATTTAATTGTAAAGATGTTTCTCAAATACATATTAAGGGAAAGTTTAATAAAGAAGAATATTTAAATGCAGAAAAAGAAATTAAATTTAACAAAATGCAATTTTATGATGAATCAGGAAAGTTTCTACATGATGCATTTGGAGATTATTTAATAAGAAAATATAATATTATTAAAATAGAAAAAAGACTTTATATGTACAAAGAAGGTAGCTATATTTCTTGCGAGGAAGCTCTAGGAGCGATTATAGTAAATTTAATACCTAACTTGTCTATGAATAAAAAAAGAGAAGTCAAGGATTATATTAAAGACAAGTGCGAAGAAAAAGAAGAAGCTCCAGAACAAGTAATATGTGTAAAAAATGGAGTAATTAATGTAAAAACTTTAGAATTTAAAAGCCATAGTCCGGATATAGTTACTAGAAATAGAATTAATTTAAATTATTATGAACAAAACCAAAATAACGATATAGATACTATTATGGACAATCTAGCAGTTCATGACAACGAAGTAGTAACTTTACTATATGAAATGATAGGATATTGTTTGTATAGAGGTATGCCATTTCAAAAAGTGTTTATTTTAGTCGGAAATGGTGCAAACGGAAAATCAACATTATTAAACATGATAACAAAACTATTAGGAGAAGAAAATGTATCACATGTAGATTTAAAAGAAATTGTGACTAATAGATTTGGAAAATCAGAACTTTATGGAAAGTTAGCGAATATTGCAGATGATTGTAGTGGAAGTTATTTAGAAGACATTTCGGCAATGAAAAGAATTACTGGAGAAAGTTATACTAGTATTGAATTTAAAAATCAAAATAGCTTTAGTACGAAAATCAATACAAAAACTATATTAAGCTATAATACAATTCCTAGAATGAATGATACTACAGATGGATTATCAAGGAGATTAGTAATTATACCATTAAACGCAGTTTTTAAAAAAGGATTACCGAATTATGACCCTTATATAGGAGAAAAACTAAAAAATGAAAAGAACCTAGAATATGTATTATATAAATCTATAAAAGCAATTAATGAAGTTTTAAATAGATTGGAATTTACAATTCCTAAACAAGTACAAGAGAGAACTAGTGAATACTTAAGAGAAAATAATCCTGTGTTAAATTTTATATATGATGTATATGAAAATGAGGATATAGAAGATATAACATGCAATGAAGTATATGAAGCATTTAATTGTTGGAAAATTGAAAATGGATTAAAGACAGATATGAGTATGACAAGGTTTGGGACAGAAATGAAGAAATTAGGCTACGAAAGAATACAAAAACGAGTAGGAAATGAAAGAAAAAGATACTATTCAAAAAAGCAAAATGAGCAATTGTCACTAACTTAGTAACTGACTTGTCACATACTTTGTCACTATGTATATTATTACTCTTTCTATATTGTCACTTACTGTCACTGACTTAAAAGTATATAGATTATATATAAATATAATTATTAATTATTATATATATATATATAAGGAATGAGTTTTGCAAAAAGTTAGTGACCTCGGTGACAACATTACTACTGTAAGGATTTGAAAGATTTAAACATAGTGACAAAATCGGTGACACAATAAAAATGGAGGGAATATGATAGAAATTTCAAAAAATATTTCAGTAGATGGATTTGAAACAAAAGAAGAATTTGAAAAATGGCTGAAAGAACAGGAAAAAGTAGGATCAAATAAAAATGTATTAAAGATGTTTAAATGGTTCTTAATAAAAATAGAAAAGGCAGATAAAAATATGCCTGCTAATTTGAAAGATTGTGATTTATTAGATAAATATGCAAATAAAGTAATTGAAAGAAAATTAATGGATATCGAAAATGTTTGTAAATATGTAAAACAAGCAGTGGAAAATCAGAATGGGATTTAATAAAAGATTTAAACAAAGGAGGTACAAAATCATGAGTGATTTAGATAATGAAGAACTAATAGCAACAAGAAAACTGAATGGACTAGATGATGGATTGTATGAAAGCGACAAAAATGTCGCAAATGATAAAGACTATACATTAGCATACTTAAAAGGCTATGCTGATGCTGAAGAAAAGTATAGAGCCAGAATAAAAGAATTAGAAGAACATCAAAAGATTAATGGAGAATTAAAAGAAAAAATAAAAGAATTAGATAAAAAGATTGAAAAAGAAAAGAAATTAACAAGACTAGCACAGACATTAACAGATGAAAGTATTAAAGAAGCATTAATAGAATTTGAGAAAGATTATATTTCAAAACAAAAAGTAAAAGACAAGATAGAAAATATATTTACAGTTTTATATGAAGATTATGAAAACGATTATGAAGATATACAAGATGTTATAAGCGAAATTCATAGAAAATTAAAGAAAGAATTATTAGAGGAGAAATAACATGAAAAAAGAGTATTCAATCTACAAAGGAGAAAAAGAAATATTTGTAGGAACAATCGAAGAAGTAATGAAACATTTTGGAGTAAAAAAAGAAACAGTTTACTTCTGGGCTTCTCCTGCAAATATAAAAAGAGCCGATACAGGAAACAGACCAGGACGAAAACCAAGAATAAAAGAAAGATCTGGTGTAAAGGTAGCAATTAGACTATGGGAGGAGGACAAGCAATGACAGATTATGAACACATAATAATAAGTGC
>CASEYV010000015.1 GCA_949292245.1 uncultured bacterium
TATTTTTCTACTCCTATAAAGTTGTATTCTGGATATTTTAAAGCCATTTCTAATATAAATTTTCCTTTACCCATTCCAATTTCTAAATGAATAGGATTGTTATTGTCAAAACCATCATAATAAAAATTACAACTATTAATTACTAACTCTTTATCTTTTGGGTTGCGCATTCGCATTGTATAACACTTCCTTTAAATAAACATATACTATTGATAGAGAGGAGTTACATATGAAAAAAAATAGAAATTCTTTTTTCACTGAAGCTAATATGTCATATTCTGGATATAATCCTAATGTAAATCCTAATATGAATATGACTCCAAATATGCCCTATCAAGCCCAATCAAGTTATAACTATTATGCAGGTATGATGCCTAATCAACAATATTCTAATCCTACTGATACTATTGATAGTAGACTTGCTAAAATGGAACGCCAAATAAATAGATTAGAACATCGTGTTAGTAAATTAGAATCTCTAAATACAACTTGTATTACTGAAGAAGATAATTCTAGTAATATGTATATGATTTAATTATATAAAATCATTGCACTAAAACAATATATTTGTTCTTCACCACATACTGCAATTGCAACTTGATACTTGATATCTATTATATCAAATTCCCCAGAATTTAGAAAGCCATTAATTGAGTTTTCTAAATCTTTTTCATGTGATTCATCAAATACTTTTACTTTCATTTTTTATCACCAAATTTATTATACATTATTGCTTTTGTATAATTTGTCAAAAAAAATTAGTTAATTTAATTTTTAACTAATTAACTAATTTTATTTAACTACTATATTTACTATTCTTCCCGGTAAAACTATTATTTTAACTATTTCTTTACCTTCAATGTGTTTTTTAACATTGTTTTCATTTAAAGCTTTTTCTTTAGTTACTTCAACATCTTCATCAATTGCTACTTTAATTGATGCCCTTGTTTTACCATTTACTTGAACTCCAATTTCTTTTTCTTTATCAATTGTTTTTGCTTCATCATACTTTGGCCACTCAGTTTCACATAATGGTTTGTAACCAATTTCTTCATTTAATTCTTCAGTTGTATGTGGAGCAATTGGATTTAATAATGTTAATAGTAAATGATAATCTTTTTTGGTAATATGTTCTTGTTCTTCATATTTGTTAGTTAATATCATTAATGTAGATATTGCTGTATTATAACCCATATGAGTTAAGTCATATTCAACTTTTTTAATACTTTTGTTAATTATCGTTTCTAAGTCTTTAGAATATTCATTTCCTTCGATAACTTTGTCTTTTAAACGTATTACTTTATCTAAGAATCTCTTACAACCTTTAAGAGAATCTGTATTCCATGGACAATCAAGTTCATAATCTCCCATAAATAGTTCATATGTTCTTAATGTATCTGCTCCGAATTCTTTTACTATGTCATCAGGATTTATTACATTACCTTTAGATTTACTCATTTTTTGATTGTCACTACCTAAAACCATTCCATGACTTACTCTTGTCCAAATCATTTCTTTATTAGGTACTAAACCAATATTGTATAAAAATTGTACCCAAAATCTTGCATATAATAAATGTCTTGCTGTGTGTTCCATTCCACCATTGTACCAATCAACTTTATTCCAATATTTTAATGCATCCATTGAAGCAAATTCTTTGGTGTTGTGCGGATCCATAAATCTTAAGAAATACCAACTTGATCCTGCCCAGTTAGGCATTGTGTCTGTTTCTCTTTTTGCTGCACCGCCACATTTTGGACAAGTAGTATTAACCCAATCTGTAATCTTTGCTAATGGACTTTCTCCAGTATCTGTTGGCTCATATTCCGCAACATCCGGAAGTAATAATGGTAAATCTTTTTCATCCATTGGTACCCAGCCACATTTTTCACAGTAAATCATAGGAATTGGTTCTCCCCAGAATCTTTGTCTTGAAAAAATCCAATCACGCATTTTATAGTTGACTTGTTTGTTACCACATTTGTTTTCTTCTAAAAATTCTAACATCTTGGCTATTGCTTCATCTTTATTTAAACCATTTAGAAATTCTGAATTAATGTGTATGCCATCACCAACCATTGCTCCCGGTTTAATAGCATATTCAAATGTCTTTTTGTGTAATTCGTCTGTAATTTCTTTTTCTATTACTTCTTTAGTTACCCATTCTATATCAAATTTTTCATCTTCATCTAAGTTTTGTTCTACTTTTTCATTATCTATTAATTTAAATAAAAATCCTGTTGATTCTATATTAAAATATTTATCTTTGTTATATGCATAATAGTGGTGATTTATTTTAGGAAGTTCATGAACTAATTCAATGTTTTCATAGCCAGTTTCTTCCAAAATTTCTCTTTTAGCACATTCTAGTGGAGTTTCATTTTCTTTAATGGTTCCTCCGATAAATAAACGTCCTCCAAGTTCATGCCAATTAATTGTTAAATATTTATCATTTTTTTCATCATAAAGTATTGCTACTATTGAATTCTTTTTGGTTTCATTATTTGCTTTTTTACCAGTTTCTTCTTCTAATACTTGGATGATTGGAATGTTAAATTTAATTGCAAAATCATAGTCTCTTTCATCATGAGCTGGAACTGCCATTATGGCTCCAGTTCCATAACTTGCTAATACATAATCACTAATATATATAGGTATTTTTGTGTTATTTACAGGATTAATTGCATATGCTCCAGTAAATACTCCCGTTTTATCTTTGTTTAGTTCTGTTCTTTCTAAATCATTTTTTAAAGAACAAGCATGTTTATAATCTGCTACTTCTTTTTTGTGTTCTTCAGTTGTTATGATATCTACTAATTTGTGTTCTGGTGCAAGTACACAATATGTTGCTCCGAATAATGTATCACATCTAGTTGTAAATACTGTAAATTCTTCATCACAACCATCTATTTTAAAGATTATTTCTGCTCCAATGGATTTTCCTATCCAGTTTATTTGACCTAGTTTTACCTTTTCCGCAAAGTTTGTATCATCTAAACCTTTAAGTAAATCTTCAGCATAATCACTCATTCTTAGCATCCATTGACTTTTTTCTTTTTGAACTACTTGTGTTCCACATCTTTCACATACTCCACCCGCGGCATCTTCATTTGATAATACCGTTTTACAATTTGGACACCAATTAACTGGTACTGTTGCTTTGTATGCCATGTCATGTTCATAGAATTTTAAAAATTGCCATTGTGTCCATTTGTAATAATCCGGATCTGTTGTTGAAAATTCTCGATCCCAGTCAAAAGAAAATCCTAATGTCTTCATTTGATTTTTAAATGTTACTATATTTTTGGCAACTGCTTCTTTAGGATGAATGTGATTTTTTATTGCATATTGTTCTGCTGGTGCTCCAAATGCATCAAATCCCATTGGAAATAATACATTGTATCCTTGCATCCGCATCATTCTTGCCATTGCATCTTGAGCTGTGTAACTTCTTACATGACCAACGTGAAGTCCTGATCCTGATGGATAAGGAAATTCTACTAAAATATAATAAGGTTTTTTATTACTTCCCGTTTCTGCTTTAAAACTCTTGTGTTCATTCCAATATTTTTGCCACTTTTCTTCAATTTTTTTGTTTTCCATTTTTTACCCAACCTTTCTTTACTAAATGTCTTCCTAATAATTCATATAATGCATATATCAATGCAAATAATAATACAAATCCTAATAACATTTTATATGGTAAATCCCATGGTATTATATAAATTATTGTAAATACTGCTGCTATTATAAATGCATTTATTAATGATGATAATATGAATACATAATTTAAATTCATTTTGTTAATATCTAAATTAAATTTTGGTATTATTAATGAAAATCCGAGGAAATCTTCAACTCTTTTATTTTTTTTCTTGCCTTTGTTATTCTCTATTTTTTGATAACCTCTTTTTAAAACTAAAAAGTAATTTACAAGAAAAACAATTATAAAAATAGATATTCCCCATATTAATGTTGCTAAATAATTATCCATATATCCTCCATTAAAAAAAGGTGAACCCAAAGGACGAGTTTCCCCGTGGTACCACCTTATTTGTAACTTATTTAATCGATAAAGGAATTACCCTAATACATCCAAAAGCAAGTTCAATTAATTCATTTATTAGTTTTCACCAACCACTAATTCTCTATAAAATATCCTTAATTTACTACTCTTTTTTCTTCTGCTTATAAGTTATTATATTAAATTTCTGCTAAATATTCAAGTAGTTTTATAAACATTCGTACAAACCTTTTGTCTAATCCTTTTAATTTTCTAATTTTTATTCTTTTGGTTTTTATGTCTAAATTACTAAAGAATATGCTTGCTAATTCTTCTTTAATGCTTGTCTTTATCTTTAAATCACTAATAATTGAATTAACATCTTCATTAATTATTCTAACTGCATTTATTTCAATATCTTTTCCTTTACAATTTATTGTTAATTGTTTGGTTGTATCCACTTTTTTTACATCTACAATAAAATCATTTTCATCTTCATAAGCATTGTATTCAAGATCTGCTTTATCTCCATTTATAAATAATTCTACTTTATCAGCAAGCCTTGTATTTCTAAATCTTATTTTGTAGTCACGGTATCGTGGTATAATTTGTGTTTTACCTTCAACGGGGTGGATTATTAATGTGTAATTATTTTGTAAATAATTGTAATCTATCGCTGTAACTATATAAAATCCATCTTTGTATAATTTGGTTACCCCATCATCTTCATATAATTTAAAGATATTGCTTTCACCAGGGAAAACATGTATTTCCATACTTTCTGGTGGTGTAGTATCATTGATATTTTCACTTAAATTTGCAAGTGGTATTATTCCTCCGGCTTTTACAAAGATTGGATATTCTTCTTCTTTGTAAAATACTACATATCTTTTGTTACCAACAAACTTTTTGCCAGTTTTAAAATCATACCATATTCCTTTAGGTAAGAATATTCTTTCAACTGATCTATTCATGGTTGGTTCTTTTGTTTTAGTAATCGGTGCAATAAACATTTCTTTACCAAAATAATACTCATTGCGATATGTTGGCTCATCATATATTTCAGGATATGTATAATAAATTGGCTGTACAATTGGCTTTCCAGTTTTTGAATACTCATACGCTGCTGTATATAAATATGGTATTAATCTTTGTCTTAACCAACAGTATTCTCTTGCTATGTTAAATGTTTCTACATCCCATGCCCATGGTTCTCTTTTGTAATATATTCCTCTTTTAGCACTAAATCTAAATATTGGACTGAAGGTCGAAAATTGAACATATCTTACATATAATTCACTGTCTTCAATTCCATCTTTGTATCCTCCGACATCATGACTCCACCAAGAAATACCTTTGTTCGCCGCTAGGGAATTGTAAAATGGTAAATATTTTAATGTATTCCAACTTACTATTGTTTCACCAGAATATAATATTCCTGCATTGTGTGGTGCTACTAATGGACTCCTTGTTAAAACTAAAGGTCGATAATTTTTTATTTTTGTAAAATCTTTATTATAATAATAACTTAAAGCTTGTAATGTACTTAAATCTTTTTTATAGTCAATCCAAAATACATCAATATTTTGTTCAAGTAAAGGATCTATTAAATGATGAACAAATAACGACATAAATGTTTTATCAAGTACATTAAAAGGAATGGTTATTCCATCACCAACATTTAATGCTTGTGCAAAATTTGCATATCTATCTTCTTCTTTTCTAATTCCTTCACTAGGATCAATATTTAATCCAACTTTAACTCCTCTATCATGCATATATTTAATAAATTCATTAGGCTCCGGAAATAAATCTCTATTAAAAGAAAAACCTGTCTTATATAAATTATAATTGCTTGAATCTTTTATGTGCCAAAATTCACTTAATAATAATACTGAAAATGGTACTCTGTTTTTATTAAATATTTTTATTAAATTTTTGGCATCATTAAAACTATATATTTTTTCTCTGTTCCACCATACTCCTAAAGCATATCTAGGAATAAGTTCCGGATAGCCTGTTAGCATAAAATAATCTTTTAGGCATAAACCAAAGTCTCTTTTGTACATAAATAAGTATAAATCTACTTTGTTGGGATTAGGTTTTGTTAAAAAACCACTGCCATCTATTTCAAAATTGGCTGAGTCATCAAGTAAAACAAAACCATCAGTTGAATAAAGGCCTTTGTCTAATTGAACACTTCCTTTGTAATTATCTAAACTTACCGCTCCACCTTTAAAATTTCTAGCTTCTGGTTGACCATAATACCAAGTTTTATCTGTATTTAATAAATTTACTTTTAAATAAGAATCTGGTGCAAATTTAGGTCCTAAAAATGGTTTGTTTTTTAAATATTGTAAAGAAAAATAATTTGTTGTTATTACTATGTATTTTTCATCTTGTTCTACTTTAAAGGTCGGTGTTGCAAATTTTCTGTTTTTTACTAAAGTTGTTGGAGCATCAGAAAAATGGCCATCTAAACTATATTCCATGCGAACTAATCTTTCAGATAATACTGTAATCCGGTAATGTTCTCCTTGAAATATAACTTGATCGCTTGCTACGGTTTTAGATAAATCTGGAGCAAAATGCGTATCAAAACCAGCCAATTTTATCACCCTTTTCTATATTAAAATATTATCATTTTTCATTGTATTTATCAACTATTTCTTTCTTAAAATCTAAACTTTCAAAATAATTTATTCCCATGTGTTCTTTTACTTCTTTTAAGGTTTTACTTGCATAGCTTCTTGCAACATTAGTTCCTTGTTCTAATATGTCATATACATATTCTATGTTGTTTTCTAATTCATGTCTTTTTTCCCTAATTGGTTTTAGGAAATCTTGTAATATATTATTTAAAAACTTTTTGATTACTACATCACCTAAACCACCTTTTTGATAATGGGCTTTTAATTCATCTAAGTTTTTATAATCCGGTAAGTATTTTTGAAAATCAGAATCCTTGGCAAATACATCTAAATATGTAAATACTATGTTTCCTTCGACTTGACCTGGATCTTCAACTCTTATATGATTTGGGTCTGTATACATACTCATTACTTTTTTCTTAATTGTTTCTTCATCATCAGATAAATATATACAATTATTTAATGATTTACTCATTTTAGCATGGCCATCTATGCCTGGTAGCCTTTTTTCATATTCATTTTCAGGAATCATTGCTTCTGGCACAACTAAAGTTTCTCCATATATGCTATTAAAACTATGAACTATTTCTCTTGTTTGTTCTATCATTGGTGCTTGATCAACTCCCACCGGTACACAAGTGGCTTTAAATGCTGTGATATCTGCCGCTTGGCTTATTGGATAATTTAAAAATCCCATTGGTATGCTCTTTTCAAATTTTCTTTGAGCAAGTTCATTTTTTACTGTAGGATTTCTTTGTAAACGACTTAAAGTTACTAAATTCATATAATAATATGTTAGTTCTGTTAATTCACTTACTTCAGATTGAATAAATATAGTTGTTTTATTTGGATCTATACCACATGATAAATAATCAAGAGCTACTTCAATTACATTGTCTCTTACTTTACTAGGATTATCAAAATTATCAGTTAGTGCTTGAGCATCTGCTATCATAATAAATATCTTGTCATATTTTTTACTATTTTGTAGTGCTATTCTATTTTTTAAAGACCCAACAAAATGTCCTAAATGTAATTTTCCTGTAGGTCTATCTCCAGTTAATATTATTTTTTCCATTGTTAACCACCTATTAATAATTATATCACGGTAATTTAATAAAAACTATGGGAAATTTAAAAGAAGTGTTATAATAAAATTATAAAAAGGAGAAAATGAAACTAATTCAAAATTAATTAAACCTGGGCAAATATTTGTTGCTTTAGTTGGTAATACTGTTGATGGCCATGATTTTATTGATGAGGCTATAAAAAATGGGGCTTCTAAAATAATTGCCCAAAAACTCATTAATGTGGATATTCCTTATGAAATAGTACCTTCTACTGAAGAATATCTAAAAACGCATTTAAAAGATGAATATCAAGATAAAATTAATAAGTTAGAAATTATAGGTATTACAGGTACAAATGGTAAAACTACTACAGCTTTTTTAACTTATCAATTACTTAATTTATTAAATGTTGATTGTGCTTATTTGGGGACTATTGGGCTTAAATATCATGATAAAAATATGGAAATGAATAATACTACTCCTGATATTTTAACTTTTTATAAAATACTGTTAGAACTTGTTGATAATAATTGTAATACACTAGTTATGGAAGTTAGTTCTCACGCTCTTTCTTTTGAAAGAATCTATGGGATAAAATTAAAAGTTGCTGCTTTTACTAATTTAACAGAAGATCATTTGGATTATCATAAAACTATGGAAAATTATTTAATGGAAAAATTAAAAATTATTAATTACCTTGATGATAATAAAGTACTCATTGTTAATGGAGATGATCCAGCAAGTGAAAAATTTATTGAAAAAAATAATAATAGCGGCATAACTATCGGTTTTAATAAAAAATTTACTTATTATATTTCAGATGCTAAAATTTATCCTGATCATACCGATATAAATTTTACTTATGATAATAAAAATTATTTTGTTTCTACTAATTTAACAAGTAAGTTTAATGTCTATAATTATATGACTTCTCTTGCTATAGTTCATTCCCTAAATGTTGATATTAATAGTATTATTAACAAAACTAATGAAATTAAAGCTCCAAAAGGTAGATGTGAAGTTCATAAAGTTAATAATGCTTACGTTGTTATCGATTATGCCCATACTCCTGATGCTGTTGAAAAAGTTATTAGTGCTTATAATGAATTGAAAACTAAAAGAGTTATAACTATTGTTGGTTGTGGTGGTGATAGGGATCCTATTAAAAGACCTATCATGGGTGATATTGCAACTAAATTAAGTGATTATGTTATTTTAACTAGTGATAATCCAAGAACTGAAGATCCTAAAAAAATAATGGATGATATAGTAAAAGGTGTTACCACTACTAATTATGAAATAGAACTCGATAGACATAAAGCTATTATAAAGGGATTAAAATTATTAAATCCTGATGATATTTTATTGATTTTAGGAAAAGGCCATGAAGATTATCAAATTATTGGTAGAGAAAAAATACATTTTGATGATGCAGAGGAAGTGGAAAATTGGAAATTACAACACGAAAAAAATTAGCAAAAAGTATTGCCAAAATTATGCTTTGTGTGTTATAATCTTTACACACAAAGCAATGCAGGTGTAGTTTAATGGTAGAATAAGAGCCTTCCAAGCTCCTGACGTGAGTTCGATTCTCATCACCTGCTCCAGTGACGTTTCTGTTCGAACTTTTACAGTTTGAACTTAACATATAATCAATCCGTTCGGGTTGATTTTTTTGTGTTTACAAAAGAATTAACTAGATTATGATAAAGTTTACTACCCAAGAGTTAGAAATGGAAAAAAGTTTGAAACAACGTATTGAGTTTATTTGTGAGTTCTGCCACGTTACTCCTACCATTACTAATGGAAGTATCAAAAGAATTAACAATACAAACTTAAACTACATTGAGCCTCATAAAATCGTTGTAAATAATACTACTTTTCTAGCCTTTAACTATTCTACTGATATTTATGTAGGTAATCTAAATAGAAAGATTAAACTCGTAGAATTAGAAGATTATATCAAGAATATGGCTTAATCATTATTATTTAAACGACAGATATTGACTTTTTCTCTTAAAAACTTTATTATATTAGGCAAAACAAGGGGTTATTTACCTGCCAAATCTTTTTAATGGGGGTTATTGATTTGGAAGTACACAATTTATTAATATCAAAGTTAAAGAGATAAAGGTAGTAGATATTTCTAGGACTTTTATCTCTTTTTTTAGAAAGGATGGGCGCTAATGAATAGTGAGAAAAAATTATGTGGACTTTATATGAGAGTTAGTACAGAAGATCAAGCACGTGAGGGCTTTAGTCTTCCAGAGCAAAGAGAACGATTAGAACAATTTTGTATGTTCAAAAATTATGAAATAGTAGATTATTATGAAGATGCTGGAATAAGTGCCAAAACAGGCAATTTAAGACCTGAATTTGAAAGATTAAAAGAAGATATTAAAACTAGATAGAATAACAAGAAGTATCTTTGACTGGGAAAAGTTAATGACTTTTTTAGAAGAAAATAATGCTTACCTAGACTGTGTTAATGATGAAATAAACACGACTAATGCTAATGGTAAAATGATTTCAAGATTACTTATGAGTGTTAGCCAAAATGAAATTGAAAGAACAAGTGAAAGAACAAAAATCGGTTTAGCAGGAGCAATTAAACAAGGACATATTCCAAGTCAAGCACCACTAGGTTATAAACACGAAGATAAGAAATTAGTAATCGATTATTCTACTAAAGATATAGTGAAAAGAATATTTAATCTATATTATGAAGGAAACTCTTACCAAACTATATCTAACATTTTAAATGAAGAAAAAGTTTTAGGTAAAACTAACTGGCGAGATTCTTCTATTACTGCCATACTTGAAAATGAAGTTTATAAAGGCGATTATGTTCATGGTAAAAGAACAAAGCATCCTACTTACTATCAAGATGTTGTAGAACCTATTGTATCAAAAGAATTATGGGAAGAATGCCAAGTTCAAAAGAAAAAGAACTCACGAAGTTATCAAAGAACTTTAACTTATCTATTTTTACAGAAACTTACCTGTCCTAAATGTGGGCGCTTAATGGGTGGCAAAGCAACGAAAAAGAAAAATGGAAATGTTTATTATTACTATTATTGTACCGACTGCAAAATCAATTTAAAAGAAAATGTAATTAGTGAATATTTTGATAATTTCGTTCAAGAGTTAGTAGAATATGATAGTGTTGTTAATCAGTTCTTTTTACCAATGATAAAGCAAAAGTTTGATGAACCGAAAGAACAACTAGAAAAAGAATTGTTGAAACAAAACAATAAACTAGAAAGAATTAGAAAAGCATATATTGAGGGTGCATTTGATTTAGATGTCTATAATGAAGAAAAGAAAATTGTTGAAACTGCTATCGATAAATTAAATGCTGAACTAGAAGATACCGAAAATTGTGAAAACTTTAATTTTACCCCACAAGATATTTTACTAAAACGTGATATTGATTATATTAATAGAGTTAAATTAGCAAGTGAATATAAAGCAAGAACGAAAACATGGAAAGATTATACTAGAGAAGAAAAATCCGATTTAATTATGAGATATGTAGATGAAATAAAATTAAAGCAAAAAAATAATCTTATCTATGTTGATGAAATATTATTTAGAGAAAGTATTTGTAAACCTTGTAATGAATTATTTGATAAAGGTTATATTGATATTAAAACTCCTGCAATATTTGGTAATTTAGTTGGAGAGTTAAGATTTAGTAATTACCTACCTGAAGAAGAAGTTGGAAAACATATTATGAGATTAAGACAATACTATAATGTCGGTTTTGAAGAAGCAATTTACTATGTAGAAGATAGAGTTTTCTATTTTGATTTTCTAAGAGATGACAGAGCCATAATAAGAGTATTCCCACAAGAAGATTATTGCAAGATAGAGCCTGATATAAAACTGAAAGAACAAAGATATGGAATTATTTATATAAGAGGTAAAGATGAGTTTCAAATGCAAGATATAAACTCTGCATTTGATTATATACCTGATGAAAGTAATACTAGTGTAATTTATATGAAAGACCCTGTTCCTATTGAAATTGGAGTAAAGCCTGTAAATATGGAAGTGCTAAACAATGATACTTCTAGTCAAGGGTAAGTTTACTTACTTGTGAAACCCTTGACTAGAAATAATAATAAAAAATGGAAAAAGTTTAAAACAAAAAAGTTCACTTTTCTTGTTTTAAACTTATCTACAATAAAGGTTTTTTGCTAACTTTTTTCTAAAAAAAGTTATAACAAACGTGGCACGTTTTGTTGAACTTGGTTCAATGAAAGTGGCGATGGTTTGTTAAAAAGACTTATCTTCATTTTGTTTTATTACGGAGTTTTAAAACATTATAAAGTAAGTCGAAAAGGGTTCTAGGGAAGCCCTAGCCCACAGGTTATTTTGATGCTTGCGTCAAAATACCTAGGGGGTTAAACATTTTGACAAAGCCAAAATAAGTTTAAAATAAGGAGTGTGATTTATATATGGATTTTGAATATAAAAAGGAATTTTATAATTTAAAATATGGTAAATGCTATCTAATTGATGAGAAAGAAAACTTGTATTTAATCTATGCTGATAAGTGCTTTCATCACTACATTGTTTGTACCTACATTGAGCCAAACTCTAATGCAATGATGAATCAAGAGTTTTTCCCTACTTTAGAAGATGCAAGAAAATATTTTAATGATAAATAAGGGGTTGATATTTTATGAACGAATTATCCTATTCTCTACATTTAGGTAGTGATAAAAATAGAAAGCCATCATCAAAAAATATGGCAAAGAATAATGCATCTGGTTCTACTTCTCTATCTAATAATGCTATTCAAAATGCAAAGCAATTATCAAGAGTAGATAAACATAACTATCGTAAGTATGATAATAATCAAGAACTTATAGAAATAATAAAAGGCACTACTTCTCTTTATGATGATGTTAAAAATCTCTATTTAGAAGAATTTGAAGAAGCAAGAATTGAATATAATAAAGAACAAGAATTGAAACATAGAAATGATAGAAAAATTACTGACTACTTTAAAAAGATAAGTGATAACTCTAAAAACGATCTTGCTTGTGAGATTATCATAGAACTAGGCGATAAGAAATATTGGGATACTAAAGATGATAAATTTAAACATAAAATGACTAACGTGTTTAAAGAGCAACTTAATGATTTACAAGAGTTAGTTCCTGATTTTAAAATAGCGAGTGGTATTATTCATTATGATGAAACTAGCCCTCATCTTCATATTGTAGGTGTTCCAATAAAATATAAAAGTAAAAATGGTATGAGTAAACAAGTTGGTAAAGGTGATGTTTTCACAAGAGATAGTTTACGTACTATTCAAGATAAAATGAGAACTTTATGTATTGCTAGTTTTAATAAAGAATATGGTCTTAACAATATTTTAAAGAAGAAAGAAAAAGGTAGAAATAAAGATATAAATGTTAAAGATATGACTAACTACCAAGCAATGAAGGAAGAACTTAATAGAAACAAAGAGACACTTAAAATTGCTAGTAAAAAGTCTAATGAACTAGATAACTCTACTAATGACATTAAAGAAACTATCAATAGTCTAAAAAAAGCACCTGTAATTAAAAATACTTATCTTATTTCAGATAGTGATAGAAATAAAATCATTGATTATGTTGATAAAGTTAATGATACTAACAAAGATTTCAAAAAGACTGAAATGTTATCAGTTACTTTAAATAATGTAGATACTGAATTACAAGAAAATAGAGAAAAAATTAAAATACTGACTGAAAACAATAAGGCATTATCACTTAAAGTTGATACTTTATCTAAAAATATTGATAATAAAAATAAAGAGATTAAAGAGTTAAAAAATGATAATAAACACTTACAAGAAATGGTTGATTATTTCAAGAATGTATTTAATAGATTAGTAAAATTCATAAAAAATAAGATGTTTGGCAAAGATAAGGAACGAGAAGATTACTGGAAAGTATCTAAAGATATGTATGAAAATGGAATATTTAGTGATGATACTATTGAATCAATCAAAGATGACTATGTTTGGAATAAGGAAAATGATAAACATAAAGATAAAGGTCATGATGACTTTGAATTATAGGTTTTTCAGTTAGTGAAAGGACTTTAAAATTTTTGGCTAAAACACTATTAAAATTTCCTAAAATATAGTATAATTAAACTACTAAAAGAAGTTATTACTTTCTTTAAGAGAAAGGATGTATTGAAGTATGGTTTTTAAATGTAAAATGTGTGGTGGTGACATTGAACCAATTAAAAATACTAATACAGGAAAATGTATATATTGTAAGAGTGTAATGGCACTTCCTGATTTAGATAATGAGAAAATTGTTAATTTATATAATCGTGCTAATTCATTAAGACTTGATAATGAATTTGATAAATCTAAAGAAATTTATGAAAAAATACTAGAATTAGATAATAAACAAATGGAGGCACATTGGGGAATTCTTTTATGCAAATATGGTGTGGAATATATAGATGATCCAAAGACAAAGAAAAAAATACCAACATGTCACAGGACAAATGATTCTTCAATACTTAGTGATGCTGATTATAAGATGATAAAAAAAGAATCTTATGGAGACGCTTTAAAACTATATGAAGATGAAGCAACTAGAATAGACGAAATACAAAAAGGAATATTAAAAATTTCTAATCAAGAAAAACCTTATGATGTATTTATTTGCTATAAAGAAACAGATCAAAATGGAGAGAGAACAAAAGATTCAGTTATAGCACAAGATATTTATGATAAATTAATTGAATCAGGATTAAAAGTGTTTTTTGCAAGAATTACTTTGGAAGATAAATTAGGAAGAGAATATGAACCATATATTTATTCAGCATTAAAAACATCAAAAGTAATGTTGGTTGTAGGTACTAAAGAAGAAAATTTTGGTGCGGTTTGGGTTAAAAATGAGTGGAGTCGTTTCTTAGAAATGATGAAACAAGATAAAGGAAAAGTTTTAATCCCAGTGTATAGTAAAATTGATGCTTATAAATTACCAGAAGAATTTTCAATGTTACAAGCTCAATCAATGGATAAAGTTGGAGCTATTCAAGATTTAACTAGAGGTATTAAAAAAGTAATAGATGAATATAAAAACCCAGAATTAAAAGATATTGATGAAGAAACTGTAGCAAAAGTTCAAAAAGCTTTAGAAGAAGCTAAAAGTATTGGAAATGGTCAATATGAAGTAAATATTGTAAAAGAAAAGTTGCCAGTGTGGTACTATGTATTATGCATTTTAGCAGCGATTTTTTATCCAATGTTTAAAATTGTTACTCTCTCATTTGGCTGTACATCGTTAAATTCTTTAGAATTTATGAGTTATAAAGAAGTTCCATTTCTACTAATTGTAGAGCTTATATATATTATAATAATTTTTATTTATTTCGTAGGTTTATTTATAAATCGTAAAACATATAAATTATCTAAAAAAATATTTCCAATTTTATTAATATTATTTGCATTTAAATTTGTTTTATCCCTAAATAACTTAATTATTGCTGGAGATTATAGATATCATGGATTTGTACAACTAATTAGTTTTTATGGTTGTGATATTATTGCTATACTAATATCCCATTTTGTAACGCCAACTTGGAATTTAGATACTTCATCTAAATCAATAATGAATTTAAATGAAAAAAATATTCAAATTGAAAAAAATAATTATATAAGAAAAAACTTTAAGAAAAAAGAAAAAAATAAAAATAATAGATTATCTAAAAAAATAATAATTATTCCAATTATTATATTAATGATATTTTCTGTTATAACAATATTAAAAATATGGAATATACTGCCATATAAACAAAGTAATTTAATAGACAATACCAAAAATCAAATACAAACTCTTGGTAGAAAAAAGTTATATTTTGCTCCAAGTAAAGATAGTAATATTTTGTTAGTTGTAAGAGCATACGATTATTATAATATATTAAATTTTGATGAAATTAAAGTAAATGATGATTTGAGACCATATGGATTTGTAAAAGTGAAAACAAATAAAAACGTTACCGGTTATTTATATTTAGGAGAAGAATCTGATTATAGCGAAAATATAGACTATAAAATAATTTGTGGTAAAGATAATGAAGAATGTTTAAATAAATTTTCTTATTCTAATAAACGAGATGAATCTGTAAAGCAAATTAGAATAACAAACGAAACAATGAATTTAAGAAAAAATCATTCTGTAAATGAGCAATCTTTAGCTGTAGTAAAGCAAGGAGATATATTTAATGTTTTAGATACATATGTTGAAGAAATAACTGAACAAAGAAAACACAAAGATTATGACAATATTTATTCATCACATTTTTTAGAATATGTAACAATTGTAGTTGAAAAAAGAAATTGGTATAAAATTAAAACATCTAATGATTTAGAAGGTTGGATTTGCGAAAATGTAGGTAATGAAAAATATGTAGAATTGTTAGAACAAAAATAGGAGGTATATATGGCAATTTTTGAAGTAATTAAAAAAAATAAAGAAGATAATTATATTGTATCTAGATACCCTAAGAGAAATTTTAATACTGGTTCAAAATTAATAGTTGATGAATCAGAAGAAGCATTATTTTATTCGTTAGGTAAAGCTCTAGATTTATTTGGACCTGGCAAATATACATTAGAAACAGGAAATATTCCACTACTAAAGGCGTTAATAAATATTCCTACTGGTGGTAAAAGTGCTTTTACATGTGATGTATATTTTATAGATAAAACAATCCAAAATTATAGATGGGGAACTCCATCAAAAATAGAATTTTTAGAACCTATTTATAATTTTCCAATTCAGATAGGTGCTTGTGGGGAAATACGTTTTCAAATAGATGATTCACGCAAATTTATAACAAAATTGGTAGGGATTAAAAAGAATTTTGATAATGAAAGCATAGATGATTTCTTTTCATCACAAATATTAGTTAAACTTAAAACTTACTTAACTAATTTGATTAAAGAAGAAAAAATATCTATTTTTGAAATAGATAGCAAATTAGAAAGTATTAGTGATTCTCTAAAAGAAAAATTAGAAAATGATTTTGATGAATTTGGTATTAAATTAGAAAAATTCTTTGTTACAAATATTGCAAAACCAGAAGATGATAAACAATATTTAGAATTTAAAGAATTATACTTTAAAAAAGGTGTAGGAATTGCTAGAGCACAAGTGGATAAAGAATTAACTACTATTGAAAGTGAAAAAGAAGCATTAAAAACTACTATTGAGGCTTCTGCAAAAGCTGAAGCTAGAGAAAAACAAGGCTATACTTATCAAGAAGAAAAAGAATATGATATTAAAGGAAAATGGGCTGAAAATGAGGCTGTTGGTCAATTTAATAATATTGGTGTTGGACTTGGGATGATTAGTGGAATGAGTGAAAATGTTAGTAAAACAGTAAGTGGCGCTTTCACTGATATAAATTCAAATAATAACTTATTTTGCAAATATTGTGGCAAAAAACTAGAGAGTGATTCTGTATTTTGTTCAGGATGTGGAAAGAAGGTAAATTAATGAAAAAAATAGTAATATCATTTATTGGATTTATCGTTTTTATAGGATCAGTATTACTAATTAACTATAACACACCAAATATAGATTTAAAAATATATGCTACTAAAGATTCTTTTGCAAATAATTACGCAAATAAGTATCATTTAGAATTTGAAGAAGTGGCTGAAAGTGAAAAAAATAATTATTTTATTTCTTTAGAAAATTTTGAATACAAACAAGTAGACGGTGGTATTGAATTAAATAAATATTTAGGAATAAGCAATTATTTAATAATTCCAAATAAAATAGATGGGCAGAATGTTATTAGTATTAATAAAAAATTATATGAAAATAAAAATATTAAAACGATAGTATTACCTTCTAGTATAACTAATATAGATGATACGACTTTAAAAATAGAATGTGCTAATTCCGAATATTGTGAGTCTTTAGTTAATGATAATAAAGCTACAATGTTAAATGATTCAAATGAAATTGATTTTAATAATTATAATAATATAGTTGAATACAATATTATTGATAATAAAGCAGAAGTAGTTAAAAGTTTTAATATAGATGGTGCTACTATAATTCCAAAAACTATTAATGGTTATGAAGTTAATAAAATAAATATTGATACTGAAAATATAAAAAAAGTATATATTCCAGATTCAGTTTCAGTTATTAATATGAAAAATGTGTCTAATAGTTTTATATACACAATTATTGGATTAGTTATTGCATATGTTCTATATTTAATAACTGTTTTAAACGTTTCTACTAAAGATTTAAACAATATGACTAAAAATACTATAATATATATTATTTCAATTATCTACATATTATTTGTAGGATATTTATCTATTAATTATAATTCTAGTTATTATATTGTTTTAATTATAAGTAGTTTATGTTATATATTTTTATCATTAGTTCTAAAGATTTATAAAAAACAAAACATTGGTTATGAAGAAAAAATAAGTAATAGTGGTTCTTTCATTAAAGAATGTCTTATTATACTAGAAAAAACAGATAGAGATAATAAATATAATTTAAAAGATAAATTAAAATATTCTGATCCTATTAGCATTAACGACGTAGAAGAAATAGAAAACGAAATAAAGTCTTGTTTAAATAAATTAAATGAAGATTCTGCTAAAAAAATAGAAGATTTAATAAAAGAAAGAAATACAATTATTAAAAATATGAAAAATTAAATTAGGAATTAAAATATGAAAAAACATTATTATACAGATACCGATATTCCATTTAAAAATGAAAATTTTCAAAAAATATTAACTTTTTATTTATTTAATTCTCCTTGTGAAATATCAAAAGGAACTAAAGAGAATAAAACATATATACCTGTTTCAAAAGTTGATAAGACTTTTAGTAAACAAGGTTGGACCGATAAAAACCTTAATACTTTAATTGCAAAAATGAAAAATATGAGTAATCATTTAGAATATTACCCAATAAGTTCAAATCAAAGTATAAATACTATTGAAAAAAATATCGGTTTATCAGATCCAAATTTTGAAATGATTATTATGCATACTCGTAATGACATGAGTAAGGCATGTGCTATTTTCTATTATATTCGTAATGGCTTTGCACATGGATTATTTGATGTCAAAAACAACATTTATTGTTTTGAAAGTAGTAAAAATGGTGTAACGAAAGCTAAAGTCAGATTAAAAGAAGAAACTTTATTAAAATGGATAGATTGTTTTTATGAACTACCAAAGAAACGTAAAAGCTATGATAAAAAAAGTAAAATTAAGATAAAGAAAAGCAAAAAAGAATTGGTTGCTGTTTAATCTTATTAATTATTTCTTAAAAATACTTTTATAAATTTACAAAACGTGGTAATATTTTATTAGCAACGGAAGATAATATGTATTCTTTCGTTATTGGAAAAAAGTTGTAGATAACTACGACACTCGCTCCAATTTTTAGTTATTAGAACGGAATATCCGTTTAATATAGATTTAAATTTATATTTCATTGTCGAGAAATAATTAAATCTAATAGAATTAAGAGTGGCTAACACTCTTTTTTCTTGTGTTAAATCACTATGACAATATACATTTAATGTTGTGCTGACATTACTATGACCTAATCTCCTAGAAACTTCCGTTGCTGGTATTTTGTTATTAATTAATAAGGTTGCGATTGGACTTTTTACAAGCTTCTAACTTTCTTCTATTTATTGTGCTTGGATAAATTGGTTTATTTCCACCAAATATAAATAAATTGTCATTATATTCAATGCCTTTATTAATATAAATTGCTTTTAATTTAAGCAAATCTTTTTCCAATTTTTTATCAATAGCAACTAATCTATTTGAAGAAAGTGTCTTAGGTGTTGTTAAATTGCGTTTTCCGTGACTTTCTATCGTTTTAGATACTTTTATGTATCCATTGCTAATATCTTTAAAATAAAGTGCCATTGCTTCCCCCGGACGCAATCCGGTAAAATGAAGAACGAACTGAAATCGTTGGTAAATACTTATCTGGTAAATACGGATATAGATCATTAGCAAAAGAATATAATATAAGTTGGAAAACAGCTGAATCTATGGTTAGAAAATATAAGAAAACAGGCACTACTATAACAGTACAAAAAGGTAGACCTAAAAATCATGATGATTTAACAAAAGAAGATTATAAAGAAAGATATGAAATACTAAAAAAATACCAAGCCTTCCTCAAGGTACAACGAGAGAGAAAGTAACTTTTATTAATCTATATAGAGATAATTATAAGTTACGCAATATGTGTGCCGTATTAGAAATAAGTCCTAAGACTTATTATAAATATCGAAATAAGGAAGATCCTGATTACTATGATTATTTAATTATTAAAGAAATATTCGATGATTCTAAAGGCACATATGGCTATCGTAGAATTGTGGAAGGCTTAAAAATCAAATATGGGGTTGTAATGAATGGAAAGAAGGTTTTAAGAATAATGAAAAAATATAATTTAATGCCAGAATATATAAGAAAGGCAAAAAAGAAACATAAAAACGAAAGAATTGAAGATAATGTTAAACCAAATTTATTAAATAGAAATTTTACAACTGATGCACCAAATAAAGTATGGGATACAGATGTAACTTATCTTATATTTAAAGAATCTAGAGCATATTTATCAACAATAATAGATTTATATGACAGAAGAGTAGTATCTTATAAAATATCTAAGAAAAATGACAATAAGTTAGTTATGGATACTTTAAATGAAGCAATAGCAAAAAGAAAAGATGTATCAGGAATGATCTTGCATAGTGATCAAGGTTTCCAATATACATCTTATGAATACAAAGCTATCTGTGAATCAAATGGTATTACTATTTCTATGGCGAGAAAAGGTACACCAATAGATGATTCTCCAATTGAGAGCTGGCACTCTCTCCTAAAAAAGGAAACTTTGTATAATAATAATATCATATCTTTGGAAGAATATATACAAATAGTTGAAGAATGGATAGAATTTTATAATACAACAAGAATCAAAGGAAAGAAAGTTAATAAGAAGAAAGGATACAATAAACATGATAAATAAAGATGAATTAATATATAAAATGGAAGCAATAATAGAATATTTAAAAATAATGATGGATATAATTATTTATGTCCATGTTATGGTAATCCAGATTCACATATTGTAGAATATGCAGAAGATGTTTTAGATATTGTTAATGAATTAATTAGTATTATAGATAACAAATAAAGACAAGCTTTATTTGAATAAATATTATAATTACATAACAAAACTCAAGGGTTTAGATGAACTCACTTCGTTCGCCCTTGATTTTTTTCTGATAAGGTTCTTTTTATATGATGTCTACCAATTGGGGTTCACATCAAATTATTTGTACATTCTTTTTTTATTAATAACAATGCTTTTAATAAATACCTAATTAATATTTTTCATAACTTTTTTATTTATTAAGATGGCATAGTTAATGCTGATTCATATGCTAAAAAGTCATCAGGTGTTGCAAAAGCTATATCCCAATTGATAACATATTCACTATTTGAATATGAACCAAGAGGATTTACTATTAAGCGATAGTTTTCACCACTAAAGTCATATTCTAATATTGTGCTTACTGAATCTCCAATAGTATATCCACAATGCGTCATAAAGTCTTCCACTAAGTCAACTTTGCTTTCATAGTTACTTTTAAGTTCAAAACTATCAATAGCCTCAACTTTAGGTAATCTTAAATTTTCATAAACTTTTTGATTTTGTTCTTCAGTATTTTTTGGGAATAGTTCATTTAAAACAGCCATCATAGCATCATATGTAGCTTGATCATCGTTCTTAAAATAAGACACGCTGTTACTAACTAAGTATAATGTTTTAAGTAAAACTAATTGTCCTGAAGGATTGTAAATAAGTCTTATATTTAAGTTGTTAAAATGACTATTTCCGTTATAGTCTCCTAGACTATCCTTATTATTTTCGGCATTTCTATCGCTCCATATTAATATACGATAAACTGAATATCCTTGACTACTAAAAGTAGTTCCTTCTAAAGTGTTTGCATCACTTTCTACCATGTATGCATAATATCCAGGATATTTATTGTTAAAATTATCTACAAAATTTTGTATTGCTTTAACATCTTTAAATCCTAAATCTGTGATTGTTTTTTGTTCATTATTATTTGTATTATTCTTTTCTTTATTACCACATGCAGTAAGTGAAAACATCATTACTAGCATTAGGGTTAAAATCATTATTTTTTTCATAATTCTCCTCTCTTTTAAATTGATTTTTTGATATTTATTAATTAGCATTTTTGTTATTCTCTATTAATATATTTTTATATATATTTTTAATCCATAACTATTCCACCCCATTCTGTTACTGTAAATCCATTTCGTTCTATTGGACTAATTATTGGATCTTTTAAAGTGTCTAAATCACTAGATACCGGAGCAAATAAGAACCATACTCGGAAAATGGTATCAGGTACTGGAGTAACTTCCATAGGCATTAAAGCATCTATTGTTGCTGTATGCTGTGGATACATAATGTATGATACATTATTATCAAGTCTTGTACACCAGAAGGTAACAAAATCTTTTGTTTCTTGTTCATTAAATTTATATTTTGTTGCAATTTCAGCTAACTGTTGAGTTTTTGTCTCTGGTTTTATAATCCAACCTTCTTCTTTTTGCATATATAATGCTGAAGTGTCTGATTCATAGAATAAATATCCATAATTTTCTCCATCCACTAAAAGGTTCCCATTTGGTTTTGCTGTTGCTTGCCAAAATCCTTTATATTCTGGTATAACAGTTTCAAGTAATTCGGGATTTTTAAATTGAACGATTATCTCTTCTTCTACAGTTGGATATAGATAAATATTTGGTTTAATTGCCGTTTGTAAAACCGGAAGGCTTCTCGCATCACCAGGTCCAGTTTTCTTTTTTGTGTCTGTTTTAAATAAATCAGAAAACTTTTTCCATAAACTATCCCATGACTTGTTAACTAATTTACCAAGATCTTTAATAAAGTTCTTTGTAAAGTAATCAAAAATATCTTGTGGTAATTTTTTAATAATACTTAATTCTCGTAAAAATTTATTGTTTTGTTCATTTATTGTTGGTAATGGTCTTGTTAAAGCTCCATGACTTCCATCTTTGTCGGGGCCTACAATATCTTGTGGTGTAAATGTATTTGACATCATCTTATAAGCTATATTATCACCATATTCAGTTATGCCATCTAAAAGATCTAGTGGTTTATTAGTGTGAGTATTCATATAATTGGTAAATACATCATTACCCATAAGTTCTAACATATTACTTACTGCTGCATCTGCTGCACTTGCTTGTTTTATATTTGATGTTCCAAGACCCATTCCTTTTAAAGTATAATGTGTCCATCGCATAAACGAATGAGTGTGTTCTGAATTGGTAAAGGTAACTATATTTTCTGTTGTATTAATATACTTGTTAGCCTTATCTACTAGATTATTATAATTAATTTCATTACCATAGTTGCTATTTTCTCTTGCATCTTTTAAACTATCACTGTTTCTACCAAAATTTTTAATAGCATCTGTTATATCATTTAAATTTGTATTTTTTATTTCATCTTTTATTTTGTTTTGAATAAATGGTTTAACGGCATCAACTGGTTTCATATTATTAGATGTGGAATCATCACGTGGTTTAAAATTAAATGAATCACATAAATTTTGCCATTCTTGTTTTAAATCTTCTGCAAAATTTCCCGTGTTAGCTCGATCATGAACTCGCCATTGGCTAGATGCAGTATGTCCATTAACATTTGAATTAGTTGAATTTACATAATCTCTATGAGCACTACCTAAAGTTTGGGCACTAGCATTTAATATTGAAAAGCAAAAAATACTATATGATGTAATAATAACTAATAAACTATTTATTTTTTCCCTTAGTAGTTTATTTTTCATTCTTTACCCTCCTTAATTAGAGTTTTATACTCTGAAATGGAGTCAATAAGTTCTTCATAACCGCCCTCATTTTTAGCACATTTTAATGCATAATCGAGATATTCTAAACTTTGATCAGTATCCCCTAATACATAGGCAGTTAAAGCATAATAGTAATTGGCATATGGATTATCTGGTTCCATCTCTAAAGTCTTTCCTAAATAATACGCCGCTTGAATGTATTTATCTGTTTCGTAACATGTGTAACCAGCCATGTACATAAAATATGGTTCAAAAGGATAATCATACGCTGCATCTTGTGCAATATCACAAATTGTATTATTTACTTTACCTTTGTATTGAAATAATCTTGCTCTTAATAACATTTCATAACTTTCTTTGTCTTTATTTTTTATTTGAGATAGTGTATTTCCGGCATTGTAATTATCATCTTGAGCAAGCAATAGTTTTCCTTGTAATTTAATTTTTTCATTACAATATGGTAACTTATTTATAATATTTTTTGCTTCATCATATTTTTCATTTTCAATAAGATTTTCTATTTGAGCAATTGTTTTAGCATCTGGAATATGATTTTTTTCATAATATTCTTCTAATATTTCTTGGTCTATATCTGTTGCATCACTAAATACTAATGTTGATGGGTTTCCCAAAATAGTACCAAGTAACAATGCTACTATTGATACACCTAGACAAAATTGAGGCATTTTTCCATTAAAACCTTTTTCAAAAAATTGTATTCCTATAAATGATGCAACTAAAAGTATTAGTGCTATAACTCCAAATAATGTAAAACCATTTATTAATATAAATATAAAATCTATTGCTGTAATAATTATAATTATTTTTTTTATCATGTCACTTTCCTCCTTGATCATTATTATTCAAAAGAGAATCCGTGCGTTCTTCATACATAGCATGTTTAGTGTTATTTAAAAATACACTTATATATACAGCAATTCCCCGTTCATTTATCGTAGGTGAATAATTTAATTCATCAAGTACTAAATCCATTTCTTCAATTGCTTTTAATGAACTAGCATAATCTCCTACTCCTTCATATGCTTCAGCAAGTGCTATATACGCAAATGCATTTAAAGGATCTAATTCTAAGCTTTTCTTTAAATCATCTAATGCTTCAGAATATTGTGATAATTTATTTTCATAATACCCTCTTTCATAAAGAGCATATGGAACATTTTGATATTTATCAATAACTTCACTAATTATTTGAATACCTTCATTATAATCTTTAGATTCCTTAAATTTAAGATAGGTACCAATTATTAAATCATCTTGTAATTTTTGCTTTTGTTCTTCACTAAATTCCGATGAATAAAATTGTTTGTATCCACAAAATTTAGAATTTGGGGCATTGTAATAACCAAATATATATTCAAAAAATACTCCAATTCCTGCATCAGCTGCTGCTATTTCTTCTGCATCTTTTGAGGTTTTAATTGTGTTTGCTAATCTTAAAGCACTTTCAATTGCTACATCAGCATCACGAGGTAACATGCCAACCGCAAGATAACTATTGTTTGCTACATCATCAGGATTACTTTTAGCATATTCTTGAGCAAGTTCTAATGCTTTATCATATTGTCTATCATTGTGAAGCAAAGATATTTTAATCATATCTGTTTCAGAATTGGTAACTTCAGGGAAAAAACTATCAAAAAATTCAAGGGCTTTTTCATTACTTGATGTATTCATATATATTCTTGAAACAAAAAATTTTACAGCCAAAATCTTATCGGTTTCTTCTTTAGTAGTGTTTTGGGTAAGCATTTGAGCAAACCTATTTAATATATCTTCATCTATATAATTACCACCAGCTTCAGTAGTGTACCACATAATCTCAGTCGCATAGGTTTGTAAATAAAAATCATCAGGATATTTATTGGCAAGATCACATGCTATTTGAACTGCTTTTGTACTAGTGTTTCCTTCCCGTAATAAATAATAATATGCTTCAACTATACTGCGTCTTTCTATTAAACGATTTGCTATAGTTATTGCTTTTTCTAAATCAGCAAGTTCTTTTTTACTTAAAGTGTTTGGAAATACAAAACGTTTTTGAACTATACCACGACTTACTAATTGATGTAGTGCTTTACGTTTGCCTTTAACGCCATCAAATGAAATTAAAGCTTCTAGTAAATAATCTGTATCAACTTCTTTGTTAATAAAATATTTTATATAACCTTCAGGATTATCTGTTGCTAATGCTGAAAGTAAAATTATTTCCGCATCAGTTTCATTGGTATTTAATGTTTTTTGTAAAAGATTTTCATCATAAAGATATCCTTGCCATGCTGCAATAAGTGTTTTAGCATAATCATAATATATAGATGCAGCTATATAATCATTGTTAGCAAATGCTTCATCACCAATAGCGATACAATCATCTATTGAAGATATCGCTAAATATCCTCTATTTGAGCCATCTATATTTTTAGGATTTGTTTGAATGTTATAAATGCAAGTAATCATAAATCCAACGAAAATAACAAAATATATTGAATCTACTACTAATCCCGGTTTAATATGTTTTTCTTTAAAACCTTGTTTTTTATATTCTTTGCTTTTTAATTTATCTGTTGGTTTAGTAATTTCTTTGGTTGCTAGTTTAAAAACTGGAAGTAATATTAACCATTGTATTGCAACAATAAATATATCTACTATAAATTGTCTAGATAAAGGAATAAATATTTCCATGTTAAATAACCAATTGGATAATAATGCACCAACTTGTTTTGATATAAAATAACAAAGAATTGATAATAAGCATAATTTTATGTGGTGCATTAAAAATGACATTGCTGAGTCTTTTAAAAATAAATCTTCTTCATTTAATCTTGATGAAAGAGCAAGTCGATAGATAACTGGTATAAATAATAATGTTTCAATGAATGATACAAATATATATACCGACAATGGCATTTGTGATAAAGACATTGTAAATAACCATTCAATCATTAAATAAATTGCAAGTATTGGTAAAACTCCATTTAATAATTGCTTTGGTAATTGTTGTAATCCTTTTTTATAAGTGTAATCTTTGTTTAAAGAAAATCCTAAAGCAAAACTAAAAAGTATCCAACCAATTAATAAGCCTAGTAATTGTGTAAAGAAAATTCCTGTTTCACCTAAAAGTGATCCTTTTATAATTACTACAAGTGCTGAAATTATAGTAGGACATACTGTTAATCCAAATAAGGATATATAAAACCATAACCCTCCCCTGTAGTTGAAAAACGAAAGAAACTTTTTCATGCATGTTCCTCCTTCTTCTTTTTAATAAATTATATTAAAAAAGATAGCAATTGTATAGTTCGTATGTGTGCCATTTTTTATTAGAGGATAAAAAAGTTTATAAAATAATTATTTTATATAAAAAGATGATAACGTTTTTATCATCTTTTAAAATTAATTTATAGTGAAATTAATGTAACTTTGAAATAGTCCATGACGTGTTTTTGTATCTGTTTTTTCATAAATTGAAGTAACATATCGTTGAACCATTCTTCTTGATATATATAAACTATCAGCAATTCCTTGTAAATCATCATCAGTCGTAATTAGTTTTTCTAATACTTCTGTTTCACGAGGGGTAAGTAAGCAATGTTCAGCATATAATTTCAATCGTTCTTGTGGTATCATTTCTAATTTGTTAAATTGATTATTTGATTGTTTGGAATAATTAACTGTTTTACTAATAAATGGTAATAATACAAGCATAATTGTTATTGAAAGTAAACAACTTATTGTGGCTAATGCAATATTTCCTACATCATTATATATATTTATCGCTGGTATTATTGTTGCTGCAACTGTAAAACTACGAATAATGCGTCCTATACTTGCCCATAACTCTGGGCATTTACTATTCGGAGCAAAATCAAGGAACATTATAGTAAAAAATATTACATAAAAACCACTGTATAAATACATTAATGCCGTCCCCGCAAAATAACTAATTTCTTCAGATAAGAAAAATATGCAAATTGATGATAGTAATATTGCACAAAGTGTTGCAAGTGGTAAATATATTCTACTTTTTGTATCTGCAATAAATCCAGCAAGAACTAAACCTAATGCATAAAATAATCTTACTCCATTATATATGTCATATTCTTTTGTAGCATTAAATGATGTTAATACACTATCAATCATCCCCGCAACAAGACTCATTAAAATAACTGCAATTATTAATGCCTTAATCATTTTATTATTATTTTCTATGCTAAATAAATTTGTAGTTGCATTTTTATAGTTTATATCTTTTGAATCTCTAAGTATATAGCATATTATACATATAATATTTAATAATATACTTATTATAAAAATAATTGTTTGTGGCATTAGATTTTGAACTATATATTGTAAAATAATTGCTATACCCATTCCTATACCAATTACTCTTCCAGTATATTTGCTATCTTTAAAATTTATAGCCATTTTATAATATATGTATGAACTTATATTACCCGTTAATAATAGTGCTAACATTGAACTTATTAAAAAAACAATAGGTTGGTTAGATAATGCTAATATAATATTTACTAAAAGACATAGTGTGCAATTAATAAATATTATTATTTTCTTTAATTTTTCTGATTTACAAATCTTACATAAAAATGAAAAAGATAAAAATCCTAATCCTGTAAAAACTAGTCCTAATGTATATACAATATTTACAACATTACATCCAAAAAAAATAACACTGCGTTCGTTAATAAAAGCTTCAATCAACATAAAAGTAAAAAAACATAATGAAAAACATATGCTGCATAAAAATTTTGAAGATGTAATTTTCAAATTTTTAAACATGTTTCCCCCTTTATTCTAGTTATTATATCTTTTTTGACTTTTATTTATATATTCTTTTCTATAATATTTTATATAGTAATTCATACAATTCACGTATAATCAATCTTATAGAAATATTAATCTATTTGATTGATCCCTTTCTATTTATATTTTTTTTGATTTATTATACAACTAGTTGTATAATAAAT
>CASEYV010000016.1 GCA_949292245.1 uncultured bacterium
CTAAAACCATTATAACAGATACGAACAAGATACGCAATATAAAATTGCAAAAAAATAAGACTTTATTAGTCTTTGAAAGGTTATGGTGTTTAAGATGGGCATATGACTATTAGAAGTACACTAATTTATATTGATTTTCTCAAAATAAATGGTTTACTTTTGGAAATTAATTTGCTATAATCTATTTATAATAAAGGGTGTGATTAAATGAAAGCATTGTCAAATGAAGTAAAAACATTATTAGACAGATTATATAATTTAAGAGGAGAAGATAGTATAATTCTTAAAAAAATGAATAAAGAAAGAGAAGATGCTATTGAAACTCAAGAAAGAACCAAAAATGAAAAAGAAGTTTTATTACAAGAAATAGAAAGATTAGATAATGATGAAAAAACCTTAGCAGCTGAAGGAGAAAAATTAACAGCTGTATTAAGTAAAATTAATAGAGATGATTTTGCTAATGTTTTAGCAAAATTAAATATTGATTTTGAACCTGCTTTAATTAATGAAAAAGTAAATAGCATGTTACCTGATACTATTAGTAAAATAGCAACTGAAAAAAAGGATGCTAGTGAAAAATTAGAAAATGTTGAAGAAGAAATGAATAATGCTATAGCTAGAGTAGAAGAATTAGGTATTAGAAAAGATGAAGCATTAAATAATCAATCAAAATTAAACGAATATTTTGATTTGGCATTATCAGGAAGTATCAATATTACTCGTGATGCTATTACTAGTTTATTAGAAAAATTTAATTTTAGTGAAAATGATCAAAGAGAAGCTGCTAAGTTATTGATGTTTCCAGAAGATGCTTTGTATGAATATGATGCTTCTTTTAAAAGTGGGGATAAACAAAGTGGAAAATCTATAACAGATGTTTTAGTTGAAGCAAAACAAGAATCTAAGGAATCTATTTTTGATAGTGATGATGCTGTAGTAGAACCGGTTTTTGAAGATAAAAAAGAAGTTGTAGAAGAAGTTAGTGAAACTGCTAAAGAAAAAGAAGAAGTTGTTAAAGAAAATATAGAAGAAATAAAGGTAGATAGTGAAGCACCTTTATTAGAAGATATATTTTCTAAAGTAATTGATCAAATAAAAATACCTGAAGTAGAAAATAAAACTGAAGATAAAGAAGAAAAAGAAAAAACTGAAAAAGAAAAATTAGTTGAATTGTTAAATAAAAATGAATTGGGTAATTTAGAATTTAATGATGATGAACTAAAGAAAATAATGGAACATTATGATGAAGATACATTAAGTAAAAATGTAAGTACATTAAAAGAAAATAAAATTGAATTAGGTATTTTAAAGAAGAATTATCAATTATTATATGATAAAGAATTAACATTAAAAATAGAAAAATTATTGGGCATAGGAAAGGCTGCTAAAGACATTAGTTTAATGCCAAGTGTATTAACTAAATATGATTTACAAGGTTTAAATAATACAATAAATGTTTTAGAGATTAGTGGCTTAGATCCTAAAAAAGTACCATTAATGGCATACTAGAAAGGAGTTTTTATGGGACAATTAGTTGATTTAAAAGATAAATTAGTTGGTAATTATAAAGAAAAAGATGTAGATAATATTTATAAGTTTGCTGTTTCTTATAGTGAAAGTAATATGGATTCTTTAAATGTTTTATCTAATCATGGTGTTAATTTATCTAAACCATCACAAACTATAGTATTAACTATTGAACCAAAAGAATTGGAACGTCAATTAAAATTGGCTGAAGAAATGGGCTTTATTGGAGCTTATAAGCAAAATCCAAGATTTATTACTCAACCAGTTGAAATGGTAATTAAAAGAATGGCAAAATGTGATTCTATAGGTGTTACTTATAAAAATGAAGATGATGTTTATGCTTCTTTCATATTTAGTCAAAGAGCTTTTGATTATGTAGTTAAAGAAAATGATGTGGAAAAAAAAGAAGAAGTAGTTGATAATACAGAAATTAATATTGATGAAGTAAAAGAAAATGCTTTAAGATTATTGGAAAGTTTTGCAATGACTGAAGAAAAAGATAGTATTTATGCTAAATTAGATGCTATTAAAGATACTGGCTTGAGTGAAAAAGAAATGTTGGTAGAAGCATTTAAAGACTTTGGGGGAAATGAGGAATTTCTAATAAATCAAATAGATGAAGTATTGGCATCTACTGATAATATGAAAAGAGGTAGAGCTGCATGAAATTTTTAGAAAGTTATAATTTTTCTCAAGAAGATATTCAAGAATTTGAAAATAATACACCTAAAAAAATTAAAAAAACTTTAGCTGATAATATCGCTTTAGTTGAAGAAAACTTAAAATATTTATTTAATTTAGGTGTTAATACTTATAAAGAAATATTTATTAATTATCCAGATATGTTTTTATTAGATAATTCAAATTTTGTTGAAATATTTTCAAAATATGAAACGGATGATTTAATAGAAAGACTTAATACTAATTTTAAATTAGTAGAATATCTATAACAAACAAAAACTATTACGAAAATGTGTAATAGTTTTATTTTTGACTTAAACGATATAAATTTATTTCTGGTTTATTAAATAATCTAAAATAATAATTATTATCTATTCCTAAACCACTTGATACATACATTATGGTATCATTTACTTCATAATAACTATCTATATATTTTTTTGCACCTTCTTTTTTAATAATACCACCCAAAAGTGGGATCCTTATTTGTCCTAATAAGGAATGCCCTGCTAAAACTAAATTTATATCATAATTAGCAAGTTCATCTATATTATCTGGTTGGTGAGTTATAACTAAATTAAATGATACATCTAAATCATCTGTGGTAGTTAGTGCTTTTTCAATATCATTTGTATCAGTAATACCTGTTATTTTTATAGGCGTTAAATCTTTATAAAATATATAGTTAGATTCATTATCTAAAACAATAAAATCACTGTCGGCCATTATTTCTTTATAATTATCTTGATCATTATCACCAATTACGGCATATTTATATAAAGTACAATCTAGTTGTTTTAATAATTCTTTAATTTTTTCTATATCATTATCACTAATATTATAATCTTTTTTTATTAAATCACCAGTAAATACAATTATGTCCGGTTTTAAATCATTTATTTCATTAACAATTTCTTCTAAGTCTTCAACAGTTTTTGTTGAACCTATTAATAAATCACTAAATTGTATTATTTTAAAACCTTCAAAACTTTTACTAATGTTTGCTTTTATAGTATGTTCTGTAATTTTGAAATTTTTTGTTCCAATAAAATGAGCATATAATAATATTCCTGTTATTAGTAATATTAAAAACATAATTATTTTTTTCATTTTTATCCTTTCTTACTATTTAATAAAATAATAACATATTTTGCTTTTTTAGGCAATTTACATTGAAAAAAATTTTTAAATATGTTACACTTAATCATAGGTAGGTGTTGAAATGGCTAGATGTAAATATTTATTATTAATTGTGCTATTATTTAGTGTTTTTATTAACCCAGTTAGTGCTTTATGTAATTATGAAGAACAAGCTGCATTAAATAAAGAAGTTGCTAATGTTAAAGCAAATTATGAAGTTGTTAACATAGATGTTGGAAAAGATTATTGTTATCCATTAGATGGCTATGAAACGGAAGATTATACGTGCTATGCCGATGTAATTCAAATCGTAATTTTAAATATTTCGAAAAATTTTGTAGTTCGTATTGAAAATGATGACTATGATTTTAAATATGATTATAAATATAGCGATACAGATAATGGAACTTTGACTTTTTATTTAACTGATAAAGATGGTCAAAAAATACAATATAATCCAACTGTTACTGAATATGAAATTGAAGTTCTTGCATCAAGTGAAACAGGATGTGAAGGATCTACTTTAAGGACTTTCAATTTAACTATACCTAGATATAATTCATATTCTGATTTAAAATATTGTGATGCCTTAAGCGATTATTATTTATGCCAAAAATATGTTACATATGATAGGGTGCCTTATGAAGATTTTTCAAAGAGAATTACTGAAGAAATTAATAAGAGGAATGAACAAAAAGAAGAAGAACTTAAATGGTATGAAAAAATATGGGAATTTGTAGTTGATCATAAAACAGTATTTATTGTTGGAGGAATAATTGTCGTTGTTGCTGGTGGGGGAACAGCTGTTTATATAATAATTAGACGTAGGAGAGATATAGTATGAAAAAAAATAATATAAAATTTTGTTTGTTAATAATCCTTTGTACATTTTTTATAATGGTAAATAATGCTAAAGCTGGGGATTTTGATGATGGAAGTGTATTTAATATTAAAAATATTGGTACTAGTGGAACTTTAACATATTATAATGGGGTTGTACATGATAAAACTTATCCAACAAAAAAATATTCAGCTTCTAGTGAAAGTGGTAATAGTTATGATGCATTTTGTATCGATCCAGCTGGGCAAGCATGGACTGGTAATGCTACTGTTCATCCAGTAAGCAATGCTTCTTTTGCGGCTGCTTTATCTTCGATTGTTTCAAGTAATGCTGATTATACTGCAAAAAGAACAGCAATAGTTGCTTTTGTATATGGCGTTGCCAAACCAGCAGGAATAGATTCTGATATTTATGATGTTTCTTCGTTTACTAATTGGCAAAAAGGCAGTGGTGCGTTAGCGTATGCATCGGCATTTACAAATACTGGTATTGAATGGGCGTGCCAAAATGAAAGTTTAACAAGCCAACTTGTAAATATTTCTGGAAATTGTGTAACGAGTTTGCAAAGTTCTTATACGAATGTTAACTCTTATAATTCTACTTATAAATTAGAAAGTGGTCATGAGTCAGCGTATACATTGTTTGTTAATGCTTTACAAGCGGCAGTAGATGCTAAAAATGGTTCTGCTAATACTGATACTAGTTCTAGTTTGGAAGCAACTTTAAATGATCCAGAAATTAATGATGATAATGTTGTTATAACTGCTACTTTTGATATAAAAGATATGTCAAAAAATGGTTATTTAAGAAATATAAATTTTACTATTAATGGAGATGGTTATGGTAATCCTGAAGCAACATATTCTGTTAATAATGGTGAAGAAAAAACTTTAACGTTAGGTTCTGAAGATAATTTAATATCTGAATTAGTAGAAAATTTAGAGGATGGGAAAACCGCAAGTGGAACCGTTACAATTAAGTTTACTTTATCTAAACCTCAAACAGATTCTGATGAAGAATGTACACCTGCATCATTTACAATAACTTATGATTATTCTGGGAAATCAAATGTTCAAGTTGCTATAGCAAGTGGAAAATCGAATGGCAGCATTCCTCAACAAAATTATTTAATATATTTTGCTATGGGTAATGAAGAAGAAACTGATAATCAAGGTAAATTAGAAGGTGAAATACCTTGTGATGATAGTGAAGAAATAGTATGTGGCACTTTAATAACTACCCCAATTTGTAGTGATAATGAAGAAGAAGCAACATCGGATATTGTTGCACCAGATGATATTAAAAAATGTATTTTGGGTTATGATAATGCAAATGGTAATGCAGAAAAGAAAGATGACGTAGGAAACTCTTATAAATTAAGTGATAGTTATGGCGGATTAAGTGATAATGATTATTGTCAAGTTTTTTGTAAAGAAGACTATAAAGATGTTTTAAATGTTGGAGATTATAGCCATGGAATAATATTACAGCCTAAGATTGATGATGTTGTTTGTGGAGGATATTTTCAATTAAAAGCACATATAGAAGGAGCTAAAGACTGTTATACTGGTGGAAATACTAGTTCTTCAGCGGAAAACGGTGAAAAAAGTATCGATAAAGAAAAATATATTGAAGAAATTAAAGAAATAGAAAACAACATGGTAGATGCTATAACAAAATATAATGAAGCAGTTATTACTTTAGAAAAGTTAAATAGTGCTGATATTAAAGAAACTACGATAACTAAAGGAAGTTGTTCAGTAACAAATTATACTATTAAAGTAGAATCTGATGAATATACAAAGTTTACATTTGAGTGGAATGAAGATGATGAATCTGGAAAATATGAAGAAAGTAGTGAAAATACGCAATCATTAAATGTTGCTGATAATCAAACATGTGTATATGATAAAGATAGTGATTCTTATGTTGCACAAGGTGAAGCAACAGCTAAACAACAATATGATGAACTAAAACAAAATATGGAAAATCAAAAAGCCACGGCATTGTCTGACTTTAATACTGCAAAAGAAGAATATAAAGAAAAAATATTAATGTATAATGAATGTATATCTGGATGGTTTATAACTTATGATTTTGCTCAAACTGTAAGATATTATTATGATGAAACTCAAGGAGATTCTGGAGATTATACAACAACGATTCCATATTTTAGTTTAATTCAAGAAAATGTGGATAACACTATTATGGTGCCAAATGAGGAAGAACCTTATCAATATTTAGTGGATGTTGAAATATGTAAAGAGACTGCAACCAATGAATATGAATGTGAGGGTGATTCTGTATCATATAGAGATTTTGATGAAGCAACTGTTGGAGAAAGATATAATGATGACGATTATGGATATGCAGGTGTTTTTGCAAACGCTTATGAAGAAAAAAATTATGTTTTGTGTGATATAACAGGAAGTGGAGAAGGAACTTGCGATGATGATAAAAGACAAATATCTCAGGCTTCATTTGTTAGAAAATCAATTAAAAAAGCACAAGATTATATATCACCAAGCGTATTTTGGCAAATTGCCGCTAATGGAAAGATTACAACTTCATCTAGTGGGAATAACGTAGAATTAGAACAATTAGAAAATATGTTGCCTGTATCTACTAAATCTATTTTAGGTGGTACATTTAGATTAATGCTTGAAGATTTTGGCGAATTTTACGATCCAAGTGATTTTGATGGTGCTGATAAATATGGTAGATTAATAGACTATATGGGTGATAATGAATCTAAAAGCGTTGCCAATGCTTTAGGTTATGATGGAACAAGTGGATTTGATGGTAATTACGAATGTTATTATGTTAATAATTGTAAACCTGACGATTGTCCTGATTGTGACTATGTAGATACAGGAATTCCAAATTGTCCTAATTGTAATTTTACATCTACATCTTGTATAAATTGTATATTTAATTTAGATGAGTTACAAATAAATGTAAAACCTATAAATCCAAGTGATGTTATTAATCCTGATAGGACTTATGGTTATAATTGGACTGTTAATACTGAACTCGGTCGTCTAGCATTAATTTCTGATAAAGCAGAAATGACAATAAATGAAATTAAAGAAAACAATGATTTAGTTTATAGTAGTACAAAGGTTACAGATGAAAATGGGTTAGCATTTAGCATAAGATTAGATGCTTCAGCTATAAACTATTTGAAAGAATATAATGCTGCTCAAGAAAGTAACGGTGGGTATACAAACGATTCATTGACTTGTGAAGATGCAACGTTTGGTGAGTTAAATGTTGAAAATTTATTCTGTTATAGTGAGGTTATTACAAAGTTAGTTGATGATAATTCAAGTAATTCAATTCCTGAAGGATTTAAAGAAAAAAGAGATAATGTTGATGAATATTGGACTACTTTCCCTAATTGGCAAGAAATAGTTGGTGATGAAAAAACTGATGCTGGGCAATCATATGTCATTGGTGGACCAGCTTGGAAGTAGGTGAATAAATGAAAAATTCTTATTGGGCTTATTGGTTAATTTTATTAGGTATATTTATTGTGGTAATTATGATGCTTGTACAAAATTTAACTACAACCAGCACTCAAGATTATTACTTATTAAAAGAGATTAATGAAGCAGCAATGGTTGATGCTATTGATTATTCTTATTATCGAAAGTTTGGCGAAATAAGAATTAATAAAGAAAAGTTTTTTGAGTCTTTTTTAAGAAGATTTGCCGAAACAACAAATTTTGCAACGGAATATACTATCAGCTTTTATGGTGTTTATGAAGCACCACCAAAAGCTAGTGTTGAAATAAAAACAAGAAGTAGGGCTATAAGTGTAGTTGGTGATGCAACACAATTTGATATGGTAGAAAGAATTGATTCTATAGTTGAGGGAAATAAATTAGAATAATGATGGAGGAATAAAATGAGGTTAAAAAATTTTGTTATTAATAGAACCACAGTAACTATTTTGGGTATTGTTGCTGGTATTGCTGTTTTAGTAGGCTTTTATATTTATAGAGTGGAAAATGCAATAAATCCAATTAAAGTTCCAGTAGCTAAAAGAGTAATATCTCCTACTGAAGAAATTACAGCTGATGATATTGAAATGGTAAATATTAGTAGTAGTTTTTTAAAGGAAGCTAATATTATTACTAGTACGGATGAATTAGTAGGCAAATTCGTATCTACAGGAACTTCAATTCCTAAAGGGGGTTTATTCTATATTAATCAAGTCGTTGAAAAAGAGGAATTACCTAATGCTGTGTTTGAAGAAATTCCTGATGGTTATACAATTTATCAGTTACCTGTAAATGAAACAACAACTTTTGCTAATTCGATTTATCCTGGTGATAGAATAGATTTGTGGATAAAATCATCTGATCCAGTTACAGGAAAGGTAATTTTTGGAGAATTTATTTCAAGTATTGAAGTATTAGCAGTAAGAGATTCTATGGGACAAAATGTTTTTGATGTTACTAGTGGAAGAGAAGCAGATTTTTTGCTTTTTGCTGTTCCAACAGACTTATACAGATATCTTAAAATTGCCGAAAGATCTTCGAATATGAGTGTTATACCGGTTCCAAGAAATCAACAATATACAGAAGATGCTGGTGCTACTGAGTATGATAATGAACAATTAATTAATTTAATATTGAGAAATGTTCAAGATATGGGAGGCAATTATTCAAGTAATGATAAGTCTGAAGATAATAGTTCTACAGAATGATAAGGAGGAAAAATGACTGGTTTAATAAATGGTATTAGAAAAATTTTGGTTAATAGAAATACAATTACTATTATAGCAGTTTTAGCTGGAGTAATAGTTTTATGGTTTTTTTATAATATGACTTTAGAAAACGCTATTAATCCTATAAGGGTTCCTGTTGCTAAAAGAACTTTGTTAGCAACAGAATTAATTACTGTCGACGATATAGAGTATGTTGAAATTAATAAAAGTTTTTTAAATAATGCTAATGACGTAATTACTAGTCCAAGTTTATTAATTAATTATTATGTAAATAATGGTACTAGTATTCCTCAAGGTGCAATGTTTTATAAAAATCAAATAGCTACAAGAGCTGAAATTTCAAAAACTGATTTTGATAATATTCCTGATGGTTATACAATTTATTGGTTACCAGTTGATATGGAAGATACATATGCCAATTCAATATATCCCGGAGATAAAATAGATTTGTGGATTTATGGAACTGATCCAGATACTAATAAAAAAATATATGATGAGTTTATAAACAGTATTGATGTTTTAGAAGTTAAAGATTCTGATGGATTGAATGTATTTGACGATGCTGCAAATAGAACTCCATCTAGGCTTTCCTTTGCTGTAACAGATGAAATGTTTACATATTTAAATGTATTAGATGAAAGAGGATATGATATAGTTCCCATTCCTAGAAATAAAATGTATACTGTAGCAGGTAAAGATGTTAGTTATTCAAATGATTTATTAACAAGTTTAGTAGAAAGTTTATATCAACCAACCTCATTAAAATAGGCAAAAAGGGGTGAAAAATAGTGAATGATGCAATTTTTTCTCAATTAGACTTTGGACCTTTAAAAGAGTTTTTAGATCAAGACAATATAACCGATATTTCTTATTCAAATGGTGGTCAAGTCTGGTTAAAAACATTAGATAAAGGTGTATATAGAATTGATAGACCAGAAATTAATAATGCTTTAATGGAAAAGCTTGCTTTTCAATGTTCTAACGTTATGGGAAAAACTTTTAATATGGCACATCCTTTTTTGGATGCTGAATCTGCGGAACTTCGTCTTAATTTTGTACATGATTCAATAGCGACCAATGGTATTGCTTGTTTAATAAGAAAAACTCCCGCTAAAATAAGACTTAATAAGGAAAAATTAATTAATGAACAATATATTACTGAAAATTTACATGAATTTTTAATGACTTGTGTTACAGGACACTGTAATATAATAGTTAGTGGAGAAACCGGTAGTGGTAAAACAGAATTAGTAAAGTATTTAGCTAGTCATACTAAAGAAGACGAAAAAATAATTACTATTGAGGATACCTTGGAATTACACTTAGATAAGATATTTCCACATCGAGATATAGTAGCAATGAAGACCAATAATATTGCCTCTTATTCGGATGTTTTAGTTACATGTATGAGACAAAATCCTAGGTGGATTTTACTTTCCGAAGTTCGTTCTGCTGAAGCTGTTACTGCAGTTAGAAACTCTATATCTTCTGGGCATAATATTATATCGACAATTCACTCGGATAGAGCATATAATATTCCGATGCGTTTATATAGTTTACTTGAAAATAGTCAAGACATAGATCAATTTTTGAAATCTATTCATAGATATGTACAACTTGGAGTACATGTTAAAGGTTATATGAGTAAAGAATTGGGTAGATTTCAAAGAGAAATCGTTGAAGTAGTAGAATTTTATGTAGATGATAATAATGAGGCAAAAGCTAATATATTATATAAAAAGAGTTTAGATGGCACGTTTAGTTTTAATAATCCAACTAAGTATTTAATTGGCTATTTAGGTTCTCAAGGTGTTGAAATGGATGAAGATTATTTTATTAAAAATAGTGATAATACTTCTTCAAATTTAGTTGAAAGTTTATGAGGAGGGTGAGTTATGCAAACGGCATTAGAATTAATTATGTTATTGGGAATTGCTATATTTGTACTAATATATCGTAAAAATCCCCAAGAAGGAGTATATAATTATGTTACTGGTAATGTTTCAAGAATGTATGATAAATATGCCCCATATTCATTTAAAATTGTTAGAGAAAAAGCTAAAGAATTAGGACAAGAATATAACGCTAGACAATACATAGCTCAGATAACTTTGATAGGTGGCTTTGCTGCATTAGTAGGATATTTTTACTTTTACAGTTTAATATGGGCTGTTGTTTATGCTATTGCAGCAATTGCAACAATTCCGTATTTAGCTTATTTGCGTTGTCAACGTGTTTATAGTGAATATATTTTTGAACAAATCCAAACATATACTACAAATGTTATTATGGAATTTAATACTACTCAAAGTTTTGTTAAATCACTGGAAGGTGTTGCTAATTCTGGAATACTTGAAGAACCTGTAGTAAGTGATGTAAAAAAAATGATTGATATGTCATATCAAAATGGTACAATAGATGAATCTATTCAATATTTTAACAATAAATATCCATTTTATATGGTTAAGAACATGCATCAATTATTCTTACAAATTACTAAAGAAGGAGCAAGAGATTCTGGAGAAGCCCTAGAAAATATGGCGATGGATATCGATGCGTTAGTTGAAGGAGTTTATCGTGACCAAATGGATCGTAAAAACTTCCATGGTAGATTTATTAGATTTGGTGTTATGCTTTATTTATTAGTAGTTGTAATGCGTTTTATGTTAGGTGAAGAAAGTTATTTAGAATTAATAGAAATTTGGTATGTTCAGATAATACTTCATGCTATTGTTACACTTAATGCGTTTTTCTTACTTTCTGGAGAAAAGTATTATAATGAAGATGTAGGGGTGGAATAATGCAAATAGAAATAATTATAATTGCAGTCATAGTTTTTGGTGTTATGACTGTCGGAGGACAAATAAATATCAATCAACTTATAAGTGATAATCAAATGTTTTTCTTAAAATTAAAAGAAAGTGATTATGATTTTTACTTAAGAGCAAGATATGGTAATAATGTTAATACAGATATAATGTTTAATAAAAGAATTAGAAATGCTCTTATTATAATGGTTTTAGGATTATTTATTTCAATTCAAAACTTAAGTTCTATAATAATACTATTTATATTTGTAGTTGGTTATTTTGTATTTAAAATGCAATATAATGATTTAAAAAAATATTATAATAACCATATGCATGAAATAGATTCCATGCTTCCCCATTATTTAAAAAACATGGAAATTCTTATACAACACTATACAGTACCTGTTGCGATAGGTAAATCGATGGATGATGCTCCAGAAATATTTAAAGATGGTCTTCAAGAAATGATTGATGCCATAAATGCTGGAGATGATACAATTGAACCATATATGCAATTTGCAAGACGTTATCCAGTAAGAGATTCCATGCGAATGATGCGTTTGTTATACCGTTTAAGTTTAGGTAGACAAGAAAGAAAACAAGAACAAATTTTAACATTTTCAAGAACAATATCCAATCTTCAACAAAAAGCAAGAGAAACAAGATATAAGAATAGACTTGAAAAAATGGAAGGTAAAACAATGCAAATGCTTGTGTGTACCGGATTTGGCATGATGATTTTGCTTATTCTAGCTGTAGTTCAAATGATAGGATTATAGTTTATACAAAATTGGATAAAATTGATTGGATAAAATTAATTGATATTTAAAAAAAAATAAGTTATAATAATTATGTAATATAAAAGGAGGAATAATATTTTATGAAAGAAGCTACTGGCGAATTAAATATGACTGTTGTTACTGTTGTTGCTATTGCAGCAGTAGGAGGATTTTTCTATCTATTTATCTGGCCATCTATTCAAAGAGGGTTAACTATGAATACTTGTAACAATATTTGTCCAGGTGGAGAAGCGTTGAGAGTAGAAAACGGTAATTGTATTTGTCAAACAGAAAATGGAGAAATGGTAATTGATCCAGATGATTGGGACAGTACATCACCTGTTGAAGGTCAATAAACCTATTGAAATAAAGGTTTTAAGTTATGAAAGAGGCTACGCAAGATTTAAACATGACTATGGTTGTAGTAATTTCTGTAGGGGTCTTGATGACCTTTTTTTTCTATTTCCTTTGGCCAATTCTTTATTCTAATTTTGAAGTAAAATCACAATGTTCAAAAGCGGCATGTAATTGTACTGTCGAGGCTAGAGAAACAATAGATGGTGTGGAATATTGTACACAATGTAAAATAAATGGTGAACCTGTAGATAATATGAAATGCTTGTATAAAGGATAAGTGATGTAAATGAAAGATTCTATTAGTATAACTACAATTTTTCAAATTTTTATTTTATTTGTATTGTTATTTACAGCTATTATGTGTTTAACAATTAATAACTCCAATGCTTTTGGTGTTAAAGATTCAATAGTTAATGCTATTGAATCTTTAGATGGAAATTATATGAATGGGCCTGATTTGAATGAAGAAATTGTTAAAGTAATTCAAGAAACTTCTTATAGAACTTCAGGAACTTGTCCTGATGATTATAAGGGATTTGATAGAGCAGGTAATGCTGTTTCAAGTGGTAGTAGTGATGCCGCAGTTTGTATTAAAGAAGTCAAAGCGACGGAAGGCCTAGATGATTATTTGACAAGTTCGTCAGGTGGTGGATTAGGAAATACTGTAGCGATAGATGATTTTGTTGAAGGCTCATATTATAAGGTTATGTTGTTTTTTCAACTTGATATTCCAGTTATAAAACAAATTTTTAACTTTAATACAACTGGTGAAACAAGAATAATATATAATACCACAGAACAATCTGAACCAGCTACAGATGTAAAACATGATAAATATGCGAACAAAGGTAATTTAGCTGGCAAGCCAACGGAACAAGGTGATGATAGTGCCGTTAACCCTGTTAGAAACCCTGGAACTATTATTTCAAGTGGCAATAATAGTTCTAATAAAGAGCCTGATAAAGAAGAAAATGAAGATACAAAACAAGAACTTACTTGTAGTACAGAAGGGCTTAGTTTAGATACTAAATTGTCAGGTGTACAAGCAGTAACTTTGGGTTCTGGACAAAAGCAAGGGAATTATGGTTTGTTGTTTTCTGATCAAGATTTGTCTGATGAAATAACTAGAATGACTCCTGGTAAAATATTTACTATTCAGGGTACAGCATCTGGTGATGATACAAGATGGTATATTAATTATGATGGGCAATGTGGTTGGGTTAATGGAGCTAATTTAGGAATTGATTTTGGTGGAAATGCAAAAACTATAGGTGCCAAAGTTCAAATGAATATTACTAATAATTCGTCTAGTATATTTAAGGTTTATGGTCAAAATATAACGAATGTTACTGGTAAAAAATTATATACTTCTGAAATGACTATTAATCCATTGCAATATAATTTTGCGAAAATTGTTGGCAAAGCTGCATTAAATGCTAATAATGCTGGTGATACTTTAGTTATTTATGAAACTTATCGTCCACAAACAATATCAAGCGAGTTGCTAGATAGTTTGGTTTCAACAGTTAGCAATAACACAACATTAATTAATAATTTTGCATCTGCAGGTTATTCAATGTCTAGTAGTAATATACGAAAGTCTCTTTCTAATTTTATTTCAAGTCAATCAAATCATAATAGAGGGTGTGCAGTTGATGTTTCTTTAGCAAATAAAGACATGCCAAGTAATATGCATGAGGTAAGTCCTTTAGCTAAAGCTACAAATTCAAACTCATCATCATTAGCAAGTTATTTTACTAGTGCTGGAGCGAAAACGATTGGCAGTGAATGGTGGCATTTTGATTATGGTAATAGCTCTACTGGAGTTTGTGGTTATTATTATGCTTCATTTTGGGATGGATTATAATTATGAAAGAAGTAAGTAGCTCTACATGGGTATTTCAAATAATGATATTATTTATATTAATATTTTCTTGCTTTTTAGTTTTAGTTTTAAATTATAATAAGGCTTATCGAATAAAAAATAATATGATATCTATTATTGAAATAAATGATGGGATAACTAAAAACTCTTTGAGTTTAATAAATAATGTTTTACGTGGAGAAGGATATAAAAATACAGGAGTTTGTCCAACCGATGAGATTGGTTGGTATGGAGCAACGGATTTAGATGGCGGATATGAAGAAGCTCAAAGCAAGACTAGATATTTGTTTTGTTTTAAAAAATACAAAACTCTTGAAGATGATGTCTATTATGAAATAAAGGTTTTTTATGAGTTTACTTTACCATTTTTAGGACCTATAAGTGTTTTCCCTATAACTGGAAGAACTGACAATTTTTTTGGTAGTAGTGAACAGCTAGGCACACAGTGAAAGGATGGTTAATATGAATGTTATAATTGCTAATAAATATCAAGCTTTACTTACAAGTTTAGATATCGATGTTATTAAAAATATACAAGGTGAATTTAGTGTTGATGAGTTAATTGCCCAATTTTCTAATTTTTATTTTAATAAAATGATTATTGATATAACAGCAATTAAAGATTATCAAAAAGTTACAACTATTCAAAATTTATCGGTAAATTTTGATACATCAAAAATTATATTATTACTTGATGATTCTGAAACAGTTAATTCACCAGTGTATTTATCACAATTAGTATCTATGGGCATTTATAACTTTGCTACTAATATAAATGATATTAAATATTTAATTAATAATCCAAATACATATAAGGATGTGGCAAAGTATCATAATGTTGAAGGCTTTAAAAAACCTGCTTTAAATGAAAATGTGAAAGATAATACTAAAGGTAAAATTGGCCAAAAAATTATTGGGTTCAAAAATGTAACAGAACACGCTGGAGCAACAACTTTAGTTTATTTGTTAAAGCAACATTTAGAGACTAATTATAAAGTTAAAGCTGTGGAAGTAGATGGTAATGATTTTATATATTTTAATGATGATTCTTTAGAATCAGTTTCTAGCATAACTTTTAATGATTTTCTAGCACAAAACATTGATTGTGATGCAATAATAGTTGATTTAAACGATTCTTCAGTTGAAAATTATTGTCATGATATTGTATATTTAATTGAACCTGGAAGAATACAATTAAATAAATTAATTAGAAAAGATAATGAAATATTTGAAAAATTGAAAAATAAAAAAATAGTATTAAATAGAAGTGTTTTAAGTGATAAGGATGTCGAAGATTTTGAAAAAGAAAGTGGAAGTAAAGTATTTTTCAATTTACCTTATTTAGATGATAAATTAGATAATCAACCTATTATTAATGCATTTTTATCATCTTTAGGATTTAGTAGAATAGATCAACAAGGTAATAACGGTTTATTTAGTATATTTAAATAGGGGGAATAATTATGAGTTTTTGTTATAAAAGTGCTAGAATATGGAAGTTACTAGGATATTTTATAATTGCTATTAAAATAGTATTACCTTTAATTATAATAATTTTAGGTATAGTTGATTTTGCTAAAGCCGTCGTTTCAAGTGATCAAAAAGTTATAAAAGATGCCGGAGGGTCTTTGCTTCGCAGATTAATAGCAGCAGTTATAATATTTTTTATTCCAACCATAATACATTTTATATTTGAAGTAGTTGCAGGATATTCTGAGGATGTAAAAAATGATTTTGAAAATTGTTTTAATTGTTTAGTTTATCCAAACGATAAATGTGATACCACATATGATCCAAATGATGGATTTTTTCCAACTGATTAGTTATTAGTTGACTTTAAAATAAAATTATTGTAAAATAAATTTATGAGATGAGAGGAGTGAAAAAATGGAAGATTTTTGTGGTGAAACTGTACAAATTTGGCGTTTAGTGGGTTTATTTTTATTAGTTTTTAAAATTGTTATTCCAATAATTTTAATTGTATTAGGCATGATTGATTTTGGTAAAGCAGTAGTAGGAAGTAAAGATGATGAAATTAAAAAATCTGCAAAAGCTTTAGGTATGCGTGTTATAGCGGCAGTTGCAATATTTTTTGTGCCAACATTGATTTCTTTTATTATTCGAGTAGTTGATCAATCTGTTGATGAATTATCTAAAACATGTGCAGCATGTATTAGTAGTCCGACAGGTGAGACTTGTGACACTGCTTATCAAAAAAAGATTAGTGAATAAAATAAATTAAAAATTTATTTATAATAATTATTATAATAATAAAATCTAGTGTAGTATTTAAATTTACTTATATTAAGAGTTTAGATTATATCAAAAAATCTCTTTATCATATTTGAATAAGGAGTTTTTTATTTAAATTAGATAAGTATCTATTATATTTATATAATAAATTAAAATGTACATGGAAAACTTGTGTATTAAATAATAATGTTTTAACTTTATATAAGTATTATAAAATAAATTAAAAACACCTTATTTTTAAAAAAGGTGTTTTTTTTTATACTTCTCTATCTTCGTAGATTCCAGTGTAAGTCCAACCACTTATTGATTTATTTGTACTCCATGTATATTCTTTTAATCTATGTTCCCAATAAGTTTCGGTTTGAGGATCTGTTTTTATGTATCCACTATATTTACTACTATTTTCAGCACTGTCTCTAATACAATCATTTTTACTTGCATATTCTACGTTAAATTTGATTGGAACATCATATATATAAAATCCTAAATTGTTTGCATAATATGGTGTTACACCAGTATGATTTTTATAATAAATTGTAACATTTGTTCTATATCTACCACCAGATAAATATAATGAACTTAAACTATATGTAAAATTATTGCTTTTTAATGCCGAATTTTTCATGGCACTTGGGCTCGTCATTTCGGCATTATTTTCTTTGTCGTTATTTGTCATTTCCAAATATTGGTCTCTTGTATTTAAATAGTTTGTATAATCAGTTAATGTATTAGAGAAATATGAATGGCTTGTCATTTTAATTGATGATGATATTATATCACTAGGATTTATGTCTAATAGTTGTAACTCATAACTATAATATCCTGTTTTTGTTGTATCGGTAACATAACTTGTAGTGTAATATGTTTTTGATGTTAATTTGCAATAGTTATATGTTGTTTTAGTTGTTTTTCTATTTTCAGCATTACTAGCACTTGAATAACCATCTGACCAATCCGTCCATCTTTCATGTTTATAATATCTTATAGTTTCTGGTTCATCAGGTGTATCAGGTTTATCTGGAGTATCCGGTACATCAGGTTCATCAGGTGTATCCGGTACATCAGGTTCATCTGGAGTATTATTATTA
>CASEYV010000017.1 GCA_949292245.1 uncultured bacterium
TTTATCAAAATAAAACACCTCTTTCTCTAGAGGTATATTATATAATAAATGTAACATTTTAAAAAAATCTCTATGTAACATTTTAAAAAAGCTTTAACAAAGAAAAAATTTTATTTGCATTTTTTTAAAAATTGGTATATAATATGAAACATTATTTATGAAGGGAGGGATTTTGGTGGATATTAACGAAAGCAAAATATCTTATAAAGTAATAGCACCAAGTGATATTTCTGATTATTATGTAACAGAACAACCAAGTGCAACTCAACTATTAAGAGGTATTTATTATGAAGATGGAGTTACAGCAAATCAAATTTATGGTTCTAATTTATCAGATTTAGAAAAATTTATACTTACATTAGCTATGTATGAAAACGAAAAAAGAGATAAGAGTACAATTCTTACTATGATTCAAGTTAAAAAGCAAGAATATGTAGGCCAACCAATATATTTTGCTATATTAACAAAATTAGAAGAAAGAATAAAAAACAAACAAAGTATGTTAGAAAAAGACTTTTATTTAGATTATAATTTAGTATTAGAACAAATTAAAAATTGGAGAACTCAATCAGAAGTTTCTGGTAGAGGAAGGGCATAATTCCTATTTTTGGAAAATGCTCTTTTCTTTTTGACAAAAAAATACGGAAATGCTATAATTAATTTAGCCAATGAGGTGGATTAATAATATGAAAATAATAATAAATTTTATAAAAATAAGCTTGTTATTAATGATTTTAGTGGTAGCTAAAAGCAGTACAAATATAGCTATTACAAAAGTAGAAAACAATAGCATTAATAAAACAATTAATTTATCAACAATGGCATTAAAAGTTGTTGAAGTAGAAGAAGCTTTAAAGTTTACAGCTATAGATACATACACTGGTGATTTAACTGGTTATGCTCATGATTGCCCACTTTGTAATGGGACACTAGCTTGTATGCCAAAATATGATATAACTGATGGAACAAATACTTATAATGATGCAGAATATGGTGAAGTATATATTGTAGCATCTAGTAAAAATTTACCATGTGGTTCAATTATAAGTTTTTATAGTAATAGAATAAGTGATGGTAAAAATTTAGCAATAGTATTAGATCGTGGCGTTACAGGAACTTCTATTGACTTTTTAGTACCAACTGAAGAATATGCGTATAAATATATTGGTAGAAGCACAATAACATATGATGTATTAAGGAGTGGGTGGGAATAATCTCACCTAGTTTTTTATGAGAGCAAAGAAAAAATTTGGTCAAAATTTTTTAATTGATAATAACATTATTGAAAAAATAGTTGGTACCATAAATAGTGATGAATTTGATTTAATAATAGAAATTGGTCCGGGTATGGGAGCATTAACAAAAAGATTAAAAGATAAAAAAAGTAATATAATAGCATATGAAGTAGATACAGAATTAAAAAGTTATTTAGAAAAAATTGAAGATACTAAAACAAAAATAATATATCAAGATTTTTTAACTAGTAATATAAATAGAGATATAAGTAATATTAAATATAATCAATTATTTATTATAGGGAATTTACCATATTACATTACAACTCCAATAATAGAGCACATAATTGATAGCAATTTAAAATTAACGAAATTAGTTATAATGGTTCAAAAAGAAGTCGCTGATAGATTTTTAGCAAATCCTAAAACTAGAGAATATGGATATATTACAGTATTATTACAATATTATTTTAATATTAAAAAGGTATGCAATGTATCTAAAAATTCATCTAATCCAATTCCCAAAGTAGAAAGTACAGTATTAGAATTTACAACAAAAGAAAAAGAAAATATAATAATAGATAAATACAAAGAATTTTTACAACAAATATTTAAACAAAAAAGAAAAACATTAAAAAACAATTTAGATAAAGAAAAGTTTGAAAAAATAAAACCGATATTAGAAAAATACAAATTTAATGAAAATATTAGAGCAGAAGAAATTAGTGAAGACATATTAAGAGAAATGTATAAAAAGTTAACCGATTAAATAGAACTAGGAAAAAATCCTAGTTTTTTTCATATAATGTAATGGTGATATTAGATGCAAATTAAAAAAGGTGATTATGTAACAAGAAATAGTTATGGAAATGATACAGTATTTAAAGTTATTAATATAGAAGGGGATACAGTATATTTAAAAGGAGTAGAAGTTAGATTATATGCCGATGCCAAAATAACTGATTTAAAAATTGAAGAAGATGTAGTTGAAGATGAAACTATAGATGAAGTAGATATAAAAGATGAATTATTAATGCGTGGAGATTACTTTTATTTACCAGCAAAAGTATTACATATAGATGGTGATGAAGATTATTTAAATAGATGTTTAAAATTTTATAAAAAAAATGGAATATTAGCTATTGGTAAAAAGATAAATGAAAAAAATGTTTATGAACAAATTCCAATGCTTTTAAAGGAATATAAACCAGACATAGTAATTATTACTGGTCATGATGCTTATTTTAGCAAAAAAGGCGATATAAATGACATAAACAATTATAAAAATTCCGCTTATTTTATTAAAGCAGTTAAGGCTTGTCGTCGCTATGAAAAAAGTCATGAAAAATTAGTAATAATAGCAGGAGCATGTCAAAGTAATTATGAAGAACTAATAAAAGCTGGAGCCAACTTTGCATCGAGTCCCAAAAGAGTAAACATTCATGCCCTAGATCCAGCGATAATTGCAAGTACCATATCTCTAACTGAAAGAAATAAAGAAATTGATTTAAAAAAACTACTTGAAAAGACTAAGTATAAAGAAGAAGGCATGGGTGGCATAATGTGCAATGGCTTAATGTATGTGGGGTATCCAAGATGAATATTAATTTAGTTAAAGAAGAAATATCAAAAAAATTAAATAGTAAAGTAAGTATAGCAGTATATGGGCTTCGAAATAGAATAAATAGATATGAAGGCGTATTATATAAAGTTTATCCAAATATATTTACAGTATTAATAGGTAATGAAGAAAAGAGTTTTACATATAGAGATGTAATAACAGGAGAAGTTAAAATAAAATATTTATAAAACACTTGCAAAAATTAAAAATATAATATAAAATATAATTAAACATGGTAAGGGAGAGGTTAGAATGGAAATTACAAGATTAGAAGTTTATCCAAGAGAAAAGGAAGGATCTAAATTAAAAGCATTTGTAGATTTTACATTAGATGATTGTTTAGCAATTAGAGGTGCTAAAATTATTGAAGGAAATTCAAGACTATTTGTTGCAATGCCTGGCAAATTAAATAAAGAAGGAAAAGAAGAAAATGTAGTATTCCCAACAAATAGAGAAATGCGTGAAAAATTAGAAACTGCAATAATGGATGAATACAATCGTAAGATTAATGAAGAAACAAAAAATCAATAATCACATTGATTTTTTTCTTTTATTTAAGTATAATTTAGTTATCATAGGGAAATACTTATGAAGAAAGGAGTGTAAATTTTGGTAAAGAAGAAAGAAGTACCAAAAGAAAAGACTAGAAATGTTGCTATTGAATTATGGCGATTTTTAATTGCTTTAGCAATAATAGGTTTCCATACTGGATGGATTATTGCTAGATCATGTGATGGTTCATTAGGATATTACATGGAAACGACAAACTGGTTTTTTGGTTCAAGTGAAGTACTATTAGTATTCACATTAACTGCAGGATATTTTATAGTTTCTCATTTTAAAAGAAGAATGCAAGAAAAAGAATATGCTACTCGCAGTGCAGGATCAAGAGCATGGGAATACACTTGGTCTAGAATAAAAGGATTAATGCCAGTATTGATACTAGGATATGTTTTAGGAGTAGTAATATCAACTAAATTTTTCTATCCTGACTACAATTTTCAACAAGTATGCACGATGCTGATTAATAGTGTATGGGAATTTTTAGGATTCCATTCAGTAGGATTAAGGAGTTTAGGAAACGAATTCTTTAATTTAAATGGTACCTTATGGTTTATATCAGCAATAATTATAGTTGGCTATTTTCTATATTGGGCATTATGTAAAAATGAAGATGTAACATCAGGATTTGTAGCACCATTTTTATTCATATTCCTAAGTGGCTGGTGGAGTTTTACCGATACTAGAGCAGCACAAACAGCATGGTCAACATTTGGTTTACAAACAACATCCACAAATGGTATGGGTGGTTCAGCAACAAGTCAAACAGCAGTAATAGGATTTAACAATGGTTTATTATTTGTTTTATTAGGAATGCTTGGAGGAATACTACTATATTATCTAATTGAAAAAATTAAAAATCACAAATTTAGCAATACTGGAAAAATTGCTTTAACAGTACTTAATGTTATAGCATCAATATTATTACTATGGTATACAGTATATCCAGCAACATGGTTTAATTTAGAAAGATGGACAGTATCACTATTATGTATAATAGTAATTAGTTTAACTCTATTAAATACAGATGGATTAACCAAGTTATTAAACAACAAAGTTACAAATTCTTTGTTTAAGTATTTAGGAAGCATATCGTTATACATATATATGTTACATTATCCAGTAGCAATATTAGTACTAAGATTACTTGGTCAAAACAGTGTTGAAACGACTTATTCATTCTGGTTAATATTTATTCCAACAGTAATTATAACAATAGTTTTAAGTGGAGTAACCAAAGCCTTAATGGATGCAACAATACTAAAAAAGAAAACAAGCTAATTAGTCAAATAAAACCTATTAACTTAGGTTTTTATTTTGGCTAGTTTTTGTTATAATAAAAAATAGAAGGTGAAACATGAAAATAATAGAATCTGATGAAGTAGGTAAATTAATAAAAGATAATGCCATGGTAGCGATATCTGGTTCAGGTGGAAGTGGCTCTTGTGAAGCAATTCTTAGAGCAATCAGAGATTCATTTTTAAAAACCAATCACCCTAAAAATATTGGAGTTACTTGTGGAATATCTCCAGGAAATTTAACTGAAGATGAAGTGGGGATGAACATGCTTGCAAAACCAGGACTAGTTGGAAAAGCCATATGTGCACATTTAGGTATGGGAAAAGTATTTGGTAATGCCATAGGAAACAATGAATTTCCAGCATTTGCTTTACCTTTAGGAGTAATAAATCATTTATATCGAGCAATTGCTGGTAAAGAACTTGGAATAATAACCCACATAGGATTAAATACCTTTGCTGATCCAAGAATAAATGGTTGTCGAGCAAATGAAAAAGCCCAAGAATTACCGGACATAGTTTCACTTATCAAAGTAGATGGTAAAGAACAATTATTTTACAAATCATTTAAAATAGATGTAGCAATAATTAAAGCAACATATGCTGATGAAGATGGCAACTTATCATTAGAACATGAAGCATTAATTGGGGAACAATATAATATGGCTATAGCAGCACACAACTGTAAAGGAATAGTAATCGCCGAAGTTGAAAAGATAGTTCCTAAAGGCAGTTTAAAAGCAAGAAATGCTATAATTCATTCGGCATATGTAGATTATGTTTTAGTATCAAAACCTGATTTAACTTTAGGAGATTACAATATGCCAATATATCGTCCGGAGGTAGTTGGGGATATTAAAATTCCGTTGGAAGAAGTAAAAATTAAAGAGCTTAGCAATCGTAAGGTATGTGGAAGAAGAGCAGCCTTAGAAATAAAAAAAGGAAATGTAATAAATCTTGGAGTAGGAATGCCAGATAGTGTTGCAAACATTGCAGCAGAAGAAGGTTTTGCTGATAATATATGTCTTTCACTAGAAACAGGCCCAACTGGTGGAGTTCCAATTGGAGGAGTAGCTTTTGGTGGTTCTATAAATCCTGAATCGGTAGTATCAACCCCTGAACAATTTGATGCTTATAATGGAGGGGCCTTAGATATGGCAATACTTGGCCTTGCTGAGGTTGATGAAGAAGGAAATGTTAATGTATCAAAGTTTGGTACTAGAGTAACAGGTCCTGGAGGATTTATCAACATAACGCAATCAACTAAAAAAGTAATATTTATAGGAACATTTACAGCTAAAGGATTAAAAGAAGAAATAAAGGATGCAAAATTAATTATAGAAAATGAGGGATCAGAACATAAATTTGTTAAAAAAGTAGAACAAATTACTTTTTCAGCAAAACAGGCAAGATTAAATGAGCAAGAGATATTATATGTTACAGAAAGAGCAGTGTTTAAACTTGATGAAAAAGGAATAACATTAGTAGAAATAGCACCAGGAGTAGATATAATAAAAGATATTTTTAATCAAATGGATTTTCGTCCAAACATATCGGAAGATTTAAAACTAATGGATGAAAAAATATTTAAGAAAGAAAAAATGAATTTAACAATATAAAGTGAGATAAAAAATATGTATGAATATCAAAAGATGGCCAAGTATTACGATTTGTTTTATCAAACAAAAAAATATGATGAAGAAATTAATTTCATAGCCCAAATAATAGGTAATAGGAAAAAAGTATTAGATGTTGGCTGTGGAACAGGCATCCACATGCATTTACTTGAAGAAAAAGGCTATTTAGTAAATGGTATAGATTTAAATGAAGAAATACTTAAAATAGCTAAAACAAGAGCACAAGGTAAATTATATACTAAAAATTTATTAGATTTTAAAATTAATCAAAAATATGATGTAATACTTTCTCTCTTTGCGGTTTTCAATCATTTAAAAAGTTATGAAGAATTTGAAAAAGGATTACTTAATTGTTATAATCATTTAAAAAAAGATGGTATTATGATTATTGATTTACACAATGGAAGAAAAAGTGGTAAAAAAGAAACAATTTATGAAAACAACAAAAGGATTATGAAATGGATATTTAATGAAGAAACATTTAGAGAAAAAACCAATATAGAATACATAATAAATGGAAAGTCATATTACGATACTCATGAATTTTTAATATATAAAATAGAAACATTAAAAGAAATATTAAAATGCAACAAAATGTCATATAAATTATATGAAAATTTTACATTTAAAGAAGCAACAGAATTTAGTAAAAACATTCAATTAATAATATATAAATAAATTTTTTGTCGAACGGTTCTTTTCCTAATTGCTTGACATATAATAAATATATGTGCTAAAATTTTGTTCACAACCCAAAAAAAGGAGAGGATACCGTGGTTAGTAAAATAGATTTTATTTATGATGTAGATAGATCTAAAAAACAACAATTAATTGGGGCAAAGCAAACAACAATTAATGGTGAAGAAGTAAAAAGACAAGAATATTATGTCGGATTAAAACTTGATATAAATGATATATTATTAAATAATTCAATAAAGAGTTATTTAGGAATCCATAGTTCTGATATATTTATGGCAAAATATAATGCATTAAGAGCAAGTGGAATAATTTATTTTCCTCAAACAGGAAAATATGAATTTTTAGAAGAAACAGACATAGTAATAGATTATGAAGAAACAACACCAGTAGAAGAAACATTAAAAACTGCCCTAATTACTCAACAAATATCTGAAGAAGAATTGGCTGAAGTAGAAAATAAAGATTTATCTTATTCAAGAACAAGAATCTCTTCAAAATAAAGTTTTTTGAAATAGGAAAAACTTTATTTTTTTTTCATATAATTTAGTGGTGATAATATGGAAGGCATAAGTTATGGAACTCAAGAAGTAAAAATGTTAGACCGAGCGAGTATAAGTCTTACGGGAGTAAATAAAATAGTAAGTTTTGATGATGAAGAATTTTTAATGGAAACAACTGTAGGAAATCTTCGATTACTAGGTGAAGGATTAGAACTATTAAAATTAGATACCAATGATGGTAATGTAAAAATAAAGGGTAAAATAAATTCTTTTACATATATAGATGGTAAAACAAATAAAAAAGAAGAAAGTGTAATAACAAAGTTATTTAAATGACCAGTTATATTCAAATAATATCATTTTTAATATCATTTATATATGGTATATTCTTTTATTTATTAAGCAGATTTAATAAATATATATTAGATAATAAAAACAAATTAATTACATTAATAATAACAACGATATTTATAATAGATATAGTAATTTTATATATTTATATAATATATAAAATAAATCATGGTTATTTTCATATTTACTTTCTAATTACAGTAATAATAGGATTTAGTTTAACAAACATATATTATTACAAATTAAAAAATATATGTAAAATATATGTAAAAAAGATATTAAAAAAGTAAAATATTTATTGTTATTTTACTTTTTTTGATATAATAATTTAAGAAAAGGGTGTCAAGATGAAAAAAACTAAAAAAGAGAAAAAACGATTAGTTTTAATAACTTTTTGTATAGTTGGTTTACTGATAACTCTAGTAAGTTCAGTTTTTAATGATTGGCAAGAAATACTTGATAACAATAGTCAAATAAAAGCATTAAATGAAGAATATAACACATTACTAAACGAAGAAGAAAAACTTAAAAGTGATGTTACTAAATTACAGGATAATGAATATGTATTAAGATATGCCAAAGAAAAGTTTATGTATAGTGAAGATGGAGAAATAATTATAAGAATGTATTAAAAAGCATTCTTTTTTATTATTTTATCAATTAATCCATAATCAAGAGCTTCTTCAGCAGATAAAAAATTATCTCTTTCTGTATCTTCATAAATTTTTTTAATTGTTTGATTTGTATTTTTAGCCAATATTTTATTTAATTTTTCTTTTAATTTAATAATTCTCTCAGCAGCAATTTTTATATCTGTTGCTTGTCCTTGAGCACCACCTAAAGGTTGATGTATCATAATTTCTGTATTAGGAAGGGCATATCTAACATTCCCACTAGAAAGTAAGAAAGCCGCCATTGAAGCACACATACCAATACCTATGGTACAAACATTACTATTAATAAAATTCATTGTATCATAAATACTTAAACCAGCAGTAATAGAGCCTCCTGGACTATTAATATATAAATAAATATCTTCGTTATTTATATTATCTAAATATAAGAGTTCACTAATAACAATATTAGCTAAATTATCATCAATTTCTCCAGTTAAAAATACTATTCTATCTTTAAGTAGTCTAGAATATAAATCATAAGCATATTCTTTATTACTAGTTTTTTCAATTACTGTTGGAATAATATTCAAATAGATCACCTAGAATAATAATAGTAAAATAATATAGTTTTTATTCAAAAAATTAAATATTTATGTTATAATTTTAAAGAATAGAGGGATTGTATGGAAAAAGTAAAAATTACTTTTCAAGATAAATCAGTGCATGAATATGATAAAGGGACACTTTATTATGATATTAGCAAAGATTATGATATGCCTAATATAATGGGTTATAAGATAGGAAACGAAGTATTTCCACTAACTACTAAAGCATATCAAGATGAAATAGTAGAATTTATAAATACAAATGACATTATTGGAAACAAAATATATAAAGCTGGGCTTAAATTTTTATTTGAAATAGCTTTAACTGAAACATTTCCAGATTTAGAAGTGTGTTATGAACATAGTGTACCAAGAGGTATGTTAGCAGTAGTACAAGGAGATAAAATATTAAATCAGGAAGATTTATCAAAGATAAAGGATAAAATGGCTCAAATAGTTGATGCTAATGATAAAATAGATAAATTTAATGTTGATCCAAAAGAAGCGATAAAATATTATTTAAGGTTTAATGAACTAGAAAAGGCTTATAATATTCAAAGTGTAAGTGATAAATTTGTTACATTTTATCGTTTACACAACAAATTTAATTATTTTTACTCGATAATGCCATATAATACAGGTAGTATTGATAAATATGAACTTATATATTTAGGTAACAATCGTATAGTATTTATGTTCCCAAGTATTAAAAGCAATGGAGTAGTTCCAGAATATGTTCATTATGACAATATAATTGAAGCTTTTTTTAAAGGTCAAAGTTGGTTAGATAATTTACACATGCCATACATTAGTGATTTAAATAAAACAATAGCAAGTGGCAAAATAAAAGATTTTATAAAGTCCAATGAATTAATGTTTAGTTTAGATATAGCTAAAGTAGTTGATGAAATAATTAGTAACAAAGATATAAAATTTATTTTAATCGCTGGTCCATCATCTAGTGGTAAAACAACAACTACTAAAAGAATAGCATCATACTTAGAAGCATTAGGATATGATGCAATTAAGATAAGTTTAGATGATTACTTTGTAAATAGAGATGTTAATCCCAAAGATGAAGATGGCAATTATGATTATGAATGCATAGAAGCAATAGATGTTAAATTATTTAACGAAGATTTAAACAAGTTATTAAATGGCGAAGAAATAACATTACCAATATATAACTTTTTAACAGGAAAAAGAGAATATAGTAAAAACAAGATAAAATTAAAAGAAAACAGCATCTTTTTAATAGAAGGCTTACATGCATTAAATGATGAATTAACAAAAGATGTTGATAAAAAAAGCAAGTATCGAATTTATTTAAGTCCTTTTATTCCTTTAAATATAGATGAACACAATTATGTATCGACACTAGATTTAAGATTATTAAGAAGAATAGTTAGAGATAATCGAACTAGAGGATACGATGTTCTTAACACAATTGATAATTGGCAAAGAGTAAGAAGGGGGGAAGAAAAGTATATATTTCCATATATTCACCAAGCAAATGTTATAATAAATACAGCACTTGCTTATGAAGTTGGTGTATTAAAAGTATATGTCGAGCCATTATTATTATCAGTTGGAGTAGATTCTATATATTATGAGGAAGCAAGGAGATTAATAGATTTTTTAAAGATATTTTTCCCGATACCTGGGGAATATGTAACAGATGATTCAATATTAAGAGAATTTATAGGAGGAAATTATGATTAAGGTAGCAATTAATGGTTTTGGTAGAATAGGAAGACTAGCATTTAGGCAAATAGTTACGCAAACAGATTTTGATATTGTAGCAATTAATGATTTAACAAGTGCAGAAGATTTAGCATATTTAGTTAAATATGACACAGTTCATCGTACATTTCATGAAGATGAAATAACATTTGAAGGAGATGAAATAGTAGTAGCACATCAAAAAAGAATTAAAGTATTTTCTGAAATGGATCCAGCAAATTTACCATGGGGTGAATTAGGAGTAGATTTAGTACTTGAATGTACTGGTAAATTTACTAAATTAGAAGATGCAAAAAAACATATTGAAGCAGGAGCTAAAAAAGTACTTATATCAGCACCTGGAAAAGGTGATATGAAAACAATAGTATATAATGTCAATCACAACGACTTAACTAGTGAAGATATAATTGTATCTGCAGCAAGTTGTACAACTAATTGTCTTGCCCCAGTATTAAAGGTTATTAATGACAATTTAGGAATTAAAAAAGGATTTATGACAACAGTACATGCTTACACAAATGATCAAGCAACATTAGATATTGCTCATAAAAAAGGAATTAAAGCAAGACGTGGTAGAGCATGTGGTCAAAATATTGTTCCGGCATCAACTGGAGCAGCATCAGCAATAGGACTAGTAATTCCTGATTTGTTAAATAAAATGAATGGTTTAGCTTTTAGAGTACCAGTTGCTGATGGATCTTTAATCGATGTTACACTTGAACTTAAGAAAAATACAAGTGTAGAAGAAGTTAATAAATTATTAATGGATAATCAAGATGAAACATTAAAATTCACAATGGATCCAATAGTATCTAGTGATATAATTGGTAAAAAATATGGTGCATTAGTTGATGGTTTATCAACAAATATTGTAGAAAATGATGGATCTCAACTTGTTAAAATAGTAGCATGGTATGATAATGAATATGGTTATACCGCACAAATGCTAAGAACGGCAAAAAAAATGTTTGAATAAAACAAAAATTTTTGTATTCATAAGAGTACAAAATTTTTTTTGTAATTATAATTTTTTATTACAATTCCATAAAACATCTACCATCAATTTATCTTCTGGTGTTAATGCTTTATAATGAAAACTAGTTTTTATTACTTCCAAACTATATTCTAAATCAGCAATACCTATTATCTTTCTTAAAGTAAATGGTGATATATAAACATTAGCATATTTTTTAATTTTTTTAATTTCTTCATCAATATTACATTGTTCATTTATTTTATAATTTAATTTTAATAATTCGTAAATTTGATTTATTATTCTTATTATACGTTGTTTTTGGTTATCAATAATAAAACTTGGATATTTTTTTTCAATATAATAAAGATAATCTTTGTATTGACTCAACAAATTATAATATATATTTTGTTCATCTACAACATAACCACCAAGATTTTTTTCTCTAGTTTCTTTATCCATAGGATATAAAAAATGTAAGATTCTATTACTTTCTACATCAAAAGTAATATCCATAGCAAATATTCCCACAATATCATATTTAGAATCATTAACATAACATATGTTATCAACATGAGAACTATCATTTTTATCCCAATGTAAATATTCAACTCTTATATCTAAAGCATCACACATTGCTTTAAAAAAATTGGCATATCCAGCACAAACTATAGGATTTGTATATAAAATCTGATTTAAACTACGTGTAGTATTAATATCTTCATTATTGTCATTATAATAAGGTCTTTCTTTTAATAAAGTATAGATGGAATATAATTGTTCTAATGGGGATTTGATTTTTAAAGGTCTTACTAAATCTTCAATTATCATATACATACATTGTATATCATTTAATGTTAAAATTTCATTTAAGGTATATCTATCTTTAAAAAAAGTTTTATTAGTAGCTAAATTATTAATAACATATAATTTATCTTGCCAAGCTAAATTACTGATATCTAATATTACATTTTCTGTTTCTAATATATCATCTAAACTATTTATTTCATATATAGGCATAGTTTGTTCTATAAGCAAATTAAATTCTGCTAAATTATTCTTAATATGTTTTTTAGCATCAGCATTATCATCAATATAAAAAATTCGTTGAACGGTTTTATTTTTTAAAAATTCTTTATAAGCATTTTCATTTGAAAATGTATAAACATAACTAAAACCATTTTGATCTTCGTTTATAAATATTAATAAAAAGGTTTCAGTTTCATTTCTAATTTTTATAGTTAATTTCATATGCACCTCTTATAATATGGACTAGTTTTTAATAAATCAAGACTTTTTTCATTATTTGGTAATATACTCGATAAAGTAAGAATAGATAAATCAACTTTAGTCAATTCAAAAATTAATTTCACTTCTTCAGTAATATTACAAATAATATCTATTTTTTTATCTATTTTTAATAATCTATATATTTTATTTATAATATATATTATTTCTAATTTTATTTCTAATCTATCTTTTTCATTATTGGTTTTTAAAAACTCCAAATACTTTAAAAATAATTCGTCAACACTATTTTTGTTTTTAAATAGAACAAAATTTTCACTGTATTTTTCATCTTTTTCTTGTTTTATCGGATGTAAAAAATGCTTAATACTATTTTTCATATTGTCCCAAGTTATATCGATAGCAAAAATACCAACAATATCATATTTTTTATCATTAATATATACAATATTAGAAATATGAGATATTTCTCCCTTCCAAAAAGTATTTTCAACATTTATATTTAAAGCATTAGCCATTGCTTTAAAATAATTTGCAAAACCGTGACATACTATAGGATTAGTATATAATACTTGATTTAAACTTCTACTTAAATATTTATTATCTTTTATACCTGATGATAAAAAAGGTCTATCCTTTAAAAAATTATAAATAGAATATAGTTGTTCTAATGGAGATTTATCTTTTAAATCTTCAACTAAATATTCTATAATTTTATACATGCATGATATATCATCTAAAGTTAATACTTCATCTAATGTATATTCATCTATAAAATATGTATTATTAGTAGCAATATTATTAATAATATATAGTTTATCTTTCCATGATAAATTACTAATATCAAGTATTACATTTTCTGTGGTTTTAATATCACTAATACTAAATAAAATATATATAGGCGTAGAATTAATTATTAATTTTGAAATAGTATCAATATTATCTTCTAAATATTTTTTTGCATCATCACTTAAATTATAAAAATCACTTCGATATAGTTTTTTAGCTTTTAAAAATTCATAATATTTTTCTTCACTAGGAAAAATAAAAGTAAAATAATATTTGCCTTTATAATAATTTGCGTCAATATCAATATCTATTTTTTCTTCTAGAGCATTAATAATATATATTTTAAGATACATATTTTTCCCTTCCTAACGAGTAAATATATTAACATATTTGTCAACAAAATACAATTTTTTAATAATTTTTTTCTAAATGTCTTGAAAATGCATTTCTTCCATGATATTATTATTATAAAGATAAAGGATAAATGATTATGGAAAAATGGTCTATAGATAGAAAAAAATTAGAAATAGTAATTATTTGTGTTGCTACTTTTATAATAGCAATTTTTTCCGTGACATATGCTTATTTTGAAAACCAAACAGGGGGAACAGCTAAAGGTAATGCAACAGTTGAAACGGATTCAATAGATATTTTAAATTTTAATGTAAGTAATGATATTTCTTTAACTATAAACCAATTTAATTTTGGGGTTGGAGCTGGAAATTTAAGTGATAGTGCAACAGCAACAGCATCTCTTAAAGCAAATAATACGACAAATACTGCAAATTATACTTATTATGTTTATTTTAAAATAAATTCTAATGGTTTTACATATACAACAGATGATCAAAAGCCAGAAATATTACTTACAATAACAAATCCAGCAGGTCAAGCAGTAACTTCAATAGAAGGTTTAACATATAAATCTAATGTTACAACAACTACATCTAGTGGAACTCAAACAGTAAGTGGTTTTGATATTACTAATAAAACTGGAACCTTTGCTATTGCAAGTGCTTATACAATCTCGTCAAATTCTAGTACATCTTTTACAACCCAAAATTGGAATATTACAGCAACTTTTATAAATCTTGATACTGACCAACAAGCAAATGCCGGTAAAAACATGAGTGCTGAAGTAATAATACAAAGGGCAGCATTATAATTTGAAAGGAATATATGAATACATTAAAAGATATATCAGTTAATAATAAGTCTGTAATAATTAGATGTGATTTTAATGTGCCTATGGATGGAGAAAAAATCACTGATAATTCTAAAATAGTAAAAAGTTTAGATACATTAAAGTATTTACTTAATAACAATTGCAAAATTGTTATTTTAAGCCATTTTGGAAGAGTTAAAAGTGAAGAAGATAAAACTAAAAACACTTTAAAATTTGTAGGTAAAGAATTATCTAATTTATTAGGGGTAAAAGTTAAGTTTATAAGTGCTTGTTATGGTGAAAAAGTAAAAGAAATAGTAGATAATTCATCTTTAGGCGAAGTAATACTTTTAGAAAACACAAGATTTATGGATTATCCAGAAAAACTTGAAAGTGGAAATGATTTAGACCTTGCTAAATATTGGGCAAGTTTAGGTGAAGTATATATAAATGATGCATTTGGTTCTATGCATAGGGCTCATGCATCAACTGCGGGAATTGCCAAATTTTTACCACATGCAATAGGTTTTTTAGTTGAAGAAGAACTTAATAAACTTGACATACTTATCCATGATACTCCAAGACCTTTTGTAGTATTTATGGGTGGGGCAAAAGTTGATGATAAACTTCCTATAATTAAATCACTTATAGATAGATGTGATTACTTACTACTTGGTGGTGGTATTGCCAACTCATTTTTAAAAGCTAAGGGAGCAAATGTTGGAGAAAGTATTGCAACCAATGATGAAGAAATTTTAAATGAATTAAAAGAATTAATGGATAAATATAAAGAAAAGATAAAATTACCAATTGATTTTACAATAGATAACGGAATAATATATGATATAGGAAATAAAAGCATTAATGAATATAAAAAATATATAGATAGTGCTAGTATTATATTTGTAAATGGTACCTGTGGTAAGTTTGAAGATGATAGATTTACGGAAGGTACTAAAGAATTATTAAAAGCACTAAAAGAAAGTGGAGTCAAAGTAATAATTGGTGGGGGAGATACAGCTAGTGCCGTTAAAAAATTTGGTTATAGCAATGATTTTTACTTTATATCAAGTGGTGGTGGAGCAACACTAGAATATATAGCAGATAAAACTTTAAAAGCATTAGAATGGATGAAATAATGAAGTATTTAGTATGTAATTTTAAAAACAAGTTAAATAAAGAAGACATAATAAAATATAGCAACAAATTAAATGAATTAGGAATAAAAAATGTTGAATTAGTAATTTGTCCATCAAATATATATTTAAGTTATTTTGATGGTAATAATTATAGCCTTGGAGCACAAGACATATCTTCTTTTATAGATAAGACAATTACTGGAGAAATAACCGGAGAACAACTTAAAAGTATGGGAGTTAATTATGTAATAGTTGGACATAGTGAAAGAAGAATATATAAAAATGAGTTAAACATTGACTTTATAAATAAAATTAATAACGCTGTAGAAAACGATATAAAAATAATATATTGTATTGGGGAATCACTAAAAGAAAAAGAAGAAGGTAATACATATATAGTATTAGAAAAAGAGATAAGTGAAGTACTTAACAATGTAGAACTTAAAAACATTATAATTGCTTATGAGCCAGTTTGGGCAATAGGTAGTGGAAAAGTACCAACTAATGAAGAAATTAAAGAAAATATTGAATTTATAAATAAAATAATAAAAGAAAAGTATGATACAAAATTAAAAGTATTATATGGTGGAAGTGTTAATAAAGATAATATAAGTGAATTAAACAAAATAAAAAATCTTGATGGCTTTTTAGTAGGAGGAGCATCAACAAATATAGATAGTTTAGAAAGCATTTTATTAGAATTTGAAAATTAATTACAAGTATAAAAAAATACTTGTTTTTTAATGACAATATAAAAATGTTGGTTTTCCTACATTCTTATATTGTTAGAACCCTACATTTTTATATTGTCATTAATATATTTTTTTTATGGAAAAAAAGAATAATACATAAAAAAAATTAAGATATATAATGAAGGGAGGTTTATGATATATACCGCAAAGAATGATAGGTTATTTAAAACAATTGCTAATGGGAAAGATGGTAAAGAAATATTAGAGGCATTATTAGGTACAATATTTAATGATAAGGTAGAAATATTACAGTTTATTCCAGTAGAATTATCACTAGATACAGAAAGCGAGAGGAAAAAAACATTAGATGTATTAGTAAGAGTAAATAAGAGTATAATAAATGTAGAAATGAATGCTCAAGGATTATCAGAAATAGTAAAGATAAGGAATTTATCATATTTATGTAAGTTGTTTAGTAATAATA
>CASEYV010000018.1:0-18908 GCA_949292245.1 uncultured bacterium
AGTTCTTTTACTCTTTTTATTACAGATATATCACTAACTATAATACTATCAACTTTTATTTCATCTAAAAATTTTAAATATTCATCTAAACCCACAAAATCTTCATCATGAAAAACTATATTTACAGTAACATAAACTTTTTTACCTAAACTATGAGCATATTCAGTTGCTTTTTTAATTTCATCTAAATTAAAGTTTTTAGCATTGGCTCTTAAACCAAAATTTTGGCCACCAAAATAAACTGCATCAGCTCCATAAAGATAAGCAAAATAAAGACGTTCAAAATCTCCAGCTGGAGCAAGTAATTCATACATATTATTCACCAACCCTATATGTTGTTTTTTTATCTAAAAACAATTTATCACAATCAATTCCAGTAACATTATTATTTAATACTACTTCTTTTACTCTTGTATCATCTAAAAATAAAGGATTATACCAATAATATAAAACATTTTTAGTACCTAATAATTCTAAAGCGTTATAATATTTTTTAGTATAAAAAACTGTCCCATATTCATTTTCTACTATTTTAAAACCTTTATCATCTATTGATGCATCTAATAAATTACTATTTTCTAATTTATAAAAAGTAACATAATTAGTTAGTAATTTTCTTCTAGAATACATTAAATCTTTTAAACCAAATACATTAACTACTAATTTCTTATTAGCATTATCAAGTATTTTTAATATTTCTTCTTTAGTTATATCATTAGATACTACTACACTATCTACATATTCTAAATAATAATTAATAGATTTAGAATTTACCCCATAATGATTTATTGATAATATTTTAATTATATCTAAATCTTTTACTAACTCTAATATTCCTAAATCATCAAATATTATACCTTTTATTTTATTTTCTTGATGCAATATTTGATCTAATTTATCTAAATCAAAATCATCTAAAATACGATTTATTAAAACAAAACCATCTATTTCTTTAATATCAAAAGTTAAAGTAAATCCTACAGTATATGAATTAAGAGGATATACAAGTGTTATATCCTCATTATTTTTTAATTCATTAAGTATAGTTTTACTAGTTACAGTTACTAATTTCATTATTCTTTCCACCTACTTATAGATAATCCATCTCCAATATCTTTAAATGTAGTATCAAATTCTTTATTATTTTTTAAAAATTCAACATATCCTTCAATCTTTTCAACTAAACTTTTTAAATTACCTTTATCAAGTTTACTAGATTCACCTACATAACCATGGAATTTTAAATTATCTGTAATAATAACTCCCCCAGGTTTTAAAAAGTTTTTATATTTTTCAAAAAATTTAATGTATTGTCCCTTTGCTGCATCAATGAAAATTAAATCATATTTTAATTCTTCACTCAAATTTAATTCTAGGGCATCTTGATATACAACATTAATTCTTTTTTCCATACCACATTTTTTAACATTTTTTAGACATTCCATATATCTAGTTTCATCTCGTTCAATAGTTGTAACTTGTACCTTTACACTACTAGATGCCATAAGTATTGCTGAATAACCAATAGCACTACCAATTTCTAATATTGATTCTACATTATGTTCTTTAATATATTTCATTATAAACACAATCGATTTTTTTTCAATAATTGGAACATTATTCTCCGCCGCATAGGCTTCCATTGCTAATATATTTTCTTTTAGTTCTTTCATGAATTCTCCTTATCCATAAATCCTTTTAAATTCTAAAAATTCATTATAATCATTAGTAAAATAAACATTACCCGTTATTACATCTGCATAAAAATATGTATAATCAGTTTCTGCTGGATTAAGTACTGCTTTAATGCTATCAATTGATGGATTACATATTGGTCCAACAGGTAAGCCAATAAAAGATGTAATACGTGTATTATAAGGGTTTTCATCATTTAAGTCAAGATTAGTTAATGTTTCCTTTAAACTTTTACCAACTCCATAATAAGTAGTAACATCCATTCCTAAATTCATATTTATATTAAGTCTTTTATATATTACTTGAGCTACTTTTTGTCTATCACTATAACTTATTGCTTCTTTTTCTACTATACTTGCCATTGTAAGTATTTCATGAATAGAATAATCACTTGCATTAATTTCATCTTTAATTGTTTCTAATTTTTTATTAGTTTCATTTAACATCTTTCTAATTACTTCATTTAAATTAGTTTCTGTATATATTTGATAAGTATTAGGATATAAATATCCTTCTAAAGCATAATAAATATCTTGATTTAATATATCACTAGTTAAAAACCAATAATCATTTATTAAATTGTTTAAAAATTCTTCATCATTAATTTCATTTAACATTTCATCATAATTAAGATTAGTTTTTTCACTTAATAATTGTAAATATTCTTTTAATGTAATACCTTCTTTAAAAGTAATACTTACATATTCTTTTCCAATTTCAATTATATCTCCATTAGCTAATGTTTTAATTATATCATTAGTTGATTCTACTCTATTAAGTTCATAATCTCCTGCTTGTATATTGGTATTACCACTTAAAAAAATATATATTAAAGCAACATACTTATTTTTTATTAATCCAGCACTTTTTAAATTATCTACTATTTGCATTTTACTATCCCCTCGATTAACTGTAAAACTAACAAGTTCACTACTTTTAGAAACTGGGGTTAATAAATAAAAATATAGACAAGTAAAAAATGCAATTATGGCAATAATTACACCCCCGATTATTAATAAAACTTTCCCTTTTTTACTCACTTATCTCACCACTATTCATTTTGTTTTGAATATTTAAAAGAATTGAATCTAAAAATTCTAATATTTCTTCATCTTCTACTGGTTTTATTGATTGCACACCATCAATAAATTCATAATTTCCCGCGTAGGCGATAGTTTCCCCATATTCATTTTCTTCTCTTTTAGTATATATTATATAATTATTTTCGTTTACTTCAATATTTAATAATATATCATATTTTTCAACTTTATCGCCATTTTCAATTACTAATTTATTATTTTTCATAACTTCCTCAAAAAACTTTCCAGTATTAAAACCGCAGATAAAACATCAGTTTTATTACTTTTATTTATTTTATTTACACCACTACTTTTTAATATATTTATTGCTTCTACTGTTGTTAATCTTTCATCTTCTAAAATTACATTTATATTATTTGCTTCTAACATTTTTTTAAATTCTAAACTTCTTTGACTAGCAAAGCCTAAAGAATTATCCATATTTTTAGGTAACCCTAAAACTACACTAGTTATTTTTTCTTCCTTAATTATTTTCATTAATTCATTGATTGCAGTATTGTAATCTTCACTATTAAATTTAATTAATTTTAAAGGACTAGCTATCATATTTGTTTTATCACTTATTGCAACACCTAAAGATGTTGTTCCTAAATCAAGGCCTAAATAACGCATTATTTACCTAAATATCCATTAATCAAAGCCATAAGAATTTCACTTCGATCATATTCAGCCATTTTTTTACGTGAGTTATTAAAAGTTGTAATATATTTTAAATCACCACTCGTTAAATAGCCAACCAATTGATTTGTGGCATTATATCCTTTAAATTCCAACGCTTCAATTACTTCATTAAGCATCATCAAGATTAATTCTTGTCGTAACTCTCTAACATCAAATATACTTGTTTTACTATAATCCATAATATACTCCAATCATCAATATAATAATATCAAATATTATAATTATTATCAAGAAAAAAGATAGAATAAAAATCTATCTTAGAGGACGGAGACTAACAGCAGTATTTAAATTATTTATATTTAAAAGAAAACTTAATACTTTAATATTGTAGGAACTATAAGACTATAATTTATATTATAGAAAGGTTTGTAAAAGAGTTAATGATCTTTTTTTTGAACATTTTGTTCAAACCGTATGGCTCCTCCTCCAATAATATAGTATAAAATTAATTTGACAAAACTATGTAATAAATGTGTAATTTTTGTGAATTATTTAATTTTATCTAAAATTGATAACTTGCGAACTAATACATTATTATTTATTCCACTTCCAAGTTCAATCTCAGGTTTAACACTTTTACCATGGTAATCACTTCCCCCACTTACTAATAAACCATATCTATTAGCAATTTCCATGAAAAATTATCTTTCTTCTTTTGTATGAGAAGAGTGATATACTTCAATACCTTGTAAGCCATGACTAATCATTTCATTTAATAAGATTAAAAATTCTTTTTCTGATAACTCTAATGACTTTGGATGAGCTAGAACTGGAATGCCACCACTATTTGTTATTAGTTCTAAACATTCCTGATATTGCAATCCCTTGCTTGTTTGTCTTGTTTTATTATGTGCATCTATCAAATACTTATCAAAAGCATCTTGAAATGTAGTTGCATATCCATATTTAACACAAAGTTTTGCTAAATCTGGACGTCCTAAATTATGATTAGCATTAACAAGTTCTTTTATATCTTCATAACTAAATTTAATTCCATAATCTCTTTTGATTTGTTCCATTATTGACAAAACTGAATTAATACTATTGTCTTTCAAATTTATCATTTTTTTATTTAATGAACTATTTTCCAAATCTATATCATAACCTAAAATATGCATTCTTCCTTTATCAGTTTTTGCAGACAGTTCAATACCATTAATAATTTTTATTCCACTAGCAACAACAATATCCTCATTTCTATTTACTTTTTTTATGCCTTCAATAGTATCATGATCAGTTATAGCAATTATTCCAATTCTTTTATCTATTGCTAATCTTATTAATTCTTGGGGCGATAAATCACCATCTGAACTAGTAGTATGGGTATGTAAATCAATTAATTTTTCTTCGTTCATTATAATCACCTTTTTTCAATAACATTCTTTTTTGGACTAATGGATCAACATAACTAGAAATATCTTTTCCTAAACTAGATACTTCTTTTACCATACTAGATGATATAAATTGATAATCTTTGTCCGCAAATAAACAAATAGTATTTACTTGATTATTAGAGATATCTTTATTAATTTGTTGCATTTGAACCTCATAATCATAATCACTTAAACTTCTAAGTCCTCTAATTATTGCAAGACATTCATTTTGTAAGGCAACATCAACCGCTGCTCCTGTTCCAATTATAACTTTAATGTTATTCATTCTTTGGTATAAATGTTTAATTATTTCCAATCTTTCTTCTAATGTAAAAAAACTCAAATGTTTATAGGAATTTTGCATTATAGCAACAATTACCTCATCAAATAAAATACTTGCCTGTTCAATAATATTCATATGTCCCTTTGTAATAGGATCAAAACTCCCCGGATATAAAACTTTAGTCATTAAAATACTTTCTCCTCTCTAATCTATTTTAAAACCACTTCTAATATTCTTTTAAAATCAATATCATGATTATTAAAAACATAATCAAATGATTCACTATTATAAGTTATACTAGCATTATCTCTTAAAACAAACTCTTCAGCTGTTATTTTGTCTCTAAACATTGCTCTTTGCAATCTTTCTTCAAAAGAGACATCAAGCAATATAGTGATATCACACATATGAAAATACTTTGTTTGAGGCAATAATATCCAATCTAATATTATCAAATTATTTTCATTTTCTTTAATTAATTTATCAATCAATAATTGCATATATTTCCAAGTTATTTTTGATAAAATATCCATCATTAATTTTGAACTAAAAACTATACTTCCTAATTTTTTTCTATCAATATCATCACCATTTAAAATAGAAGTTCCAAATGAATCAATTAAATCTTGTTTAACTTCTGGCAAAGTTAAAATGTAATGTCCGACTTTATCAATATCTATATGAATGCCTTTTCTTTTAAATTTCAATATTTCATTTGCCAATGTACTTTTACCACTATCGGATTTTCCGCATATACCAATAATCATAAATTTGCCTCCCTACTTGTATTTTATAACACTTTAAATTATAATAAAAATACATATTTATTATGTTTATCATAACTGGAGGTTATCATGAATATTCATTTTGAATTATATAGAATTTTTTATATAGTTGCTAATAATAAAAATATAACTAAAGCAAGTGAAGAACTTAATATATCCCAACCGGCGATAAGTAAATCAATTAAGAATCTAGAAGAACAACTGGGTGGTCAATTATTTGTTAGAACTAAACGTGGTGTTATTCTTACTGATGAAGGAAAAGAATTTTATAATTATATAAAACAAGCAATAGAATATATTAATAATGCTGAAAATAAATTTACAGATTTAATTAATTTAGAATCTGGCTGTATTAAAATAGGCATTAGTACAACATTAACAAAAGAATTTTTACTCCCCTATTTAGAAAAATTTCATTCATTATATCCTAAAATAGAAATTCAAATAATGACAAATTTAACTTCCGATTTAATACCAAAACTAAGAAATGGATTAATTGATATTGTAATATTAAATTTAAATGGTAAAAATTATGGTAATGATATTGATATTATTAAATGTAGAAAGATAAATGATTGCTTCGTAGTAAATAATAAATATAATGAATTAATTGATAAAGAGATACCTATAAAAGATTTAAATAATTACCCTTTAATTTTGCAAGCGAAAGGATCAAATACCAGAGAATTTTTAGATAATTATGCTAAAAATTATAATGTAGTACTTAAGCCAAATATTGAGCTAGCTAGTTATACTTTAGTCGTTGAATTTTCTAAAATTGGTCTTGGTATTGGTTATGCAACAAAAGAATATATAAAAAATGAATTGGAAAGTCAAGAATTATTTGAGTTAAATATAAAAGAAAAAATACCTTCAAGATATGTAGGTATTGCTCTTGCTAAAAATAACATTCCATGCTTTAGTACTAAAAAACTTATTGAAATAATTTTGAATAATAATGTATCTTAATCTTATAATTTTAACTTTCTTTGTAAACTATCGTGTTCTTTTTTCATATAAGATAAAACTTCTTGTAAATTGATAATGCTTCTTTTAATATCTCGAATTAAATCTTCTTCAGTAATAATTTTAGTAATTGTATCTTCTAAACCATTTTTTCTAACATTGTCAATATATGAAGGAATTAAACTATATGCCCTTTTTACACACTTTTTACAATCAGCAAAACTTCTTTTAAGGAAAAATTCAATTACTTGGTCATTTAATAATTTTATTGCTGTAAAGTCATTACCAACAAAATTACAAATGCCATTTAAACAAAAAAATGCTTTAGTCATACTAAATAAAAAATTCGGAGGATTTATTTCATACTTTAAACAAATATTTACCATATCCATAAAATAATAAGTTATATTCTTATCTTTAATTCCTTCACAATATAATTTACAATCTTTTTTAAAAGATATTATGGATTGTTTGTCCATATTGCTATATTTTAATATCATATTGCTAATTTTTTCATAATCACCATTATACACAGCTAAGAAAAATTCTCGACATAATATTGTATCTTCATCATTTAAAACGCATAATAATCCCATGTCTAAAAAGTATATGTTGGCATTTTCATCTACACAAATATTACCACTATGAGGATCTCCATGAAACACAATTTCTTGATCATTAAATAATGCCCAAAAACTTAGTCTAAAATAATTATTTATAGCATCTGCTATTACTTTTTTATTTTCAGCAGTTAAAACAGTTTGGTTAATTGTAGGTAATGGGATATATTCCATTACAATTATATTTTCTGTACAATAATCTTCATAAATACTAGGTATAATTATTTTTCTTGTACCATTGATTCTCCCGTTTACATTATTAGCAAATTTTTGATATTTTTTAATATTTTCAACTTCATTAATAAAATCAATTTCTTCATTTATCCATTTCAAATACAAATCTAATGCATGATTACCCCCAGTAAAATTTTTAAAATTTACTAATTTCCCAAATCTTTGCATTATCTTTCTAATAAAACTTATATCTAAATTTATGGAATCAACAATATCTTGTCTTTTAACTTTTAAAACAACTTCTCTACCATCTTTTAATATTGCTCGATGGACTTGTGAAATAGATGCTGAACCTAATGGAACTTCATCAATATAACTAAATATACTATTTAAATCATCACCATATTCCCTTTTTAAAATTTTTTCAATTTCTTCATAAGGTATTGGATTACAATTATCACATACACTTGATAATAGTATTCTATCTTCATCGGTAAATATATTACCATAATTTTGTGTTGCAAGCATTTGGGCTAATTTTATGTATACTATACCATTTTCTTGAACAAATTCTTTTACAACTTCACCATTATTTTTTCTTAAAACAAATTTATTAAATAATAATTTTATAACCGAATTAATCATAATATCCCCCAAAATATATTACATATTAATCTTTCTATTAATATCATCAACATTTTCATAAAATAAATATTTTGTTACACTTTCACGAGTATTTGCATCAAATGCAAATTCATAAAAAGGATCAATATAATTATAATTAGTTTGAATATCAATAGAAAAACTAAGCGGTATAAATTGAAAATCAGAATTATTTTGTAAACATTTTTTCATATAATAATAAGGATTTCTATCATCAAATATATTTTGATATCTACTTGCACTCTCAAAGCCTGGGTTGCAATTATCCCATCCGGGAATAATCTTGTATTCAATAATTTTCGAACTAGGTTCAAGAGCAGAAATCATTTGATACAACAAAGTCATATAATTAGTTGGTGATGCATGACCGACATACGCTTTTTTTAATCTCTTATCATAAAAAACTATTCCATAACATGTTGCAAGTGCTGTTGTTCCAACTATTGGTTTATCAACAGAAGAAATTACAAATTGGTTCATTGATGCAATAGAACTATAAGTTAACAATTCTTCTTGATATTCTACCACTTTTTTATCATAAATATTAGCATTTTTCTTTTCTTCAAATAATTCCATTTTCTTGCACCTCATAGTTATTAAAATTAAAAACTATTTTCTAAATAAAGATAATCTTTGACAAATCGTATTATTATTTTTATTAATAACTTCATCAGTATTATGCCTTGTTGCTAACTTTAATAATTCTACAAATAACTTTTCAAATTCTTTATAATATTGTCGATATTCTGAACCATTTGTTCTTATTCTAACACGTATAGAATTATCATTTTTAGTTTTATTATTTTTAATTCTAAATATTGAAACAATTATACCATCATCTACATAAGTTAATTGCAAATAATCATTTAAATTACTATCCAAATGCAAAGTAATGGTTTTATTTTCAATATCTATAAAATCTTTTGGTAGTCTATTATATTCTAAATTGAATTCGCCATCTAAAACAAACTTGCCAAAAATTGATTTCATTAATTGTTCAAATACTGCAAAGCATTGCCATTCAATACAATTTCTAGATGAATAACTAATTAGTAATTCTGTATCATCTAATGCATGAAACCAAATATCACCATCAGATTCTTTTTCAACGCTAAAACTAATATTTCCTTTTTCAACTACAACACTATTTAAAATTCCACATTTTAAATTAAAACCTTCATCCATCATTAACTCTCCAAAATATTAAAATATAATTATATATAAAAACAAATCAAAATGATTTTTGATTTTTTTGTTCCTTTGGTGCAGGTAAAGGGACTTGAACCCCCACGGATGAATCCAATAGATCCTAAGTCTATCGCGTCTGCCAATTCCGCCATACCTGCAAATAAAAAAATGGTGGACCTCGAAGGACTCGAACCTTCGACCGCCCGGTTATGAGCCGGATGCTCTAACCAACTGAGCTAGAGGTCCATGTACATTAATAATATCACAATAAATAGTATGTTGCAAGTAATTTTTTTAAAATTTTAAAAAAAAATAAAAGATTTAAGAAACCCCCTTAAATCTTAAATCTTTTCACAATTATTTATCTTGTAACATATTTAATAAATCTATTTTAAACATATCTTTAGATGCATTTGCTTTTGATATCATTATACCTTTATAAGTTGTAAGTTCACTACGGTGTCCTTCTAATAAGATATCTGATGGTGTAATAGTTTCAAGTACTACTACTTCATCTTTTTTATGAACAGTATATATTAACTTAACATCACCATGAATTTGAGCAAACATTTTATCACTTGGTAATTTAAGTTCATATGTTTCTGTACCATTTTTCTTATTAACAGAAACTAGTTCACCTACAAATTTACCATTTCTTAAAGCTGGATAATAATCAAAATTTAATTTTTTAAAAGCAAGCATATTATATTTTTTTAATGCTCTTTCCAACTTCTTAAATTCGTTTTCACAAACGTATTCTAAAACATATCCTTTCATTTTTCCATACCCCCTAATTACTCGAACAATATCATTATACCACAAACTACTTTTTTTGTCAAATTTGTGTAAATTTTTCATATCATTCATAGTATTTCCACGATGGAACTACATTATACCAAAAAAAAGTAAATATGTCAAATATTTATGTTAAATTCTGAGTTTTACGATTGTTTCACCTAAGTTCCAATTATTTAATTTAAATTCTTCAACATACTTATTATCTTTTAAAACTCTATGTACTTCTTTTGTAAGTATATTAGTACTTTTACCATGAATAATAATTATATATTCATTTTTTAATAAAACATTATTATTTATAAATTCATTAACTAATACTTCTACCATAGCAACAACTTCGCCATGTAAATCTAATTTAGGAGTTGTACTTAAAATCATTGGTTAACACTAGTATTTGAATCTACTGGATTATTTACTGGCTCAGTTGGATTTTGAGCTTGAACTTGTGTTTGTGTTTGTGGTTGCACTTGAACTTGAGGTTGTGATCCACTTTGTGGTTGACTGCTTACACTTCCACCCATTTTCTTAGCATAATAATCAAGGACTTCTGATAAACTAGGAATTGATAATCTAGAGCCCATCTTTTGTACTGATAAACCACCAGCAATATTTGCAATCATTATTGTTTTTTCCATATCAAAACCATTAGCAATACCATAAGTAAATGCTCCATGGAAAATATCTCCTGCTCCTGTAGTATCTACAGCATTAACTTTTAATCCTGGCATTATTTTAATTTGATTTCCTGCTTGATACAATGCCCCATGTTCTTCTAAAGTTACAACAATAGTTGAATTAGGATACTTATTTTGTAATTTATTATAAATATTTACTAAACTTTGGGGTTTTGTATAATCAAATTTTAATCCTGTTACTGTTTCGGCAAAGCCTTTAGAACAAACTATATATTTAATATATTTACATAACTCCAATAATTCTTGAGTTACTCTTCCAGCATCAATTATTGTAATTGCTTCTGGAAATTTAGTTATAGCATTTTGACTAGCACCATAATCATGACCATCAGTAAGAATTATATCTGGAACAAATTCATAATTATATTTTTTTAATGGTGGGTGTTCAGTTGCTACATTAAATACTGTTCTTAACCCATTTTTCTTATTAACCATAATAAAAGAAAATGATGTATCTTTTTCATAACTAGTTTCTATATAATCAGTATTTACTCTTACATCTTGAAATTCTTTTTTAATTTTAGTTCCATAATCATCACTACCAACATTGGTAGCAATAACTGTATCTACTCCCCACTTTCCAAGCACATATGCAGCATTAGAAGCTGGACCTCCACCAGATGAATATTTTTCACTAAAACGATATTTACTATTTTCAGCTGGATAATCATCAACTGGAACAGTCATATCCCAACTTGTATGTCCTATACATAAAACTTTCATTACATCAAATCCTTTCAATTAACTAATTTATTGGGCATTTTTACTTAAAATCACTTTAACGTTCATACTATTACCATAATTAGCTGATTGGTCATAGCCTTGATTCAAATAAGTTAAAGTAAATGTCCAATCTTGAATAGTTGCTGTAGTAGATGAAGTAGAACTTATAGCATAATTACTAGCAACAGTAAATAGTCCTGTTTTATTTGTAATATCAAAACCTGCAACTCCATTATACGTACCATAAGTTAATCCAGATATATTCGTTATAGTATTTTCCCCTTGTCTTATAGTAAGTATTACTTCTGGAGTATTTTCTTCAATATAATTAATTGTATTAGTAGGTATATTAAAATAAACATAATATGTATAATTCGCAGTATTATTTGTTGAATTTGCTTTTAGTGATGCACTATATGTAGTACTATCTACATAATTAGCGCCACCCTCCGGTAATGTTGTAGATGTTGCATTTAATACTAAATTATCCCCTTTAATAAATTTTAATTCATCTGTTTTATCACTACCCATAGTTACATTATTTCCAGCTTCATTAATACTTGCTGCTAAATAAGAATATGTTATTCTAATAATTAAAACTAAAAAAATACCAATTATTAAAACACTTAAGAAAAATAATACTTTATCAGTTTTTATTCTATCTATAAAACTTTTCACTTTTCTTCACCCTACTATTCATTACTAGTATAACATAAAATAAAAAAAAGACCTAGTACTTTTTTTTATTTGACATCACTTTTTTTAATAATATATATTTTTTTATTTTTATAAAAAGCATAAAATACATCTTTATAAGTTAAATTTTTATTACTAAGTTCATTTTTTAACCATATTTCACTCTTATGAATATGTTTTAATGCTTTTTTTTGAATAGAACCATCTAATATCAAAGGCATTGGATAACTACTTCTTAATTTAAATAAATTATATTTAAAAATTGATAACTGACCATTAGGTTCTAAAAATGCATATTCTACCATATCTAATTCTTTTATTCCTTGCATTCTTAAACTAATAAGTAAATCATCTAAAGAATATCTTTGTTTTATCATTTCTTTATAATTAATTTTGCCATTTGCAATAATTAATGATGGTTTACCATCAAAAACATTTCTAAATTTACGAGATTTAATAGAAATATAAGCAAAAACAATTTCAAGTAATACTAAAACTGCTATAGGAATTATTGTTAAATATATAGGATTTTCAGTTTCTTCAATGCTTATAGCAACAAGTTCTGCAATAAGGATTGAAACTATTAAATCTATTACTCCAAGTTGTCCTATTTCTCTTTTTCCCATCAATCGATAAGCAACTAAAACAAAAAAGTAAAAAAATAAAGTTCGAAATAGTACTGTAAATAATTCCATAGACTCACCTAAATTTATTATGGGTATAATCATATTATTTTAATCATTACATAGTATTAATTAGGTGATTAATTTGAAAAATTTACTTAAATATTTAGGATATTATACTATATTTATAATACTATTAGTTTTTATATGTAGTTTACTTAATTTAATTGGTGTAAATTCAACTATAACTAATTTAATAATATTTTTATTTAATATAATAGCATTTTTCTACTTTGGTTTTATTAATGGTAAAAAAGCAAGCAGTAAAGGATATATTGCAGGATTAAAAATAAGTGGTTTATTTTTACTAATATTAATTATTATAAATATATTTACTACCAGAAGTTTCTTTAATATAACTACTATTATTTATTACATAGTTTTACTTTTATCAGGTACTCTTGGGGGAATGCTTGGTATAAATAAAAAAGAAGATCAAACTGTATAAAAGTTATAATCATTATCTTCTTTTAATACATAATCTTCATCGTTATAATATTCTTTAGTTACAGGATTTACTTGTTTATCTAAATAATCAAGTTCATATAAAGTTTTTAAAGTAACTTTAGTCCCTGTACATTTTTTTTCATTAAAGCAATTTTTTGCTTGTTCAATAATATATTCACTTTTTACATGTAATAACTTGGTATTATGTTTATTTATTACTTTATAAGTTGTATAACCAATAATTGATCCAAATATAATAAGTAATGTAATTGAAATTATAATTTTATTTTTCATAATTATCTCCATAATAATTTTTAATAAATTCATCTCTAAATTCTTCCATCGTATTATTTTTAATATTTTCTCTAATTTTTGCCATTAACTTATGTAAAAAATAGATATTATGAATAGAAAGTAATCTAGCTCCAAAAGTTTCATTTGCAACAATTAAATGTCTAATATATGCTTTAGTATAATTTTTACATGCATAACAGTCACACTCATCTACTGGTGTAAAATCTTCTTTATATTTATTATTTTTAATATTAATTTTCCCATGTTTAGTATACGCATGTCCATGTCTTGCAAGTCTTGTTGGGGATACACAATCAAATATATCTACTCCTCGCATTACATTTTCAATTAAATCTATTGGATCACCTACTCCCATTAAATAACGAAGTTTATCAAGAGGTAAATATTTAGTTGAATATTCAACCATTTTATACATAGTAGGTTTATCTTCACCAACAGAAGTTCCTCCGATAGAATAACCATCAAAATCCATTTTAACAAGTTCTTCACAGCAATGCTTTCGTAAATCCGGATATTCTCCCCCTTGAACAATTCCAAACAATAATTGATCATTATCTAGTTTTACATCTTTTCCTCTTTTTGCCCATCTCAATGTTCTTTCAACACTTTCTTGCATATATTCATAACTACTTGGCCACTTAACGCATTCATCAAAACTCATCATTATATCACTACCAAGTTTTGTTTGAATATCAATTGATTTTTCTGGAGTAAGTAATAATGCATCTCCATTTAAATGATTTTTAAATTTTACCCCTTCTTCAGTTATATCTTTTGGTTTAGCTAAAGAAAAAACTTGAAAACCACCAGAATCTGTTAAAATCGGTCCATCATAATTCATAAATTTATGTAAGCCACCTGCTAAAGCGACAACATCTTCTCCTGGCCTTAACCATAAGTGATATGTATTAGCAAGAACTATTCCTGAGCCAATACTTTTAAGTTCTTCCGGCGATAATGTTTTAACTGTAGCATTAGTTCCAACTGGCATAAACATTGGAGTTTCATAAGTTTTACCATTATAAGTAATTTCTCCAAGTCTTGCTAAAGTATTTTTATCTGTATATTTTAATCTAAATTCTAACTTCATAAACATCCCAAACAAATTATATCTTATTTTCCCTTTTTTGTCGATATTTGAAATTAAAGTTATAGTTATTAATAAAAAAACCATAATTATCATATTTTTTAATAAAGGTGATAACTATGTTTTTTAATGAAATACACACCAGAATAAGATATGTATTTTTAATAGTAATAATTATATTAATTATAGCTATAGGCCGAGTTTTTTATATTCAAGTGTTTGCTTATGAAAAATTAAGTAATTTAGCAGAATCTCTTTGGAGTAGAGAATTACCTATTTCAGCCGATCGTGGTGAAATAATCGATCGAAATGGTGAAGTATTAGCAACTAATATTACTACTACATCCCTTGTAGTTATACCAAATCAAATTGAAGACAAAGAAGATGCTGCTAAAAAAATAAGTGAAATACTAAATTGTAGTTATGAAGATATGCTAGGTCATCTATCAAAAAAAACATCAATAGAAAGAGTCCACCCAGAAGGAAGACAATTAGATTATGAAACAGCAGAAGCAATAGATTCTCTTAATATCGATGGCGTTTATTTAGTTAAAGAATCAAAAAGATACTATCCATATGATACATTACTCAGTCATGTTTTAGGCTATGTTGGAATAGATAATCAAGGCTTATCGGGACTAGAATTATACTATAATGACTATTTAACTGGAGAAGATGGGTCAATAAAATATTTTTCAGATGGTAAAGGACACAAACTAGAACTTGCAGAAATATATGAATCCCCTACTAGTGGGATAACTTTACAACTAACAATTGATATAAGATTACAACAAGCAGTTGAAAATGAATTAGATAATGCAATAAGCAAATATGATGCTGATAGTGCTATTGCTATCGCAATGGATCCTAATACTGGAGAAATTTTAGCAATGGCCAGTCGACCAAATTTTAACTCAAATGATTATCAAAGTTATTCTACAGAAGTAATTAACCGAAATTTACCAATATGGATGACTTTTGAACCGGGTTCAACTTTTAAAATTATTACTCTTTCATCTGCAATTGAAGAAGGATTAGTAAATATATTTGAAGATAGATTTACCGATAGTGGGGCAATAACAGTAGATGGAGCAACACTACATTGTTGGAAACATGGAGGACATGGTAACCAAACATATTTAGAAGTAGTAGAAAATTCTTGTAACCCTGGTTTTGTTAATTTAGGTTTAATGTTAGATAAAGAAAAATTAATGAACTATATAAAAGAATTTGGCTTTGGAAAAAAAACAGGTATAGATTTAAACGGGGAAGGAACAGGAATATTATTTGATTTAGATGCAATGGGAAATGTTGAACTAGCAACCACAGCTTTTGGTCAAGCTTGCTGTCTGATAAATGATACCCTTACCATTACTAGAGGAATTATCAGTAAATATACAAAAAAGTATTATGTTAAGTTTAATTATAATTTATTAACAAAATTTTAAATATTTCCTTTAATTTTCTTGGTAAATATAGGAAAATATGGTATAATTTAATTGTTGTTAGATGGATAAAGTATGTACTTGTATATGCTTTATCTTGACAATAACGATATAAGGAGGTGATGTGCCATAAAAACAATATTACAGGGCGCTTTACCTTCAGTGGTACACCCTTAGTATTAAATGATTAGTTAACAACCATTAAATGTAATTTTAGCGCTATGTTGATTTATCGTTACTAAAACTATAGATGAAATTATGGGGAATGGTATATTGTTGAGTATTAAGCTCATTTTGCCACTGAAAAATTTATGCAAGTAGTAAATAATGAGTGTGAGCATGTCAAAGCTTACAAAGGTGTAAACATTTATTTATAAATTATGCATAATTTATGAGTAAATGCATATTTGCCAAAAAGGTCAACGATGATAAGTTGACTTTTTTGTTTGTTTAAAGTGTTACTTTTGAAATCAAAATGTTTAAAAAATAATTAAAAAAGTAACAAAAACTATTTTCTTTTATAAATTATTATTGTATAATTCTTATAAGAGAGGTGTTACATATGAGTGATTTAGAAAAAATCTTACAATTAGTTGAAAAAAATGATGGTTATATTACTACTAAAGAAGTAGTAGATAATGGATTAAATAAGATGGCATTAAAAAGATTATGTGATGGTGGATTATTGGAAAGAGTATCAACTGGATATTATTCATTACCTAATATGATCAATGATGATTATTATAAAATTATTTCCAAAAGTAAAAATGCTATATTTTCTTATACAACATCTTTATTTTTACATGAACTATCAGATAGAACACCACTATATTTTGATATTACAGTACCTCGTGGTTATGGTGGACCATTACAAAATATTGATGTTGTATCGCTTCACTATGTAGATAATAACATTTTAAATTTAGGAATGGAAACTATTAAATCTCCATTCGGTATGGATATTAAATGTTATGATGTTGAAAGAACTATTTGTGATATTATTAAAGATAAAAATCATATGGATAAAGAAATATATACTAAAGCTTTAAAATGGTATGCTGAAAGAAAAGATAAAGATATGCTAAAACTTGCTAAGTATTCAAAAAAATTAAATATTGAAAAAGAAGTAGCGGAAATTATGCAGGTGATTTTATAATGAATAGCGATAAACTTAATGCCCTTATTAAAAAGCGTGCTAATGGAAGCAATGATGTATCACTACATCTTCATCAAATGTTTTTCTTTGAACATGTATTAATGAGATTAGAAAAAAGTAAGTATAAAGATAATATAATTTTAAAGGGTGGCGTATTACTTTCTTCAATTATAGGAAGCAATATGAGAACTACAAAAGATATAGATGCTACTTTAAAAAGTATTCCACTTAATGAAGAGTCTATTAAAAATATTTTTAAAGAAATATTATCAATAGATATAGAAGATGGTTTTATCTTTAAAATTGAAAGTGTTAAAGATATTAGATTAGATGATTTTTATAGTGGTTATAGAATAAATGTATATGGAGAATTTGATAAATTAAAAACCCATTTCTTTATAGAAGTAACTACTGGAGATATCATCACACCAAGAGAAATAAAATATAAATATAATTCTATTTTTGAAGATAAAACTATTAACATTATGGCATATACAATTGAAACTATAATTGCTGAAAAATTTGAAAGTATAATTAGTAAAAATATTTCTACGACTAGAGCAAAGGATTTTTATGATGTGTATATAATAGTAAACAATCATATAGATAAAATAAATAAAAAAACACTTGTTAAAGCAATAGAAAGAACTTTTAAACATAGAAACACAAATTTTAATATAGAATACTTAAATGATATATTTGAAATAATAAAAGATAGTATTGTATTAAAAGAATTATTTGATAATTATAGTAGGAAGCTTAATTATGTAAGAAATGTGAAATTTGAAGATACTATTGATGCAATAAAGCAAATAATAGATATATTAGAACAAGAACTAGTAACTATTTAATTGATAGGAGTTTGAATTATATGAAAAATGAAATATATGAATACTTAATAAATTACGGATTTAGTAAAGAAAATTTAGAAATAAACTTGACCGTGATTTGTCAAGTGGTATAATATTCTGAGTTTCGGTTTTTTACGAAAAATATTTATGAATTTTATATGATTCGAGCAAAATAGTTCAAAAAATTATGGAGAGAGAAACTTTTACTTTTCTCTTTTTTGTTAGGAGGTGATAATATAAGTTTAAAACTAAAGGAAGCACATATTTTTAATGATTTTCTATATGGTGGTCACTATTCATTAAATTAGTAGCCACTTTTTTTGTTGAAATTAAGGTAAATAAAATTACAAATTATACGAAGATTGATAATAGATATTTAGAAGACAAAAATATTTCTTTAAAGGCTAAAGGATTATTAACTTTAATGTTATCTTTACCAGATAATTGGAAATTTAATGTTAATGGTTTATGTCTTTTATGTAAA
>CASEYV010000018.1:18939-21915 GCA_949292245.1 uncultured bacterium
TAATGGTTTATGTCTTTTATGTAAAGAAAGTAAAAATGCAGTTAATAATGCAATAAAAGAATTAAAGGATAATAAATATTTAGAGGTAGAAAAAACTTATGATGAAAGTGGGAGATTTATTTATGAATATATCATTTATGAATATACAGATGAGCCAAAAGGATATTTCGATTTACCATAACTGGATAATTAGATACTATTAATAACTTATTACTAAAAATAAATAGATAAAGTTGATAAAACAAAAATTTAATTTTTTAATAAAAACCTCTTGCAAAATTCATTTTATTAAGTGATAAATATTAAAACAAAAAATCAGTTTATTTGTATTTAATTTAGACTATAAGGGGCTTTAATATTGCTCTTAATCAGTTATAAGTATAAAAAATTAAAGTCTCTTAAAATGGCTTAAATTAAAAATGAAAGGATGTGTTTAATATGTATTTAAAGAATACAAGTAATGAGGTTAAAAAAATAACAGAAAAGATAAATGAACTGGATAAGGAAAATAAACTTAAATTTATTAGTTATATTTTAAACTTATGGGATAATGATCAGATTAATAGTTTAAATGAAACTAACCCTGATTTATTAGATGATAGCATTTGTATAGATATATTTAATCCAAGCAGTATTTGTTACCATTATTTAGTAGCAAAATTAAATGAATATTGGAATCATACATATAAACTTTATCATCTTTATCAAGAGGAATATAAAAGAATGATGCCTTTATTTGAAAAGTTATCTTTTAAAGAAAAGATAGATGTACTTGCAGAAATATTTTTAATTTTAGAACATGATAAATTATTACCAGATAATGTAGATAGCTATGAAATTGCTAGAATGATTATAAAAAATTAAATATTTAAAAACGAAATTGTTATTTGAAAACTTAATATTTTCGGATAATGGTTTAGTCTAATTTTGTCCTTATAAGGTATTAAGTTTTCAATTTTTGTAGAACTTATTACCTTAAGTTCTTTTTTAGTTTTTATAAAAATAAACTTAAAAGAAAGGACAAAATATATGGAGACAATAAATAAAATTCCATCTAGAATAATTGAAATAGAAACAAGTATCAAACTACTTGAATATTTAAAAAGAAAAAATGTCATAGATGATGGAATGTATAACTTTTGTATTAACAAATTAATGAATAAACTTACATTAGAAAAAAGTAAAATTAATGATGATTATATAAACAATACCAATAATTATAAAATATTAACTTAGGAGGCGTTACTATGGACTTATATACAGTTAGGAATAATATTATGAAAGGTGTTCCATTGCAAGAATTAAAATTAAGAGTATGCTTTTATGCCAGAGTATCAACAGATAAAGATGAGCAGTTGCACTCATTATCTGCTCAAATATCTTTTTTTAATGATTATATAAGTAAAGTTCCTAACTGGCAGTTTATAGGTTCATATATTGATGAAGGTATTAGTGGCACATCAGTTAATAAACGTGAAGAATTTTTAAAAATGATCGAAGATGCCAAAAAGCATAAATTTGATTTAATATTAACAAAAGAAATATCCAGATTTTCAAGAAGTACTTTAGACAGTATCAAATATACCCAAGCGTTACTGCAAGATGGTGTTGGCGTTTATTTTTTAAACGATAATATTAATACCATATTACCTGATTCTGAACTTAGACTTACAATAATGTCTTCTATTGCGCAAGATGAAGTTAGAAAACTATCAGAAAGAGTATCTTTCGGTATGAAAAGAAGTATTGATAGTGGTACTGTTTTAGGATGTTCTAATATTTATGGTTATGTAAAAGATAAAGGAAAATTAGTAATCGATGAAAAACAGGCAGAAATGATTAAAATTATATTTGATAGATATGCTAATACTACAGATGGATTATCTAAAGTATCAAGATATCTTTACGATTTGGGCTATAAAAGTAAAACTGGTAAAAGAATAGATACAACAATACTAACTAGAATTATCGAAAATCCTAAATATAAAGGATATTATTGTGGGCATAAAACGAAAGTATTAGATTACCGTACTAAGAAGAAGAAAAAATTAAATGAATCAGATTGGATTATTTATAAAGATTATAAAAATGTCCCACCTATTGTATCAGAAGAGTTGTGGGATAGAGCCAATAAAAAATTAAAAGAAAGGCAAGATAGTTTTACAAATAGAGCAGTTAATAAAAAAGTGTTTCAAAATAGATATACTTATTCAGGAAAAATTTATTGTGGATGTCATAATCTTACATATCATAGATCATCGGCTGGTAAACGAAAAAATAATCCAGTATGGGAATGCCAAGTATACCGGAAAGAAAGTTTAAAAGGTTGTTCTAATCCTAGAGTATTTGAACAAGAACTAGATATCATTTTTAAAGATATGCTTGGTAAATTATTTAAACGAAGAAAGCATATTTTCGATGATATAGTGAGTGTTTGTAAGAATTATTTAGAAACGAATAATAATGAATCTGAAATAAAAAATATTGAATCTAAAATTTTAATGTTTAATAATAAAAAAGATAAATTACTAGAACTGGTTATTGAAGAATATTTATCTAAAGAAGATTATAAAAAACAGGTAGATTTGATTAATGAAGAAATAATCACTAATCAAAACAAATTAAATGAATTACAAAATAATAAGCAGGATAAAAATTATATTGAAAATAAAATTAATGAACTAAAAAAAGTGTTAGATAATTGTTTAAATGATGATAAATGTTATAGCGATGTATTTAATGAATTAATTGATAAAGTATATGTTTATAAAGAAGACTGTAAAAAGATAAGACTAGATATTTATATGAAAACAGGAGAAAGCATAAATACATTCTCCGATAATTTGGGTAGAAAGTTTCATTTAATAGACGACTATTCAACAAGTAAGAGCAGTTAGTGCAGTTGTTAATGGTGGTAATTTATATAGTCCTTATATAGTAAGAAATTTTTTAGAAAGTGAAACAGATACAATAGTT
>CASEYV010000019.1 GCA_949292245.1 uncultured bacterium
TCCTAACTGCTGTCTCCCGTAGGAGTCTGGGCCGTGTCTCAGTCCCAGTGTGGCCGATCAACCTCTCAGTTCGGCTACGCATCGTCGCCTTGGTAGGCCATTACCCCACCAACTAGCTAATACGCCGCAGGCCCATCTCCAAGCGATGCTTTAAAGGCATCTTTACTCCGTAGAGCACATTCGGTATTATCAGTCGTTTCCAACTGTTATCCCCATCTTGGAGGCAGGTAACCCACGTGTTACTCACCCGTTTGCCACTAAGGAGAGAATCCAAATCCAAATAAATCCATATTCCGTGCAAGCACTTCATACTTCAATAAATATCAATGGGCTCCTTCGTACGACTTGCATGTCTTAGGCATGCCGCCAGCGTTCATCCTGAGCCAGGATCAAACTCTCAATAAAAAAGATTTATTAATTTAAATCTAAATTTTAAGTTTAATCAAAGCTACTCAAAATTGACTTTTTTACTCAGTTTTCAAAGATCATTCATGCACTTTTTGTGTGTGCACTAGTAATATATCAAACAAAAACCAACTTGTCAACAAAAAATTTCATTTTTTTTGCATTTTTTTGCAATTTTGCTCTTTTTTTACGTTTTTTATTGGTTTTTCCTATATATTTTATGTATTTTGTATTAAATAATTCCCTCTTTTTTTAATTTATTGTATTCATTATGATAATATTCTATCATTTCTTTATTAAAAGGACCTTCATTATTCTTTTTCATTTTTATTAATGCTTTAAGTTCATTTTTTACAATTGCATCTATTTCTTCTGGATAATGCATAATCTTTTTGTGATAATTGTATTCATTTCTATCTAAAATCTTATATCCATCATCTGGAAATACTCTTAAATCTAAATCGTAATCTATATATTTTATAACATCTTCATCTATTATATATGGTGTTGCTATGTTACAATAGTAAAATAAACCAAAACTTTTTATTTGGGCAATTACATTAAACCAATTGTTTTTATAAAAGTAAATTATTGCTAATTCTTTGGTCCGATAACTTCTTCCATCATTTTCAGTTACTGTTACCATGTTATTTCCACATACTATGTAATCCTCTTTTATATCTAATATTATGGCTTCTTCACTAGCTTGATATATTTGACCATTATGTTTATAGCAATGAATTTTATACTTATCTCCTGCTTTCATATAATTCATCTCTCATATCTAAATTATACAACATATAAAGTAAAATATCAAAAAAAGTGCTTACATAGCACTTATTACTTCAATCGCTTTACTTAATTGAGTGTCAATAGTTGAAGTTATTACACCTTGTTCATCATATGTAACTGTCATTGATGCATTATAATCCGGTATTAATCCTATTCCATCAATGCATTCTCCATTCGGTCTTAACCATTTTGCAGATGTGTATTTTGCCATCGATCCATCACTTAATGTATATGTTTGTTGAACTTTACCTTTACCAAAACTCTTTTCACCAACAAATATTGCTCCATTATTGTCTTTTAATGCTGCTGCTAGTACTTCTGCCGCTGATGCCGTAGAATCATTCATAATTATTACTATTGGATAATCTCTATAATCAGTTGTCTTGTCATATACATCAGTTGTTTCATCCTTGCCTTCAAGAGAATATAGTAATTTTCCTTTCTTTATAAATAAACTTGCTACTTGTTCTGCACTATCTAAATAACCTCCGGTATTGTATCTTAAATCAATAATTAATTTTTCCATACCTTGACCTTCTAATTCACTTAAAGCATTCTTTACTTGGCTTTCTAATGTTGCTGAAAATGTGTCTATTAAAAGGTAACCTACGTTATTTTCTAACATTTCATATTCTATTGATGGTAAAGGAATCGTTGCTATTTCTACATTAAATGTTAATTGTTCTTCTCCTCTTGCTACTGTTATTAAAACACTGTCTTCTTTACTTTTCTTTATTATTAAACCTGTTTCTCCATTTGTTTTTTCAGAAACATCAATGTTGTTAATCGCTACAATTACATCATTTACTTGTAAACCTGATTTTGCTGCTGGGGTATCATCTGCTATTGATATTATTACTTTGTCTTGAATAGTAATTCCTACTCCCTTGTAATACCCTGATAGTCTTTCTTCTAAATCTTCTGTTTCTGCTTGATTTAAATAAGTTGTGTACGTTTCTCCTAAATAATCTAACATACCATTAACTGCACTATCTATCATTTCATCTTTATCTATATCTTCATAATATTCATCTATTATTGATGCGTATAATTCAATAAATTCATTTAGTTTTTCATCATTTTGTAATGCTTCATAGGATATTCCTAATGTGTCTTTATAATTATTTGTTAATATTACACCTACAGTTATTCCTGAAGCAATAGAGGTAACAACCATTATTATAATTATACTTAATAAACTGAATCCATTTTTGTTTTTCAATATTATCACCTACCTAATTTTAGCATATTAATAAAAAAAAGAAAAGTTAAATACTTCTCTATACACCAAATTCTTCTCTTATTGTGTCAAGTCCTTCAAGATACTTAACTATTTTTCCTTTTTTTACTTTTATTAATGTTAATTCACCTAAAGATAATTCATCTATACTCTTTGCATCAGGATTAGTTTTACTGTCATCTTCTGCTTGATACTTTTCATTTAATTTGTTTCCTAAGTTGCAATAATATACTTTGATTGCATCTTCTCCTTCAGCATATTTGGCAATTATGGTTGAATAATATACCGCTTTAGGATTTTCTTCATCATATATTGCTACATAGTATTCAGATAAATTCCTGTTTAACATTGTTCCTATTGTAACCATGTCATAATCTATTTCACCAGCTACTACTTCTTTTTCAGTGTTATCTACTGGATCATCTGATAATGCTCTAGTTATTCCATATACTAATAATACAAAAATTATTACACTAAATAAGATAATAACAAATCTTCTAATTTCTTGGGCTTCTTCACTTATGTATTTTTCTTGCTTTAACTTGTTCTTTTTGTTTTTCTTTTGGTTGTTTTTATCATTTAATTTAACTTTGTTTTTTGCCATTGTCCCACCTCAAATGTTATTATACCGAAATTGCTGCATTTTTTCAATAACATTTTCAGTATTAATTTAAAAAACTCTCTTGCGAGAGCTTATCTATTTTGTAGATATTACTGTTTTAGTATTACCTAATGATTCTGCTACATTTATTAGTTCATTTGTTGATAAATCACTACTTACTAAATAGTAACTTATGTTATTAGCATGCCAACTTATGGAATTTGAACTTAGAGCACCAACAGATTCATTTAACATTAATGGATCTCCAAATACTGGAATAACTTCAAATTCGTTACTAGCACTTGCTACTTCTTCTACTATTACAAAGTTTTTATCACCACTAAATGTTAATATTACTCTTTCTCCTGTTTCTGTTTGTATGTTTTCAGAACTGCTTAAATGAGTATTTGAGGGAATATATAATGGGTATATTATGCTATCTAATGTAGCACTAGTTTTTTCATCACATGTTCCTTCATCACATTCATCACTAGTATTATTTTCTTCATTGTTTAGTTCCGTATCTATTAAATCATCTAATAGAAAATCGTCTTCATCTAGTTTTGCTTTTAAGTCAACTGATTTAAATGTTACTTTTATTTTTACTATGTCATCACTGTTGTATACCTCTACTTTGTTAATATTCATCTTGTCATCAAAATGAATTTTTTGATATTGTAACTCTTCATTATTTGGATAATTTACTGTACTCTTAATTATATATCCATTATCAGTTTTTTCTAATGTTGCGTTAGCATCATTTTTTACATCTTCAACTAAGTTTTGTAATAAATATGCCTGTGATGAATTTTCTGGCCAAACGCTGTCAAATTTAAAACTTTTGTTTAAACTTGGCGTTACTACATATAATCCATCCTTGTTTTTTAATATTACTTGTTCATGATTGTTTGTTTGATTAATTAATACTACTTTGTAATAATCATCTTTTAAGAAGTATGTATCTATATTATAAGTAAATATTTCTTCTCCACTGCTGATTTCCATTGTACCATTTATTTTATATGATTTGCTGTTTTCAACATCTTTGCTAAATTCTTTTACTGCATCTTCTAGTTTATATTCCCCACATCCTGTAAGTGTTAGTAGCATAAATAATGTTAATAATAAAATTTTCTTCATTCCGATCCCCTTTTCTAATTAAATATATTTTTAAAATATTAAAATATACATGTATATTAAAAAAATTATTGGTTAAAATAATAACAAAAGGATGTGAATTAATGGTTTTATTACAAAAAATTGCTCTTGTTGTTACTATAATCGGAGCTGTTAACTGGGGATTAATTGGATTATTTGACTTTAACTTAGTCGCAACATTATTTGAAAGCATCCCCGTAATAGAAAATATTATATATATTCTTGTTGGTGTTTGTGGACTTATCAACATCGGTATATTATTTATGAATTTAGAAGAAAGAGACTAGTAATTTAGTCTCTTTTCTCTTTAATTTTCAGTAATTCTAATCTGTAAAGCATTTGATACAACGTAGTTTACTAATGGATTCTTGTTGTCTATCTTTACTTCTACTTCATAATCTCCAACACCAAGTCCCGCAAGGTCTATGTATGCTTGAATGTCTTCTGCTTTTATGTTTTCTATAACTGATGCTACGCCTTTTACTTGAACACTGATTTCTTGACCAGATATTGGATTAGCCGTTAAGCCAGATGCTATGTTCTTTTGAGTGAAATTGTTTTTCAAGACAATCGTCTTTTGTTCTTCTTCTCCAAAAGTCGTTGTTATTTCTACATTATCTACACTCATGTCTCTTACACCATTTGGTTTTTTAATATTTACTTTGTATGTTTTTGTACTTTCATTGCCCATGTCACTAACATCAATTGTTACTGGTATGCTTTCTATACTTTCAATTTCATCTTCATCACCATATATGGTTATTGAATAAGTCGTATTATTATTTATTAATATCGATGCTATTGCTTTACCTGTTACTAATTTTCCTGTGGTTTGTACCTCAAGTGGTACTGTTTTTGAATAACTATCTAATACTACTGTTGCACTTATCGTTTTAGGAACTATTTCAATATTGTCTAATTTCGCTCCACTAGAGTCATATGCTACTAATTCAACATTGTCAATATCATATGTTCCCGCTTCTTTAAATTCTTGTTTTTCTAAATCAATTAACGCTTTTACTGAAGCAATTGCTTCAAGTGCATCACTACCACCTTTTACTACTACTTCAGATTGATCTAGTGTTACTGATTCAACACTTAGTTTGCTGTCTAAAGCATCTATGTTTAATAAATCATAATCTATTGATTTTACTAAACTTTCTTTGTTCTTTATTGTTACTTGAACATATTCCGGTGATAATTTATAACTTAAGGAATCTATTGATTTTGAATATGTAAAATATACTTTGTATGGTGTATCTCCTGGTTTATAATCGGATAAATCAAGAATTACTTCGTATTCTCCAAGTTGTTTAGCAAGGTATATATCACTTTTTCTTCCTGTTAATGTAATATCAACAGTTTCAGGTACTCCTTCAACTACATAGGCTTCTTCATTGTAGTTTACTACTACTGGAACATTTGGTATTACTTCTGCTTCCGTTTCTACTAAAGTTATTACTTTAGAATCTATAAGTAAAAATAAGCCTACTGCTATAATTAGTGATAAATATATTAAAAAATTTGGTCTATTTAATATTTTATCTAATTTTCCTTGATTCTTTTTGTATTTTTTTGATAAGTAATATATTGCTCTACTTATAGGTACTACTATATACTTGTCTGTAAATTTATATATTTTTTTGAAAAAACGGGTTATCATTCGTCTTCACCTTCACTTTCATCAGCTTCAAAGAAGACTTCCATCTTTGGTTTTAACTCATCTATTAACATCATTCTAAATTGATCTGGTTCTAAATTATAATGTAAATTGCTATCTACTGCTATACTTAAACGACCTGTTTCTTCAGATACTATTAAGGCTATTGCATCACTTTCTTCTGCTATTCCTAAAGCTGCTCTATGTCTTGTTCCTAATCTTTTTGATAAATTAGGATTCATACTAGTTTTAAATACTGCACCAGCACATGTGATCCTATCACCTTGTATTATTACTCCACCATCATGTAGCGGTGAATTTGGGAAAAAAATCGTTTCTAGTAATGAATCAGTTAAATCCGCGTATACTTTGGTTGAATTTTTAATGTATTCTTCTAATGATATTTCCCTTTCTATTACTATTAATGCCCCAATACGATTCTTACGAAGATATTCTATTGCTCGCATTATTTCATATACAACTTTTTCTCTTTCATCTACTGTTAGTATTTTGTGCCTTCCTAATAATTGTGTTCTACCAAGTGATTCTAATACACTTCTTATTTCTGGTTGGAATATTACTATTATTGCAAGAGGTCCCCATTGGATTGCATATTCAAGTATTACTCCTACTGTATATAAGTTTAACCAATTACTTAATAATTTTACTAAAAGAATTATTATTACTCCTTTAACTATTAGTACCATTTTTATGTTATTTTTTACATTTTTTAATATGTAATAAAATGCTATCCATACAAAACATATATCTAATATTTTGGTAAATGTATCCCAAACAATAGTTAAATTCATTTAAACACCATCCTTGTGACTAATTTATTATATCAAATTTTTATAAAAATAAAAAGATATAACTTTTAAAATAAAAGTGCTTATTTTATTCTAAGCACTTTATTTATTAACATTTTTGTTTATTATTTCATTAATTGACATATTGTTTTGTATATCGTTAGCAATGTTGGTATTATTAACATCACTACTAATGTTTAAGGCATCAATATTGTTTCCTTTTATCTTAAATGTGTCTTTTTTCTTGTTATGTTCGTTTACAAAATATCCTATTAGTGAAAATATTAAAAATATACTTATTATTATAAATATTATATAATGTTCACCTAAAAATTCTTGCATATTTCACCTTCTTATTCTATTACTAATTTTTGTCCTTTTGGTTGTATTTGAATGAATGTATTACCATCATTTACTATTAATTCTTCCCCATTTTCAAAATAATATTTTGTTTGTGATGCTCTACTATCTTTTTCCCATTTTATTGGAACTGCATAACCATTACTTATAAAATATCCTGTTCCAGAACCAATGTTTTCTAATTCTTGACGACCTTTGTTTTCTCCATCATTAATTGTGTAATTGCCTACTTGATAAGTTATGATGTTTTTAAAAGTGTATTGTTCTTTTGTTACATAATCTGTATGAGCTTTATCGTTTACAAATCTTTTATATACTTGATTTTCACTATCATATTCATAACTGCTTGTTGTTGAACTTGAATACTTTATAGATACGCTTTGGGCGCTTTGAGCATTTTCCATCTTGCTTAAATCTAATTCATCTATACTGTAATTTAATAATAAATCGTTATTTCTAGTTGCTCTAATTTTGCCTAAACCACTATTTAGTTTTTCAATGCTTGTAAATAAACGATGTTCTGTTGCTACTTTAAGTGAATTGTCTCGCCATCCAGTTTTTGTGTTGTCTACTACTACTCGATCAACTCCTAATTTGCTAAAATCACTTTGGGCTTGAGGACTTTGTCCATGATGAACATATATTGCATCATTTTCTAAAGCATAATCTAAATAATAATGTCTTGCACTTCTTATTGAACCAATTCTTTCTGTGTCTTGGTCTAAAAATAATGCCATGTATCTAGTTATACCACCTTCAACTATTATTTCATAAATAATATAGGCATCTTGTAATCCGCTTTGTAGAGGTCTTGCTGTACTTATGTTGTTAATCATTACCGCATATGGCCTTGATGTAGTATTTTCATCTACTATTTGTAATTTTTTTTCTGGTTCTTCTTCTTTGTTTTCATTATTAGAGTTGTTAATGTTTATTTCAGCGTCATTTTCTTTAAATACTCCACTTTTCCAACCTATTAATGCTCCAACTGCTACAAAAAGTATTACTCCTAGTGCTATAAATATTACCTTTTTATTCTTCCCTGACTTCTTTCTTGCTTTCATTTTTACTACCTTCCTTCTCTTTCCAAATCTCTTTTCTTTATTGTCTCCCTTTTGTCGTATAATTTTTTACCTTTTGCAAGTCCTATTAATACCTTTGCTTTTCCTTCTTTTATGTATACTCTTAATGGTATTAAAGAATATCCTTCGGTTTTTACTTCTTCTAATAATTTTTTTATTTCCTTTTTATGAAGTAATAGTTTTCTTTCTCTTGTCTCTTCATGATTGAATATACTTCCTTCATTGTATTTTTCTATATACATGTTTATTATGTATGCTTCATTATTCTTAATCCTTATATAACTATCCGTTATGTTACATGAACCTTTTTTTATTGATTTTATCTCTGTTCCAAGTAGTACTATACCCGCTTCTAATTCTTTGGTAATAAAATAGTTAAAATATGCTTTTTTATTCTTTATCTCCATAATTATCCCCCACTATTTCAAAATCTATTGCACTGTTTTCTTTGCTCGCTCTTACTACTTTAATTTTTAATGTGTCGCCAATACGATACCTTTTATTTTCACTTACTAGTGATAATAATTCTGGTATGTATTCATAATACCCATCTAATGTCGATATGTGTACTAATCCTTCAATTAAATTATCTAGTTGGACAAATAGTCCAAAGTTAGTAACTCCACTGATTATTCCAATGTATTCTTCTCCAATATGCTCTTCCATATATTCAGCCATTTTCATTGCTAATACGTCTCTTTCAGCTTCTGTTGCTTCAACTTCTCTTTCACTGGAATTGGTTGCTACATCAATTAAATACTTTTGATTGTAATTTATTGTTTCCATATCTATTCTTTTTTCAAATAAATATGTTCTTAATAAACGATGTACTGTTAAATCCGGAAATCTTCTGATGGGGCTTGTAAAATGTGTGTAATTATTTAATGCTAACCCAAAATGGCCAATGTTAGTTGTGCTATATACTGCTTTTTTCATACTTCTTAATAACATATCTGATAAAATACTAAATTCTTTTTTATCTTTTAATTCTTTTAAAATACTTTGCATGGTTAATGGAGTTATTTTTGATAAATTTGTATGAATTTGATAACCCATTTGTTTTATTAAGTTTTTAAAATCTTCTATCTTTTCAGTGTTTGGTATGTCATGAACACGATATATAAATGGTAATTCCATGTTTGTTATGTGTGTTGCTACTGTTTCATTTGCAGCTATCATAAAGTCTTCAATTAAGTTCTCACCAACTCCTCGATCTCTTTTAACTACATCTATTGCTTTGCCATTTTCATCTTGAATTATTTTGGCTTCGTCTAAACCAAAATCTATGTATCCTCGAGATTCTTTTTCACTTCTTAATATGCTAGAAAGTTCTTGCATTAACTTTAAATTTTCACTAAATTCTTCATATCCTTCAGGAATTATGTTTTCTTCTAAAATTTTATTGACATTTTTATAAGTCATTTGTTTTCTTGACTTTATTACTGATGGGAAAATATTGTAATCTATTACTTTGCCACTCGGATTTATTGTCATTACACAACTTATTGTCAATCTTTCTACTCCGGGATTTAATGAACAAATTCCATTGGATAATTGGTGAGGTATCATTGGTATTACTGTATCTGCTAGATAACTAGATGTGCCTCTGGAAAAAGCAGCATCATAAAGTGATGTACCCATTAATACATAATGAGATACATCAGCAATGTGTACTCCTAAAATGTAATTTTCATTATTTTTACTAACACTTATTGCATCATCTATATCTTTTGTATCATCTCCATCAATTGTAAATATTAATTCATCTGTTAAATCGGTTCTACCCTTTTTTTCTTCCGGCAAAACACTATTGGGAATACTTTTAAGTTCATTAATTACTGCTTCGTTAAAATCTATTTCTATTCCATGCCTTAATGCAATAGATACTATATCTACTCCAGGATCATTTTTATGACCAATTATCTTTACTACTTCACCTAAATATTCTTTTTTTCCTAATTGTTTAATTGTTCTTACTAATACTTTGTGACCTTCAACTAGTTGTCTTGAACTTTCCTTTGTTAATTTTATTATTAAATCTAATTTTTCATCATCAGCTTTAAATATTAATTTGTTTTTAACTTTTATTATCTCACCAACAAGATTATCTAAATTCCTCTTTAATATCTTAATTACAAAAGCATCTTCGTTTCCTTTGTGAGTAGAAAAATCTATTTCAACAAAATCATTGTTTATTGCTCCATTTAAATGTTCACTTTTAATGAATATATCTGGCCCATTTGAAACATCAACAAAGCCATTGCCACTGCGATTTACTCTTAAAGTTCCGCATTTTAAAGACTTGGTATTTTGCATCAATATGTAATCCCTTTTTTTTGATTTATGCAAAATACCATCCATTGTCATTTTATCTAATACTTCTTGTAGTTCATTTATTCCTTCTAAAGATTTATAATTAAGTTTTTTGTTTATTTCATCTATTGTTTGCCCTTTAAATTCGTTTTTTAATACCTCAATAATTTGTTCTTCCATAACCTAACCTTCTTTAAATGTGCAAATAGTTTCATCTCCATCAAAGCTTATCAATACATAACTATCGGTATCTTCACTTACTTTTTTATGTGTCTTAGGATTTTCTAAATCTTCATCTATGTATCCCCAACTAATTAATGTTTCATATTTAACTCGACATAAATTGTTGTAAGCACTACATATGTATTGATTTATATTTTGTTCTTCAGCATATTTACATGTCGTTTTTTCTATTTCTTGATAGAATTCTTCTATTTCTTTTTCTTTAATACTACCAAAAATAATAACAATAATTAATGTTAATAATGTTATTAAAAATAACCCAGATATTATAATTAATATAATCTTTTTATTCTTCATTCTTATCACACCTTAAGTATATCATATTTATTTATATTTTTAAAACATTTTAATTTACATCTTTTAATTCATACTCACATTTTTTTTCATTGTTTTCTATTTTAATTTTTACAGTTGAAGTTGTATCAAGTTGTTTCTTTGTAATAGGATTAACTAAGTCTTTATCAATTAATCCTTCTTCAATTAGTGTCTTTAAACTAATTTCTGTTAAACTATCATCAACTGTTTCTACATATACACATGCAGCATTTTCAATTTCTTCTTTCATGTTCTCTGCTTTTTTTTCTTTTTGATTTGCTAACATGTTGCTTACACTAACCCCTACGGTTATAGATATAATCGCAAGTAAAGTTATTGTTACTATTAATTCAATTAATGTAAATCCTTTATTTTTCATATTATCACTACTTTATTGTAACATAACTTTCTTAATTTGAACATATTTTCTTCACTAAAAAAAGTTATTATTTTATTGAAGTGAGGTGATGCATTTGAAAATTAAGATTATTGGTTGTAATTGTAGCAATGGTATAAAGCTTAAAAAAACTTTGCTTAAAGCCATTAAAGACTTTGATGATCCAGTTGAAGTCGTCCTCGATAATGACCAAGAATCAATAAAAAAATATAACATTAAAAATATTCCTGCATTAATTATTAATAATAATAAATGTATCGAAGGTAAAGTTCCTAGTGAAAGAGATATTTTAAAATATATTAAATCATACTCAAATTAAAAACTGCCTAGTTGGTAGTTTTTATTTGAAACAAAAGTTAAGTTCTTCTTGTAAATCATTTTCAATATTGTTGTTATATAGATATATATAGTAATCTTGAATTTTAACTTTTGTATATTTTTCATATGTGCTTTTAAAGTATTCATCTAATTGTTCATCTATATAGTCGTTGCTTTTTGCTATTACATATATGTTGTCTTGAGTTTTATATACTTTAAAATATTCTATATCATAGTTGCTAATGTCTATTATGTTACTTAATAATTCTTCTTTTATTATGCTTTCTTCTGTACTAATATATCCACCAAGTACACTATTTAAACATTTATTGATGTTTTCTTCTTTTACACTCTCATAATAATTATTATCCTTATAATCTTTAGCATTAACAAATATTATATTGTCTGAATTTATAATGTTTTCTTTAAATTTTGTTTGTTCTTCTTTAGTATTTTCTTTTAATCCAACAACTACTTTGTTGTTACTTAAATCAATATAAGTAAAAACAAAATTGTCATCTATTTCATTTGTTAAATAGTAATCATTTATTTTATTAAAGTCATTTTCTAAATCATTTTCTGTAATTTGTACTTTTTCACAGCCAGTGCTTATTAATGTAATTAATAATAGTAAAGTTATTTTATATAAACGCATTTTATCACCTAATTAAATTATACTTTTTATTTTGATATGTGTAAAGTTTTGTGTTATTATTTTATTAGGAGGTTTACAAAATGGATTTTAAGGAATTTACAGAATATGAAGAAATTGATATAGAAAGAGATTCTGCAAACTTTGGAGATGTCGATAGATATGCTTTATATTCTGATAGAGAAGAAACTTGTTATAGGGGTAAAAGTCCTGATGTCTTAAAAAGAGTTAAAAAAGCTCAACAAGCAATTTTTAAGAAAGATTATTCAAGTGTTAGTTCAAAAGGTTTAGTAAGGAAAAGATTTCGTTAAAAAAAATAGCATCAGCTATTATTTTTTTTACTCTTCAACTAGTAAAGATGCCGTTTCTTCCATGTCTTTTGGTATTGCTATATCCATATAATCTAGTATGGTTGGAGCTACATTAACTAAAGTGCCACCATCTTTTAACTTAATTTTGTTATCACATATTATAAATGGCACTAAACTTGTTGTATGTGTTGTACAAATACTTCCATCAGCATTAATCATTGTATCGGCATTACCATGGTCTGCAAGTAATATTACTTTATAAAAGTTTTCTTCGGCTTTTTCTAGTAATTTTCCTAAACATAAGTCAATTGCACTACATGCCTTAACTGTTGCATCCATATTTCCTGTGTGACCTACCATGTCAGGATTGGCATAATTAACTAAAATAAAATCATAATCATTATTCATTGCATTTACTACCTTTTTAGTTACTTCAACACAACTCATTTCTGGTTTTAAATCATATGTTGCTACTTCTGGTGATGGAATGTGAAATTTATCACAGCCTTCAATCTTGCCATCATAACCACCATCAAAAAAATATGTTACATGAGGATATTTTTCTGATTCTGCAATTCTTGCTTGAGTAAATCCTAATTCACTCAAATATATTCCCAATGGCATTTTTACTTCTATTGGTTCAATTAAATTATACGTCTTAATTTTTTTATCTACTGGTAAAAAACTAAATACTAATAAATCACTCATGTCTTTTACACTAAACTTATCAAAAGTATCATAATTAACAAAAGCATTAAGAATTTGTTTTGCTCTATCTGCTCGATAATTCATCCATATTAATACATCACCATTTTTTATTATGTTATCACTAGCTATTATTGGTTTTATAAATTCATCTGTTACATTGTTTGCATAACTACTATCAATGCTTTTTTCTATGTTTATAGAACTTAATCCTTTTTTACTTGTTACTAAATCATAGTATAACTTGGTTCTATCCCAGTTTTCATCACGATCCATTGCATAGTATCGACCACAAACGCTTACTATATCACCAACTTGATATTTATCAATTAAATCTTGAATCATTTTTATATATTTGTATGAAACATTAACTTGTGTATCTCTTCCATCTGTTATTAAATGAAAATGTATTTTCTTAAAACCATTATTTACTAATAATTCATACATTTTAATAAAGTCATCTACTCCAGCGTGTATGTTACCATCGCTACATAAACCCATAATGTGGATATCTTTATCTTTTTGTTCCATAAGCTTAATAACATTTTGGTTCTCATAATCAACATTTACAAAAAAATCATCAACTAATATTTCTGATTGTTTTAATAACCTGCCTGCTCCAATTGTCATGTGACCAACTTCGCTGTTTCCTGCTTGACCCACTTTTAAACCAACCGCTTCTTCACTTGCCTGTAATAAAGTGTGAGAATATTCTTTTAATAAGTTATTAAAGTTATTCATTTTAGCTTCTTTTATTGCATTACCTAATTCTTCTCCTCTTATGCCAAAACCATCAAATATTATTGTTAATATTTTTTTCATAACTCACCTTCCCTTTTATAATAACACAAAGACAAAAAAAAACAAAGATAAAAAAATAACATATAAAAAATTATATGCTATCCAACTAATTCCTTTTTATTAAGTTTAAACTTGTCTGCTATAGTTGTTAAAAATTCAGAATTTGTAGGTCTACTCCTATCAAAATCTATACTGTTTCCAAATAAATCTTCCATTAATTTTATATCCCCTCTCATACAACTTATTTCTATTGCATGTCTTATTGCTCTTTCAACTCTAGTTGATGTTGTTTCATATTTTTCAGCAATTACTGGATATATATCTTTAGTAATGTAATTTATTTCTTCTGTACTTTCATATAAAAGCATTATACCTTCTCTTATATAACTATATCCCCTAACATGAGATGGAATTCCTAAATCATGTAATAATGAGCTAACTTCTATTTCTACACTGGTGTTGTTAAGTTTATACTCATGGTCTTGTTCAAAAAGACCTAACATTCTACTTTCTAAAATACTTAAATCAATTGGCTTAAGCATATAATAGCTAGCATTTAATGTTTGTATCTTTCTAATTGAATAATCATCTTTATAACTAGATAATACAATTATTTTCTTATTTATATTGTTAAGTTTTAAATCTTCTAATATTTTAATACCATCTATTTGTGATAATAAAATATCTATTAAAATTAAATCATAATCGTCTTTATTATTTAATAAATAATTTAAACCTTCCTTTCCATTGTTGAATACTGCTATCACTTTTACATTTTCATTGTTTCGAAAATAAGTTTTAACACTTCTTAATACTGCTTCGTTGTCATCTATTGCAACAACTCTTATTACTTTGTCCATGTGTTTTTCCTCTTTCTTTGTCTATATTTCCTGCACCTAAATTCATTATAATTTAATATTCACCAAAATGCTACAAAAACTTTTGTCGAATTGTGTAAATCCTTGTAAAGAGTTGTCACTTTTTGTTATATATAAACAAAAAGAATAGTTTTTACTATCCTTCTAAATTAAACTTTTTAATTCTTTCTTTTCCATCCCTTCTTGCTTAGATATCACCATATTTTCTTCTTCTTCTCTTAATTCTCTTATAAAGTCTTCATCATTATTTAATCTTATTATTTCACTTTTAAATGATTTTATTATTTTATCGTCTGGATAAAGACTTTCTAATTCTTCTAATTCTTCTAAATTCATACCAAGCATTAAAAGATATTTTAGCTTATCAAACATTTTTTTATCTTTTATTTCCATTTTTTCCTCCTTTTTTTATAAAATTTTGTTTTTAATTATTGATATAGATTTTTATTGTAACAATTTTACTGTTTTATAAAGCCAATAATTTTTATTTATAATAAACTTCATAATTTCTCCCTTCATTATATATCTTAATTTTTTTTGTGTATTATTCTTTTTTTCCATAAAAAAAGAATATTTCTATTCTTCTAATTTGAATTCCTTTATTCTTTTTTTAACTTCTTCTTCGGTTAAATCTGTTACAATTGCTATGGTCTTTATTGGCATCTTTATTTTTATTAAGTTTTGAATGGTATTATTTTTTTCTTCTTTTATTCCTTGTTTCATTCCTTCTTTTTTACCATCACTATATCCTTGGGTTTGTCCTTCTTGTTTTGAGATCATTAATCTTTCCTCT
>CASEYV010000020.1 GCA_949292245.1 uncultured bacterium
AGCAACATCTTTAGCAGATAGCATAAAATCACCCCATTAATATAATATAATAATCATTAATATTTTTCAATATATACAATTATTCATTTAACTCTTTAAAAACTAATTCTAAAAATTTATTTATATTTAAATATGGTTGTTCATAGACATTATTAATTATTTTTTTATTATACTGTTTTGAATCTCTATTTATCTTTTTAGCATTTATAATAGCTGTTTCAACATTTTCTAAAGTTATTGATTTATTATTTTTAAACAACCAGCTTCACTTTTTATATCTACATTAGAACCTATTTTATAAGTATTTTTTAAATCTTTTAAATAATTATCATTTGGTGTAGTTTTTTTATTATACTTCTTTTTATGCAATATTAAAAACAAATTAAAACTAATATTAGAATACGCCGGAAATATTTTATATTTTTCACAATCAGATATTGCTTTAATAAAATCCTCTTCTTTAAAATCATGGTCAAAAACTGCAATTTTCATATTATCAGTACTTGAGTATAATTTTGCTTTATGAACTATTTTTGATGCTGACCCACCATTTGCATTTTTAAAATTAAAATTTACTCGTTTATTAAACTTGTCACAATTATTAATTAAATTTTGAAGATGATTAAAATATAGTACTTCTTGTAATCATTCCACGCATCCTCGATATGTAACTACAGTTTTTTGCATATGCAATGCCTCCAACAAATTACTTTTACCACAAGCATTACCACCATATATTACCTTTATTGGTAATAACTCATAATTATTAGTATGTATAATATGATGATTTAGTTCTCTTTTTTTACCTTTTTCAAATGAAAGAATAGTTTTTTCTTTAAAAGTTTTAAAATTTTTAATTCCAAAATTAACTAACATAATTATCTTCCCCTCTTTTATAATATATACCAAAAAAAATCAATAAATTTACGAAAAAATCGTAATTTTATTGACTATTTTTTCTTTATCTTTAACATAAATTTAATATTATTATTCCAAAATCTTTTAATTCTTTTTGGTTCTTTAACTATTCTATATAACCATTCTAAATTTAATTTAATAAATATTTTTGGTGCTCTTTTTTTACTTCCACTAAGTACATCAAAAGATCCACCTACTCCAATATATATACCTTTTTTTACTTCTTTAAAATATTTATATATTAATTTTTCTTGTAGAGGAATACCTAAAGCAACCATACATATATCTGGATTTAATTTAACTATTTTCTTCATTACTTTATCATAGTCATCTACATATCCATTACTATATCCAAGTATTTTAATATTTTGATATTCATTTTTTATTTTATCAACTAATAAGTTAATTACTTCTTCTTTTGCACCAAATAAATAAAGTGAATAGCTATTTTCATTAGCAACATTTAATAAATACTCTGCAATATCTATTCCTGTAATTCTTTCTTTTACATCTAAGTTTAATTTTTTACAAGCTTTAACTACAGCAATGCCATCAGCAACATAACTAAAATTGCTATCTAATATTGCTTTAAGTTCATTATCATTTTCACTAATCATTAAAGTTTCAGGATTAACAGTAATAATAAATCTCTTCTTTTTACTATTTAAATCTTTTGCTAACTCATTAAAATATTTATCTTTACTATCCTTATATATTTTTTTTAAGTATTTTTGCATATTTATTTTTCATCCTTTTTTATTAAATCAATTATATCTTTAGCCTTTCTTGCCCAATCATTTTCTTTAGCTTCTTTATCTAATAAAGCAATATATTTTTTATCAGTTTTTAGTTTTAAAGCCTTCTCTATTTGTTTTAAAAACTCATCATGATTTTTCCCTATCAATACGCTTTTATACTTACGACATTCTGGCATATCAGTGGTAACTATTGGTTTATGTAAAGCCATATATTCATATATTTTTACAGGACTTGTTGCTAATGTAATATTATTGATTAAAAAAGGTATAGTCAAAACATCAGCATGTTTTGCATATTCTTTTAAAACTTTATAATCTCTTGAACCTAAAAAATAAATGTTTTTTTCATTATTCATATTTTGATCATACGCTTCATCATATTTAATACCAAACAAAACAATACTATATTTATCAGTTTTTGCTAACTTTTTAATTAATTCATAATCAAACCATTTTGCTAAAGCACCATAATACATAATTATTGGTTTCTTAATATTTAATATTTCTTGAAAATCTTTCTCATATTTATAATTTTTATCATAATGTTTAAAAAAGTCATAATCAACTCCATTAGAAGAAGATGCTAAATTAGTTTTACCCCTATGTTTAATTACATCATCTTCCAAAGCGCTAGCAGTAACAATTACATAAGTATTTTTATTACTCATAACAAAATTATATTTATCTATTATATTTTGAGGAATATCTTTTGTTCCAGCAAGTTCAGGAGATATATCATCAATATATTCATAAATAAATTTAAATCCATTATTTATATAATTTTCTATATTTTGAACTGATAATTTCCAATCAGTTGAATACAATTGAACATATTTAGGTTTAAAAACATTTTCTAATTCATTCATTAATATTTTGTTTAATGCAATATTATTAAAATTAATTAAATATAAGTTATTAGCATGTTTTTTTATAGTTTTTATTTTATCAGTCATAGTAGTAACTTCATAAAAAATTAAACAACCATTTTTAGCTAAATTATTTGCTATATGTTGTGGTCTTTGAAAAAGTGGCACATTATAACCAAAAGAACTTCGCCATAATATTATTCTTTCATACTTATTTTTACTTAATATATTTTTAATTTCATTACAATATTTCTTTTTATTAAACATTACTTTAAAACTAATTTTATCCATATAATTTGCTTTTATATATGCATATAATTTTTTACAAAACCCAATAAAACCATATTTTTTATAAACATTTACTAATTTAGATATTTTTTCTTTCATAAATTAATCCTCTTTTAATTTAAACCTTTTTTTACCATATTTATTATAAATAATTAATGTATATATTTTTGAAATAGTATATCTAAATATTCTATAAATATTACTATCTTTATTACCATTTAAATACATTTTTCTAACTATAGTATAATAATTAGTTGTTTCCCAACTTATAAAATCTACTTTTTTAAAACCAAGACTTGCATAAAATTTATTTAACCATTTTAATTTACAACTAGTGTCTATCATTATTGAATCATAATTTAACTGTTTACATTCATCTATTAATCTTAGTAACAATTTTTCCCCAATACCTTGCTTTTTATATTTTTCTCTAACAGCAAGATTAATAACCATACCATATAATTTATCACAATACCATTTCCCTTTTCCATTTTTTTTAATTAAATATGGATACGATGGAAATCTAAGAAATACCAAGCCTGCAACTTCTTTACCATCCAACGCCAAAAAACATTTACCATCTAAAATTTTTTGAGAATTTTCTTCTGGAGTAGACTTTAATGCCGCAAAAAGCAAATTATTCTTTTCATTAACTTTATAAGCATCGTGAATAACTTCAGTAACTTTTTCCCAAGATACATCGTCGCTTTTTTCAACTATTTTTATATTAGTCATTCCACTTTGTCTCCTCTGCAATTATTAAATCATTTTCATCATCAATTTCACGCCATAAATTTTCATCAACAACTATAGCTTTTATATTATCATTGTTATAATAAATTAAAGCACCTAAAACTAATTCATAATAACTATTCAATGATTCAACATCCATATATGTTTTAATTTGGGGAATATACTTTTTTAAAAAAAATTCCTTTTTAAACTTGTATATATTTACAGTTTTATATTTATCATCATAAGAAAAGCCATTATTTTGCTTGCTTTTTACAAAAAGTTCAGTAACATTATAATCCTTATCAAAAATAATAACAGTTCCATTCATTGTTTTAAAATTATATTTAGACACTAATATGCTACAATCATTATTTAAGTTAATGATATAATCTATTAATTTATTTGGAAAATATAAATCACACTCTAATAATAAAAAATCTTCTTTCACATAATTTTTAGTTAAATATAATGAATATATATTATTCGTTTTATCATAAATATCATTTTCAACATAGGTTATTTTCATTCCTTTATACTCATTTCCAATGGTTTCTTTTATTTTTTCTTTTAAATAACCAACTACTATAATTACTTCAGAAATATTTTTAATAGATAAAATATTTAAAGAATTAATAATTAAAGGGATTCCATTAACAGGTAAAAGTGCTTTAGGTATATTCATAGTTTTATCTTTTAATCTAGTACCCATACCAGCTGCTAAAATAATTGCTTGCATTCAATCACTCCATTTTTATATTAACTTATTTTAATTATAGAGTCAATCATATTTTTTTTAAATTCTAGACATTTTATAAATAATTTAGTAAAATAAAACTATAATTAAAGAAGGTGTTAATATTAAAACAACTGAAGAAAAAATAGATGAATTTTTTAGAAAAAGATTTACCATTACGGATAATTATATTGCTTCTAGATATACTAAAAATGATAGAGCAATTTATGATATTGAATTTATTAAACAATTTATTAATAAAAATTCAACAGTTTTAGATTTAGGATGTGGCACAGGAATTTTAGAAGAACATTTATCACCATTAGTAGCTAAAATTATTGGAGTTGATAAATATCAAGAATTTTTAAACAAAGCTTTTAAAGCCAATAATATTGAATACATAGCTTCTAGTTTTTCTGATTTTACTATTGACACTAAATTTGATATTATATTACTTTTTGGTTTAACAATGTATTTATCAAATGAAGAGTTAGATAATTTATTAACAAAAGTTAAATCTGCAATGGATGAAAATAGTATATTTATAATAAAAAATCAATTTGGAATTGAAGAGGAAGTTGTAGTTGATAATTTTTCTGAAGGATTACAATGTTACTATTATGCTAAATATCGGAAATTAGAAGATATGTGTGAAACAATAAAAAAACATGGATACTCATGTCAAACAGTAGATATTTACCCTGCATACATTAATAAATATAAAAATACTCATGAATATGCATTAGTTTTAAAGAGGTTAAAATGAAAAAAATTAAAAAAGTTGCCGTTGTAATAGAAAATTATATTCAATTTGAATCATTTAAAAATGCTATTGATATAATGCTCGAGCAAAATATTGAAGTTGATATTTTTGTACCATTAGATAATAATGATGACGGATACAATAAAATGTTTGATGAATTTTATCAAAAAATATCAAAAACAAATTATAATGTTTTTAGATTACTGACAAAAACTAAATACGATATTCTATTTATGCCATATTTAGTTTATCAATTTAAAGATTTAAATCGAAAATATACCATTAGATATTTATACGGATTAACAACTAAGCCAGAATTTTTTTTGTCATTAAAAACTAATTATATTTTTGATGGCTTCTTGAGTTATGGAAAATATGATTTTGAGTGTTTAAAAAATTATGGAATCACATTTGAAATTGGGAACATAAAATATATTAATTATAAAATTGACAAAAAAAAATATTCAAAAAAGAAAACACTATTATATTTACCAACATATGGTGATTATTCTTCAATTGATAATTTTGCTCCAATTTTAACTAAGTTAAAGGACAAATATAATATTTTAATAAAACCTCATCATGGTACTGAATATGGAATTAATGAAATAGAAAAACAAAGATACACATATTTAAAAAATAACTTTGAAAATATCTATTCATCTACTCATTCACTTATTGACTTGTTAAATAAGTGTGATATCGTTATCACCGATCAATCTGGTGCTATTTTTGATGCCATTTATGTAAAAAAACCCGTAATAATGTATTACAAAGAAATTGAATCCAATATTTCATTGCCAGTTAAATATGCTGAAAAGGGATATTTTGTAAGTTTTACTGATGAAAATAAAGAAAACATTGAAAATTTAATTTCTAAAGCCATTTCAATTAAACAAAAAAATGAACAAAATAAATTACTTAATATTTTATTTTTTTCTCAAAAAGAAGTTAAAAATAATTTTTTAAAGTTTTTAGATAAAATAGAAAATGACTTTATAGATGAAAATTATTATGAATTACATCAACTTCAAAAACAAAATATTGACACATTATATGAGTCAATTCAAATTTCTAATAATAATATAACTAATTTAAATATAAAAATAGAAGAATACAAAAACAAATTATTAGAAAATGCTGAAACAATCAATAAATTAACTCAAAAATATAATAAAATATTGGAAAACTACAACAATTTGAATAAAGAAAAAGAAAAAATAATAAAAGAATATCAATATTTTCAAAACAATATATATAATTCAATTTTGTGGAAAATCACCAAACCTATAAGACATTTCAAAAAAATTATAAAAAAATAAAAAAGAAACCTTTCATTGATTTCCTTTTAAATAGATTTATTAAATTTATTAAATTTATTAATTATAGCATTTACAATACGTTCACTAGCATGACCATCACCATAAGGATTCGATGCTTTACTCATTTTTTCATACTCTTCTTTATCCATTAGTAACTTTTTAGTTTCTTCATAAATTACATTTTCATCAGTACCAACTAATTTTAATGTACCAGCAGCAATTCCTTCTGGTCTTTCTGTTGTATCACGAAGAACTAAAACAGGTTTCCCCAAAGATGGTGCTTCTTCTTGAATACCACCACTATCGGTAAGTATGATATATGATTTGTTTTGAAAATTATGAAAATCAAATACTTCAAGTGGCTCAATTAATTTAACTTTATCACAACCACTAAAAACTTCATTGGCAACTTCTCTAACCTTTGGATTCATATGAATTGGATAAATTACTTTAACATCATTAAATTCATCAACAATTCTTCTTATCGCTTTAAATATATGACGCATTGGTTCACCTAAATTTTCTCTTCTATGAGCGGTAAGTAAAATCATTCTTTCATTAGGTTTAATCCACTTTAATTCTGGATGAGTATAATTATTATCAACAGTTGTACTCATAGCATCAATTGCAGTATTTCCAGTTACATATATTTTAGATTCTTCTTTATTTTCTTTAAGCAAATTTTCTTTACTTATTTCTGTTGGAGCAAAATACATATCAGTCATACAATCAACCATTTGTCTATTCATTTCTTCTGGAAATGGAGAATATTTATCATTTGTTCTAAGTCCTGCTTCAACATGGCCAATAGCAATTTGGTTATAAAAAGCCGCAAGAGCACCAGCAAAGGTAGTTGTTGTATCCCCATGAACCAACACTATATCGGGCTTTGCTTCTTTAATTACCTCTTCTAAACCATTTAATGCTCTTGTGGTTACATCACCTAGTGTTTGACCTTGTTTCATAATATTTAAATCATAATCAGGTTTAATTTTAAAAGTATCTAAAACTTGATCAAGCATTTCTCTATGTTGTGCTGTAACACAAACTACACTTTCTACTTCTTCCCTTCTTTCTAATTCTTTAACCAAAGGTGCCATTTTTATTGCCTCTGGTCTAGTGCCAAAAATACTCATTACTTTAACCATTTTAATCCTCCTCTATAATTTTAATTTGTATATTTACACCCTGAAAATCATAATCTTCTATCTCATTTTCTACTGGAGTTGCTAAAACATCATTCTCTTCAAAATATTTTAAATAGAAATAATCCCACTTCCCAGTTGAATCATAACACCAAAATTCTATCTTTTTTCCTTCTAATGAAGAAATATAATCCGATATTTCCCTTGCATTTAAACTTTTATTATACATTGCAATAGTTGTACAACCAACATTTATAAAAGTTAAAACAATAATTAACAATGCTATAATATTTAATATTTTATCTTTTTCAATAACAAAATAAATGGCAATCAAAAGTGGTATTATCCATATTATAACATAATATCTTCCCCACCAAGATTCAGAAAATATCATTGCATTTAGTAAAATAAATAAGCAACTTAAAAAAAACGTACCTTTTAAAAGTTTATTACTTTTTCCTTTAATGATTTTCCTTGCAAAAATTATTAAAGATAATATTAAAATATATAACACTAATGTAAATATAGTTCCAAAAGAACAAACTCTTGTATCATAACTTAAATTACTATATTCATTTATTAAATCCAAATCCAAAGGATTTTCAAATTTATTATTTACCAATTCTATAGAGTTAGAAGTAGAAGAAAAATTTGCCAATATTAATTTTTCTAAATTAGTTTTTCCACGAAAAGCTATAGGAATATTTTCTCCCATAACTTCTATTTTTTCGGATCCAAAAATTGGATATAAAATATGATGACCTCTAACCACATTTGTTACAAATGGATTTATGCCAATAACAAAAGCAATTGTTACTCCAATAAATCCTGTCCAAAACATTTTTTTAAACCATTTAAAATTAAAACTTTTATTTTTTATATCATTAAAAATTTTTAAAAGAACATAAAATCCAAAAAAAGTCGCAGCCAAATATAGACCAGTCAACTTAGTATTAGTCATAATAGCTATACAACTAATTATTAATATATTAAAAATTTTATCTGTAAAATCCGTTTGTTTTAAATAAAAAGAAATAAATAATAAAACATAAAATATTGTATACAATCCCAAAGTTGAATCAATGTAATTAGTCCATAATTGCTCTATATATATTGGATTAAAACCTATAAAAATTGAAAGAAATATAATTAATATTAATTGCCATTTATTTTTACATAATTTTCCAAAAATAGAAATACTTAAAAAAATTACACTAAAAGCAACTAAACTTGAAATAATCTTTGTAGAATTAATATTACCAATAAAAGAATAAACACTTGCTCCAAAACTCCAAATTCCTTTACAAGCATAAGAGTTAATAAATTCATCCCCAAATTCTCCTGAATTAATCAATTCATAAATTGGGTTCCATCCTTCAGAAATTTTTAATATTGCTATTGAATGATACCAAGCACCATCATATGAAATATCCAAAAACATATTAGCAATTAATAAAGAAACAACAAAAACTATAATAAAAATAAAAATCGAAATACAATAATTCTTTTTCGACAAACCTCGATATTTAGTTTGTAAAAAATAATTTAATATAATTGTAACAATTATTGATAATGGTAAATGAAAAGAAGTCATAGGGATTTTTACTACCCACCCTAATACTGTTATTAAATTAGTTATTAAAATAAGTAATATTAATAATGTCGCACTACTAAAACAAATATCTAAAAATTTATCTTTATTTTTCATTTTTTTCACTCCTTGTATTTATAAATATTAAAAAAATTATAAAGGAAAACAAAGATAAATACAAAGACAATTTATAAAATGCTGACCCTGTATAATTAACAATATAGTATTTACTTTTATTTATAGTTAATTGGACAAATCCATTTTCACTTTCTTCAATTATAATTTCTTCATCTTTTGATTTATCATTATCTGATAAATAATAATCTGATTGAGAGATTACATTATAACCATAATAATAGAAAAGGGGCAATTCTATAACCATTTTATCAGATTCAATAGAAACATTAAATTTTAAATAAGGAGCATTGTAATCTATTATATCAATATTACCTTCACCTTCTAAAATAACAATATCATTACCTCTATTTTCATAATAAGTATAATTTTGAACTACCTTTGAAGGTAAATAATCATTTATTGCTCCAATACCAGATGAACTTATATCAACTAAATCTTCACCATAATTTGCAAGTCTATCAAGATTTATTAAAGGGATTAAATTCAATAACAATAATGAAGATACTAATAAACACGACATTTTTTCAGATATGTTTTTATTATCCAATAAACAAACAATAGAAAAGATCGATAAAAAGAAATCAGCAAATACTAATAAACGCCATGGGAACTGTATAAATAATAAAAAACTAGGCATATATTCCCAAGGAAATATATTTGTTGTCATAAATAATGCAATAAATCCTATTATAGCAAAATCTAAAAATATTTTTTTGTTTGAGTTCTTATATTCACTATATTTTAAACAACTTAAAAATAACAAAAATAACATAGGGATTAATATAAAAAATTGAATTCCATCAAAACTTTGATTATTTTTATAAGGAAAAAGTTTACTTATATTTAAAGCATTATATGCAACAGATTGAGCACTAGCAATGGTATTTTCATTAAATATATTAATGTCAGCAAATACTTTTTGTTCTATTATAGGAACTAAATAAAAAGAACACATACAAATAGCAAAAAATAATGCTATAATTAATGGTTTAATTATATTTTTATTTAAAATCTTTTTTATGTTTAACAATAAAAATAATATTATAAATAAAGCCGTAAAAAATGTTGTTATATTATGCGTTAAGGTTAAACATACAACTCCAGGTATAAATAATTTATAAAACTTATTACTGTCATTTAAATAAACTAATTCATATAGACCATTAAATATCAAAGGTAAAAACATAAAAGTCATGCTTTCTGCTAATGCATTTCGAACATAAATATCAGATAAAAAATATGGAAAAGTAACATATAACACTCCGCTCAATAAAGAAATATATTTTTTATTTGTTATTTTATATACAAATTTATACATAAAAAGCATCGATAAAAAAATTGTAATACAGCTAATAATTTTTATTACAGTCATAGCTGAAAATTTAACTAAAAAATAATCTATCAAAGCCAAAACATAATGTGTTAAAGGGCCATAAAAAATACCTGTTCCATAGCCAAATCCATTTGCAATAATAGGATAAATTTTTGGCAAAAACCAATCACCAGTAAATAATTTTTCTTTAATTGCTAAAATATTAGATACATGAAATATGGTATCATGACCTAAAATATTCATTCCTACTTGCAATAACGGAGATATTAAAATAAATGTTATTAATATAAATATAAAAGTAAAAATATTATCTCTATTTATCATTTTTTTCAATTTATCCCTCCTAATTATTTATTATTTTTTTCATTTTCTTTTAATAAAGCAATAATTTCTTTTCCTTTTTTTGACCAATCATTTTCCCTAGCTTCTTTATCTAAAATTTTGTTATAATCCTTATTGTTTTTTAAAGACAATGCTTTTTTTAATAACTTTATAAATTCATCATGATCATTTGCAACTAACACAGATTTATATTTATGACATTCATCCATATTTGTTGTTACTATAGGCTTATGTAAAGCCATATATTCAAATAATTTTAAGGGTGAAGTTGCTTTAGTTATAGAATTTATAACAAAAGGTATTATCAAAACATCCATTTTATTAGCATAATTTTTTAATACAGAATAGTCTTTAGCACCTAAAAAATGTATATTTTTTAGGTTATCAATATTACTATTATCATATGCATTGTCATATTTAACGCCAATCAAAATAATGTTATAATTATCAACTTCATTAATTTTTTTAATAAGATCATAATCAAACCAACTTGCTAAAGCTCCATAATAGCAAACATTCTTTTTTCCATTATTTATTATGTTTAAAAATTTTTTTTCAAAACTAAAATTTTTATCTATTTCTTGATAAAATTTGTAATCAACACCATTACAAGATAAAATAACATTTTTAGATCCACGTTTATTAAGAACATCATCATATAAATTCTGAGCAGTTGTAACAATTAAAATGTTTTCATTTTTTAATGCATAGTTATATTTATCCAAAATAGTACTTGGAATTTCATCAGTTCCTGCTAAATCAGGGCTAATATCATCAATATATTCATATAATACATAATACCCATCTTTAATATATCTTTTTAATTCATCTAAACTCATCATCCAATTAGTAGAATAAATATCTAGATATTTTGGAATTTTAACTTTCTTAAGCAACACATTTATAATATCATTTAAATAATTATTTTCAAAATTAACTAAATATAAGTTATTTTCAATTTTTTTAAATGTTTGAACAGCATCTGTTTTTTTTGTTACTTCATATAAAACTAAACATTTTTGCTTAGCCAATTGCCTAGCAATATGTTGAGGTCTTTGAAATAAAGGAACATTCCAACCAAAAGGACTTCTCCAAATAATTATTCTTTCATAATTATTTGCTGTTAATACTTTAGAAAAACTTTCTTGTAAATAGTTATATTTAGATTTATTAATAAAATCTATTAGCTTTGCAGACTTAGATTCCCATGTGTTTTCCATAGCTTCCTTACGCAATATTTTTTTATAATTAGGTTCATTAATTAATTTAATTGCTTTATCGATATTTTCTACAAATTCATCAGAATTTTGAGAGTATAACACAGATTTATATTTTTTACATTCTGGCATAGCCGTTGTAACTATAGGTTTTTCCATTGCCATATACTCAAATATTTTTACAGGAGATGTTGCTAAAGTAATTTCATTTATTAAAAATGGAATTATAAATATATCAGAATTACAACCATAACTTGGCAATATATCATAACCCTTTTTCCCTAAATAAAAAATATTATCTAAATCCAAAATATTGCTTTTTTCTAATGTATTATCATAATCTATTCCCAACAATATTATAGCATTTTTTGGATTCTTAATTGCCACTTTTTTTATTAAATCATAATCAAACCAACTTGCTAAAGCTCCGTAATAACAAATTATTTTATCAAAATCTTTTTTAATAGGTACAAGATCATCCGGGATTTCATATTCCTTAACTTTAAAATGATCATAATCAACTCCATTTGTAATTAAAGATTTATATTGATATTTTTCATCAATTGAATTATAAAGTTTTTCAGAAGTACAAATTATAAAAGGGGTATCATTTAAAATCTTTTTATGTCTATCCAATAAAGTATCATATAATTCTCCACTTAAATCATAATTAATATCATCTACATAATCATAAATTATATTATAACCCATCTCTTCATAAATTTTTATTCTGTCATAAGGTATATAATCAGTAGAATAAATTAAAACATATTTATTATTATGATAATATAACTTATCTAATAATACATCTCTAAAATAACCCAAGTCAATTAAAATTAAATTATTATTTATTTTATTAATTCTCTCTTTTTTTTCAAAATCAGCGTCCTCGTGTGAATGATAAAACATTAATGTATTTTTAGGAATACTATTAGCTATTTGTTGTGGTCTTTGACGCATTATTTTATTCCATCCAAAATTATTTTCAAATATTATAATAGTTTCAAATTGATTAATATCAATATACTTATCTATTATATTGATATATGAATTTTTTTTCTTATATATTTTATATACTAAAAATCTATATATTTTTTTTATAGTTTTCAAAAAGCCATCTTTTTTTATTGAATTTAAAACCTTCTTTATCATTATTTACTTCCTTCCATAAATTTTTTATAAGCATCACACACTTCTTTTCCACCTTTTTTTTGTACTACCCCATGTTCTATCCATATAACTTTATCACACATCTTTTTTATTTGTTCAATTGAATGAGATACAAATAAAACAGTTGTTCCACCCCCAATCATTTCCATCATTTTTGCTTCACTCTTTGCTTGAAAAGCAATATCACCAACAGATAATATTTCATCAACAATTAAAATCTCTGGTTCTACAATAGTAGCTATAGAAAACGCAAGTCTTGCAACCATCCCTGATGAAAAATTTTGAACAGGAACATCTAAAAATTCTCTCAACTCAGAAAATTCTACTATTTCATCAAATTTTTCATCAATAAAACTTTTTGAATAACCCATTACAGCTCCATTAAGATATATATTTTCTCTAGCTGTAAGTTGAGGATCAAATCCAGCCCCAAGTTCAATCATAGGGCAAATATTACCATAAACTTTTACATTACCTTTGGTTGGTTTCATTACTCCAGCAACAACTTTTAATAAAGTAGATTTACCAGCCCCATTAGATCCAATAAAGCCAACTACTTCTCCTTTATTAACTTTAAAATTCACATCCTTTAATGCCCAAAAATCGCTTTTCTTTTTTTTCTTATGTTTTCCCAAATCAACAAACCATTGTTTTAAAGAAAAACCTTTTTCTATTCCTAAATTAAAACGCATTGATACATTGTTTACTTCAATCATAATCTCTTTTTTTCCCATAAGGCACCTCTATACATAATAAATAAACTTATCTTGATTTTTCTTAAATACATATATACCAATTACTAAAAATCCTAAAGCAAAAATGGCACAATATATCCATACATTAATCCCCGGCACTTGATTATATAAAATAATATCTCTTGCAAAATAAATAAACCAATATAATGGATTTAATTTAAAAATAATTTGTAATGGACCTGAAATAATCGAAATATCATACATTATCGGAGTCATATAAGTCCATAAGGTTAATACAACTCCATAAATATAAAACATATCTCTTAAAAAAACTGAAACGGTTGATAATATTAATCCAAAACCTACCGTAAATATAAACATACATAAAAATGCATATGGTAATAAAAAATGATAAATGTTTATTCCTGTACCTGTAATAAAAATTATTGCATATAAAGGAATAAGAGTTAATAAAAAGTTAATTCCTACAAAAACACATTTTGATATTGGAAAAATATATTTAGGAATATAAACCTTATTTATTAAACTAAAATTAGCAACAACACTACTCATTGCAAGATTTGATGCTTCACTAAAATAATTAAATATAACCAGTCCACTCATTAAATAAACTAAATAATTTACTCCAGGTGTTGAAAATTTAAACATTCTAGTAAAAACTAAAGCCATAACAGCCATTGTTAACACCGGATAAAGTAAACTCCAAACAATTCCCAAAACACTTCTTTTATATTTAACTTTAAAATCTCTTGAAACTAATTGCTGCAACAAAAAGCCATATTTCTTATAAGTATATTTCAAATTATTAATTATTTTCATAACTAAATCCTTTCATCAACCATTATAACAAAAAAAATTACCAATAAGCAACTTATTAATATTTATTTTTTCTTTTTATGTTCAAATAATATATCTGTATTTAAAACTACAAATAATAATAAAATCATTAAAATAACATATATAGCAATAGCTATTTGATTATCACCTAAA
>CASEYV010000021.1 GCA_949292245.1 uncultured bacterium
AAACAACATGCTGCAACGGCCCATTATTTAATAAATTATGGATACATTCCATTATGGGTAGTAGTAAAAGTATTATCATTTGGAATAGTAGGTGAATTATATACTGTTTTACAGTATCAAGATCAACTAGAAATTGCTCAAGCCTTTAATATCGATGTTTATAGTATGATAGAATATTTACCAATACTAGCAAATTATCGAAATTTATGTGCTCATGAAGATATTTGTTATTGTAATAAGATTCAAAAATCTATTGAAGATACAAAATATCATAAATTATTATATATAACTAAATCGGAAGGAGAATACATTTATGGAAAAAATGATTTATTTGCATTAATTATTATATTAAAGTCAATATTAAATAATGATGATTTCACATTATTTATGAATGAAATAAGTTATGAAATAGATCGTTTAGAAGGGAAACTAAAAGTAATACGAATAGAAAAAGTATTACATGAAATGGGGTTACCAAACAATTATAAAGAGATAGTGAGGATTGTTTAAAATGAATGAAAACTTTAATATGGAAAAACCTAAAGAAAAGAATGTTTCACAAAAAATAATAACATACATAATTATATTTTTTGTAGGATGTTTAGCAATGTATGCAATTATATACTTTTTTCCAACATCAATAACAGAATCTGTAATTAAAGAAGATAAAAAAGTAACTATAACAGACACAGGAATAGCAGAAGCTGTGTCAAAAATATACGATGCAGTAGTAGTTGTATCAACATATAGTAATGATAGATATATTGCATCAGGGACAGGATTTGTTTACAAACAAGATGGAAATACGTATTATTTACTAACAAATTACCATGTTATTGAAGATGGAAATCATGTAACTGTAACATTTACTGATGGTTCTATAGTAGAAACAGAAATTGTAGGTTTTGACAAGTATCAAGACATAGCAGTATTATCAATTGAAAGCAAAGAAGAATATCAAGTTGCAGAAATTGGTAACAATGAAGAAACAAGAGTAGGAGACACTGCTTTTGCAGTTGGAGCACCACTTGACAATGCTTATTCATGGACAGTAACAAGAGGAATAATATCAGGCAAAGATCGTATGGTAGAAGTATCGCTTGATAATTCTAATACAAGCGATTACGTTATGAAAACGCTTCAAACAGATGCTGCCATTAATTCTGGAAACAGTGGAGGACCATTATGCAATGCCAATGGAGAAGTAATAGGAATAACTTCATTAAAACTAGTAAGTGATGGAGTTGAAGGAATGGGATTTGCAATTCCAATTGAAGATGCTATTTCTAAAGCTGAAGAAATTATTAATGGTGAAGTAGCAAACTATCCATATTTAGGAGTAACTATGTTAGACTTTTCTAATTCTTACTTTACTCAATACTATAGTATAATCAGAAATTCTGGATTAGATAGTGGAGTAATAGTAACAAGTGTAGAAAAAAATAGTCCTGCTGAAAATGGTGGTATGAAAGCTAACGATATAATAGTAGCAATTGAAGGAAAAGAAGTAACTAGCACAGCATATTTAAAATACTATTTGTACCAACAAAAAATTGGTGATAAAATAAAAATAACAGTTAATAGAGATGGCAAAGAAGAAACACTAACTATTACTTTAGGAAGTAGTGGGCAAACAACTTAAAATGTTTGCTTTTTTTAAAATTAAATTATAAAATATAGAAGTGATGTGTAATGAATATAACGATTAAAAGAATAAGTGCATATATAATAGATTATATATTTATAGTACTTTTAATAACTTTAATTAGTCAAATTAGATTTTTAAATCCTAATTATGATGAATATGTTAGTGCTTACAACGATTATTATGATTATTATGAAGAAATATTAGATAATAATATTTCCATAATAGACACCAAAGAATTTAAAATAGCTTATTATAATTTAGATAAGTATAGTATTAGTATATCAATAAGTTCTATTATAGTATATTTATTATACTTTGTTGGTTTTCAAAAGTGGAACAATTATCAAACGTTAGGGAAAAAAGTATTTAATATTAAAATAAGTAGTAAAAGTAATAATATATCATGGGGAAAATTAACTATTAGAAGTATAATTTTATATAATATATTTTTTGAAATTTTAAGTATATTAGCTTTATTTATATTTAAAGAAAATAATTATTTATATGTAAATATTGCAATAAGTATAATAGCGAGTATAGTATTTTATATAAATGTATTTATGATAATATTAAGCAAAAAACATTTAGGATTACATGATATAATATGTAAGACTGAAATAAAGGAAGTGTAAAAATGGCAATAGATAAAGTAAAAGAATATTTTAAACAATACAACAAAGAAAAAGATGTAATTGAGCTAGTTGAATCAAGCGCGACAGTTCATGATGCGGCAATTGCTCTTGGTTGTGATGAAGCTCATATAGCTAAAACTATGTCATATATATTGAATGATAAACCAATTCTAATAGTCTTAGCAGGAGACACAAAAGTTGATAATAGTAAATTTAAACAACAATTTAGTTGTAAAGCTAGAATGATTCAACCGGAGTTATTAGAAGAATTAATTGGTCATTCTGCAGGTGGAGTATGTCCATTTGCTATAAAAGAAAATGTTTTAGTATATTTAGATGAATCTTTAAAAAGATTTGATTTTGTCTATCCAGCGTGTGGAAGTAGCAACAGTGCAATTAAATTAAGTATTAGTGAATTAGAAAAATATTCAAACTATAAAGAATGGATAGATGTTGGCAAACAAAAAGTTGATTAATTTATCAACTTTCTTTTAATCTTATTCTGCCTTTACCCAAAGTGTCGCTAGAATAAATTTGTGTATGATCAACTATTGAATCTCTTAGTAAATAATATTTTAATTTTAGAAAAAGAACCATTTGTTGATAAGTATTTACTGCCTTTTCATAATCGTGTAATTTTATTAATTGATATGTTGGTAATAAAAAATTATTTAAAACTTGGTTTGCTTCAATTACAGAATCAATGTCATTTTCTAAGTGTTGACTAATTATAGGTCCAATTTGATCATATTCCATTAACAAGCCAATATATTCTTGATGCTGTTTTAAAAACTTTTCTCTAAATTCTCTTAAAGTTTCCAACAAATCACAATTATCTGGATACCCTAAAATATTACAAACAATTGTTGTTATATAACATCCTGTTTGATGAAATCCATTTTTTTCTTGAATCCTTTTTAAAAAATGTTCACATGCAACTCTATCTTGAGGGTAATACTTGCCCTTTTTTTTGCAATATTTTTCATTACCCCATTTTGTAGGGCCATTTATATCATATAATGCACATTCTCCACAAAAATTTACCATTAATATGATCTCCTTTCCAAATTGCTTATTATTTTAACATAATTGAAGGTATAAAGCAAATTTGGTATAATATAACTATGAGTAGAAGAAGTAAAAAGAAAAGAAATAATAAAATATTAAGTATAATTTTATGCATATTAATAGCATATTTTATTTATTATGTACAAGAAGAGTATATAAAATTAGAAAAAAATTTACCAATAGAATATTATGATTTTAATGAAATACCAGAATATAATGGTGAAGCATATATATACATTAATAACAATGAACCTTATTTTACTGATGAAGATAAAACAACAAAGAGTTTTGAAAAATATAGTGATTTAGATTATTTAGGTAGGTGTAATGTTGCTTATGCTAATGTAAGTAAAGATACAATGCCGACGGAAGAAAGAGAAAGTATTGGAAATATTCAACCTAGCGGATGGCATACTATTAAATATGATATAGTAAGTGGAAATTATTTATACAATCGTTGTCATTTAATTGGTTTTCAACTGACTGGTGAAAATGCTAATGAAAAAAATTTAATTACTTGTACAAGATATATGAATGCAACAACAATGTTAAAATTTGAAAATGAAGTAACATCCTATATTGAAGAAACAAATAATCATGTATTATATCGAGTAACACCGTATTTTAAAGAAGATAATTTAGTAGCCACCGGAGTAATGATAGAAGCATATTCAGTTGAAGATAATGGTGAAGGCTTAAAATTTAATGTATTTATTTATAATGTACAACCAGGAATAATTATAGATTATAAAACAGGAGATAGTAAAAAAGAATAAAATTAATTAAATTTAACCATTAATTAAAAAACACATATAATATTCTAGGTGATATACATGGATAGAGCTTTAAAAAAAGTGGTAATTGATGCTGGACATGGTGGAGAAGACCCGGGTACTATTGCTAATGGAATAACTGAAAAAGAATATACTTTAAAAATAAGTGAATATATTCATAATAGACTTGATGAAATGGGAATACCCAATAAATTAACAAGGGAAACGGATGTTACCTTAGATAGTAATACTAGGCCAAAAAAAGTACAAAGTTTTTATGGTGGTGGAGATGATGTTATAGTTGTATCTAATCACATAAACGCCGGAGGTGGCGAAGGCTGGAGTGTAACAAATAAATGTATAACAATTAAAGCCTAAGTAAAAAAAGAAATGAGGAAATGTTATGAATATTAGTTACACAAAAGTTGGTGATTATTTATTACCTAATTTGATATTAGAAAATAAAGAACAATATAATATAAGAAAATATGGATTACTAAGATTAGATTATATTAAAAATAATAAGAAAAGTTTATACATTAAATTACTTATGAATGATAAATTAAATAAATATTTACATGATATCGATGAATTAGTAGAAGATAAAGTAAATGAATTAGTAAAGTTGCTTGCCGAAAAAGAAAATATAAATGAAGAAATGAAATGTAATCAACAATTACTGTGGATAAAAAGTATGAATAATATAAAAAATAGAGTTGAAGAAATTATATTAAAGAAGTATATCTATGTGTGATATAACAGAAAAAGAATGGAATCAAAATATTTACCTTTTTATCATAATTTCAGTAAGTATATGATTAATTATATTATTCCTGATGTAGTAGCATTTTATATAGCTAATGGTTATAGTAGAAAATGTTTATGTGATTCGCCACTTTATAATCATATTAATTCTGCAAAAGATGTATTTAATATAAACTGTGATACTAAAAAATTAATACCTAAAATAGAACAAATATTAAGAATAAAATATAATCTAAAAATAGTAAATAATAATCCATTAAGATTAAAAAGATATTATTAAAGAAATTAACACTATCTGAAATATGATAGTGTTTTTGTTTATGGGATTATTTTTATTGTCTAGCCAGCACTGAATTTGTACTCCCGTACGAAATTCTTTTGTGGGAAATATCCCAAACCCTAAAAAATACAAAAAAAAATACAAATTTGTATAGATGTCTGGTAAAAAAAAAATAAGTCTGGTATAATGGATAATGGAGGATGAAGTATGATAAGACTAGCAACTTTATTTAGTGGTATAGGTGCTGTAGAACAAGCTTTAAAAGTTATGAATATTCATTATGAAATAAAGTTTGCTTGTGACAACGGAGAACGTGAATTACCAATTGAAAAAAAGTATATAGAAAAAGAAATTAAAGACTTGTCTCATAAAGAAAAAAAAGAATATATAGATAAATTATATTTGCAAACTGGAAAAGAAAACTTGATGCAAAAATCTTATATGCTAAATTATGATATAAATGCTGATAATTTTTATCAGGATGTGAGATTTTTAGATGGGAATATTTACAAAAATAAAATAGATTTACTAGTTGGAGGTAGCCCTTGTCAATCATTTTCAGTAAATGGTAAAAGAGGTGGATTCGAAGATACTAGAGGGACTTTATTTTACGAATATGCAAGAATAATTAATGAAGTTCAACCTAAGGTTTTCATATTTGAAAATGTAAAAGGTATGCTTACTCATGATAATGGAAACACTTGGAATATAATAAAAAATACATTTGAGCAATTAAATTATAAAATATATATAAAGCATGATAAAAGTGGAAAAGAATCTCCAATTCTTAATGCGATGGATTATGGAATCCCCCAAAACCGACAAAGAATTTTTGTTGTCGGGATAAATAAAAAAGAAAAAATAAAAAAAGAATTTAACTTTCCCGAAAAAATTAAATTAAATAGTAAAGTTAGTGATTATTTAGATAAAAAAGTTGATGCTAAATATTATTTGGGGCAAAAAGGTTTTGAATTTGTTACTACGCATCCTAGTAGAGCACAAGTTGGCTGTGATATAATGCGCTGCCAAAAAGCAAATCAACAATTTAATTGGAATGGAGATTTTATATTTGAAGATTTTGATAAAATCAAAGATAATGAAAAAATTTTAAAAAAGGCTTATGTTGGTATGTGGAACAATAGAAGGGGTGTTATTAGAAAAATAACCCCAAGAGAATGTTTGCGTCTTATGGGATTTAAAGATGATTTTATTATAGATATTAATGATCAAAATATGTATAGACAATCAGGTAATTCAATTGTCGTAAATGTTTTGATAGCTTTAATTAATGAAATTATTTCAACTGGAATTTGGGAGGAATTATAATGCTGAGACTAGGGACACTGTTTAGTGGTATAGGTGCTGTAGAACAAGCATTAATTAGAATGAATATTAAACATAAAATTGTATTTGCTTGTGATAATGGTGATATTGATATAAATATTGATGTTGAAGAAGAAAAACAAAAAATATTTAATATGAATTCTAAATTAAAAAAGAAAAAATATGTTGATGCTCTATATCAATCTAGCAGTAGAAAGCAAAATTATGTTAAACAAAGTTATTTAGCAAATTACAAAATTAACGAAAATGATTTTCATTATGATATTAGATTATTAGATGGACGAGATTATTATGGGAAAATTGATTTACTAGTTGGTGGCAGTCCTTGTCAATCATTTTCATCTGTTGGATTCAGAGGTGGGCTCGAGGATGTCAGAGGTACATTATTTTATGAATATGCAAGAATTATTCAGGAAGTTCAACCAAAAGTTTTTATTTATGAGAATGTAAGAGGGCTGACTACACATGACAATGGAAAAACATGGGAAAAAATGCAAAAGGTTTTTATAGAAACATTACATTATAAAATAAGTGAACCACAAGTTTTAAATGCTGCTGATTATGGAATCCCACAAAATCGAAGAAGGTTGTTTGTGATTGGTATTCGCGAAGATTTAGCTGCAAAAGACTTTGAATATCCTAAAGAAAAAGGCGTAGATAATTTAGAATATTTTATGCAAGATTTCTTAGAAGATAATTGTAGATATGATGAAAAAAGAGCAAATTTTACATATTCAAAAAAAGATGGTAGTATAAAATTAAAAAAAGTTCATGGTGTTGTTGATGAAAAATATACATTAACGCCAAAAGTTAGAGATTATGTTTTAAAATCTGGAACTAAGAATTTTAGAACATCCACTCAAACGGACATGAAAATAGCTAGAACTTTGTTAAGAACAATGACTCAACATCATAGAGCAGGTGTAGATAATTACATAACTATTTCTGATGATGGGCAAAATAAAGTAATAAGGTCGTTAACGGAGAGAGAATGTTTAAGACTAATGGGATTTCCTGATTCTTTTAAAATAGTTGTTTCAACTCAGCAGATGTTAAAGCAAGCAGGTAACTCAATAGTAGTAGATGTTATGATGGCAATTTTAAAAGAGGTATATAACACAGGAGTTTTTGATGATATTTAATGAATAGAGGTATAATTTATGAATTTAGAAAGAATAGATGCTTTTGACATTAATTTTGTTGATTCGGCAGCAAGAAAAGAATTTAAGTTAAGTTCATCTACAGGTATGGGCGAATCTAGGATCTATATTGGAAATGATGAAGAAAAGTATGATGAATTTTTTGATTTTGAACATATTGAATATTTTATTACTGAAAAAAAGGATTTAATTAAGTATTTGGATGATGCATATCAAGAATATATGTTTCCTAGTCAAGATTATCGTTCAAATATTACTGAAATGTATAATCAGTTAAAAAATGAAACTGAACAAATCAGTGAGGAATTATTAATATATAATTTTAGAAAAAAATTTGATAATCAAAATAGATATTATATAGTGTTATCAGATGGTGGTGATAATAGAAAAAATTATAATTATATAAGAAATATTGTTTTGCCTAGAGTTACAAAATATTGTTTCATAAAATTTAAAGATAAAAATACTGGTAAAATGTATATATATATGAGACCAATATTGTTCAATGATTTAAAAGTAAAAGAAGAAATAGAAATAGTTATGGACAATAAATCTACTGAAGTCACTGAGTCAAAAAAACAAATAAGAAGATTAAAACAAAGTAAATATAGACATGAACTTTTAGAGAATATGCCATTTTGTCCTTTTACTCATGTTGCAGATGATAGAATACTTGTTGCATGCCATATTAAACCATTTTCTGAATGTGACACTGATGAAGAAAGATATGATTGTAAAAATGGAATTACTATGACCCCTACATATCATGCTTTATTTGATTTGGGTTTTATTTCTTTTGAAAATGATGGAAAATTGCTTGTTTCACCATTTTTATCAAATATTACTAAAAAAAGATTAAATTTAAGAGATGGTGAACATATTAGATTACAATCAGGTTCAGATAAGTATTTAGAATATCATAGAAATAATATTTTTTGTAAGATGCCTACTTTTGAATTGAATGATGTAGAGTTTAAAAATAAGGATTAATGATGAAAGAAATTAAATTAAATAAATTAAGTAATGAAGAACTAATATCAATTTATGCAAAATGGATAGAAGAGTTAAAAAACAGGAAGATTATTAGAACTAATAATATAGTTGGTGAAATAGGTGAATACTTAGCTATAGATTATTATAATAAAACTGTGGGATTACCCAAATTAGTATCAGCACCTATATCTACCAAAAGTATTGATGCAATAAGTAATAGAGGTGAACGTTATACTATTAAAACAGTTACAACTAACACAACTGGAGTTTTTTATGGTGTTGATACAATTGATAATAAATTATTTGAAAAATTGATAATTGTTGAACTTAATAAAAATTATGTTTTGAAAAGAATAATTGAAATTGATTGGGGAACTTTTTTTAAATATAAACATTGGCATAATAGAATGCAGGCATATAATTTAAATATAACTAAAGATTTGTTAAATGATTCTAAGATAGTCTTTTCATCTAATGAAATTTAAAAAACATTAATTTGTGATATAAATTAATTTGTGATATAATATTTAAAGAAAAAAGAGGCGCTAGTACAGGCTAATATAGTTTTGTAGTGCGTCTTTTTTAGTAGTAGGTGATGTAAGTTTGATTAAAAGTGATAAAACTAAATTAGAATTAATTAGGCTAGATGGTATTAGACATCTAATTATTAGCAAGATTTCTGAAAATGAATTAAATGAAATAATTAAACGAGAATTTAAAATAGATTCAGGACATAGCTATGAAACATTAAAAAAATTAAATAGATATCAACTAATAAAAATAATTGAAAATGGTAACAAAATTAACTCTGATGATATTAACGCTTCATATGAACAATTTAGATACGGCCTAAAACCTGGTTTTACAATATTTAGTTTTTTAAAATCGTTAATTAAAACTATAGATATTAACAGTGTATCTTCTTATATTAGTGAAAAATTAAATGAAATATATTATTTGGAAGATTCTAAATACAAAAATTTAAAATTAAAGAATGTTCTTAAAATAGATAATAATACGTATGAATTTTCATATGTATATTTGAGTAAGTACACATACATATCAGAAAGTGATGAACCTAATTATATTTATGAACTTAAAGATTGTTTTGTTTGGCTAAACTTAGAAAATAAATTTATTGCAATAAAAAATTGCCCAAATGATATTCAAAATAAGTTGATAAATATTTTTTCACAATTGTTGAATTCGTCATTATATAATATAAAAATAACAAGAAAGCTTATCAAAGAAGTATTTAATGGAGATATTAAAAAAGGAACTTTTGTAAAGCCTGATGCCAATGATGATGAAGTTGCAAAAATTACAATTTCAGACGACAAATTATCAAAAAAAAGAATATTTCAAAATGATGTGAGTAGTTATGATATGTCAAATACATTTTTAGATGAACAATTAGATGATAATACAAAAAGTACATTAGGAATTAATTGTAAAGCTGGGAAAATATATTTAACGAAGAATGTAAATGCGACTCAATTTCGAAAATGGAGTATAAATAGTATCAATAAAATTACAAGTTATCTTAATAATATTCAAAATTGTAATGAGGCCGAAATTTTTGAATCAAGAAATATATTGGCCAATACAAAATATAATAAAGATGTAAAAAATATACTTGAAAATATTTGCTATAATATCTTTTTAAGTATTAGTACAGGAGAGACTTCATTTATTATAAAAGATAATATTATTGATATAAATGAGAAATTGGATAAAAAATTTTATTTATCTTTATTTGGCTTTTGTGATATATGTGGAGAAGAAACAAAGATGTATTGTACTCAATGTAATAGTTCTAATTTAAAAGTAATTAAAAATAAAATTATTTGTTTGGATTGTGGAGAAAATGCAACTTGTTTTTTATGTGATGAAGGTCACACTGTGTATTTTAACGATATTTATAAGCTTATGAAACTCATTCCAACTAGAGAATTTGTAGATGAAATAAACAACTTGCTTTTTGTTAATTTTAACACTAGATTAGATGGTACATTTGTTATTGAAGATAATCATTTAAATATTCACCAAAATTTAAGTGGACAAATTTTTGATTACTCTTTAATAGAAGAATTTAAACCTATCTTAGGAGTTAATGTTGAAAATGTAAAAGACGTTTTAAACAAATTTAATAATATTAAAGAAAAATGTAAAAAATGTAATAACTATAATTGTTCAATTTGTGAAAATACAAGTGATGTATGTATAATGAAATTGTTTGTTGGCTTTGGAGATTATAGACCAAGTCCACATCAAGGGCAAGAATTTGGAGACGTTAATTTTAAAATTACATATGCAGATGGTAAAAATTATAATTTTGTAGGAATTGCTAAAAGTAAACCAAAGTCAGGAATTTTAAATTTATCTGATAAAGGTAGTAGAGAAATGATTCAACAAATTCTTTCGATGAGTAGGGATAAAAGAGTTAAATTGATAGGAGCAATATGTCCTGCAAGATTTCATGATCAATTAAGACAAGAATTATATTATTTAGCTAATATTACTAAGGTTAAGCTTGTTATTTTAGATGATGTTTTTATGAGTAAATTATTAGTTTATAAAGGCGTATAATATAGAAGTATAATATAATTAAAATCTTATGGGAGTACGTTTAGGTACTCCTTTTTCATATTTCGTACAATTCAACTTTGTTTTTACTTGTTGTAAGATATAGGTACCTAGGGAAAATAGTATGTAAAAGTGCACTTTTATAAAGATATATTTTATTAATAATTCTATATAAGGGTAATATGGAAGAATATATAAAACCAATTATACCATTATCAGTTCTTAGTGATAATAGAATATCATCTTTAGAAAAGTTATTATTAATACACATAATTTCTTTGTGTAATAATAAAGGATATTGTTGGGCAACCAATAGTTATTTTATGAAAGTTCATGGCTATAGCAAACAAACAATTTCTAAATGTATTAACGATCTCGCCTCTTTGAATTATATCCATTTGAAATATGAAAAAGAAAGTACTAATAATTCAAAACGTACAATTACGCTTGACCAAGTATTAAAAAAAGAAATACAAGATATTAAAGATAATTTGAATACCAGTGTTCAATCTAAGTTTAATCATTATAATAAAAATAAGATAAATGAAATATATTATAAAGATAAATTAGGTAATGAATATTGGAATGGAAAGTTAATTGAAAAACAAGAAGCAACTAAACAAGAAATAGAAGAATTAGAAAATTTATTAAAAGAATACAAGTAAAAGAGATTAGGAGATTTTAAAATAATATGCAAGAATTTATCATAAGATTTTTTAAGAGGTGAGATATGTTTAATATTAAAGAAACCTTTAAAAAAGATGATAATTCTACTATTAACGATTTGATAATTGGATATATAATGTGCGTTTTAGTAAAATCGTAGATTTGTTATACGTCTATATTAATGATAGACTGAATCTAGACTTTAAATGTTATACAAAAGAAAGGAGAAAAAGCCGTGTATAACACTGTGTTACAACACCCTAGTTATTATAGAGTAGGATTATATATAAGATTATCTGAATCAGATTCTGATAAAAGTTATGAATCAGAAAGTGAAAGTATTATTAATCAAAGAAATTTATTAATGAGCTTTGTAAAACAAAATGAATTTACTTTTGTTGATGAATATATTGATGATGGATTTACTGGTACTAATTTTGATAGGCCTGGGTTTAAAAGATTAATTGATGATATAGAAAAAGGTAGAATTAATTGTGTTATAACTAAAGATTTATCTAGATTGGGTAGAAATTATGTAACATGTGGATATTATGTAGATGAATACTTTCTTTTAAAGAAAGTTAGATATATCGCTGTATTAGATCAAGTTGATACTTTTTTAAATAATGTCGGTAATGAAATGATACCTTTTAAATCAGTGTTTAATGATATGACTAGTAGGGATAATTCTAAAAAAATTCGTTCCATTTTAAGAAATAAAAAAGAAATTGGAAAATTTATTGGAAGTGAACCTAGTTTTGGATATATGAGAGATTCAGAAGATAAAGGACATTTATTACCTAATCCAGAAACTGCATTTATTGTGAAAAAAATATTTGAAATGGCAAATGATGGAACAAGTGTAAGTGATATAGCAAGTTATCTTAATGATTGTAAATACCCTACACCAAGTCTATATAAGAAAAAAGAAGGTTCTAAACAAAAGGTTAATCCGATATGGACTATTTCATCAGTAAAAAAAATATTAAAAAATCAGATGTATACTGGAGATATGGTCCAAAATGTTCAAACTAAATTATCATACAAATCGCCTAAAAAAGTAACACTTAATAAAGAAGCATGGATAATTGTACCTAATACTCATGAACCTTTAGTTAGTAGAGAAGTGTTTTTTAAAGTACAGAATAATGTTAAAAGAAAACCTAAAACACAATCTAATAGAGAAAAAAGACTATTTGAAAATCTTATTTACTGCAAAGAATGTGGAAACACTTTAACAGTTACTTACCGAAAGAACCAAGATTATTGGACTGTTAATTGTAATAGGTATTCGAGAGATCCAAGAAGACATTTATGTTATTCACATTTTATGCCATATGATAAGTTAGAAGAAGCATTACTAGATACAATAAAAAATACTTGTAAAAAATATTTAGATAAGTTAGATATTAAGTCATTAGCAAAATTGGTTAATGATAAAAATAGTAAAAAAGAAAGTAATATGGAAGAAATTAATTATCTAAATAAAAAGATTAAAGAATGTAATTCTAAAATTGATATGTTATACGATGATAAATTTAAAGGTAATATTTCAGAAGATACCTATAAAAGATTAACTAGAGAAACAGAAATATTATTAAATCAATCTAAAGCAAGATTGGAAGAATTACAAAGTATAGATAAAAAGAAAATTGATTCTGCTAAAGAAATTAAAAAGTATGAAGAAAAAATTAAAGAATTAATTAATCTTAATAAACCAAGTAGAGAATTATTACAATCTATCATTGATAAAATAATTATAGATAAAGATAGAAATATTGAAATCTTTTATAAATTCAGTTTGTTAAATAATATTTGATTCATAGAAGTTAGTTCTATACTAACTTCATACATTTAAAGGCGAGATAATAAAAATAAGAAAGTTTAGTTGCTAATTAGCTTTGTGGTAGATTGGCACAAAGTCATTAATATAATAATTCAATTAACTATTTTTAGTAATTTTAAAAAGTTCCCACCGACTTGGTGGGAAGTTTATGGTAAATATTAGCTTATTCACAAGTTGTGCATAAGTAAAATCATTAACTTCTCGACATACTGTCGAGAAGTAGTTAATTTAATAGTTTTATAGAGATTTATTGTAAAATAATTATTGCTTTTTTGATAATTGATTTTTATATTTATTAAAGTTTAAATATATATAAGATAAGTCATCGCTTAGGTTTGAACGAAGTGTTTTCTTTGAAATGAATATTATATTAATCATTATTTTAAAGATGATTATAGGTATTAAAAATCCAATTATAATGCCTAGAGTTGAACTAAGTATAACTGATATTTTAGTGGTATCTATTGATTTAGTTTCTTCATTATATGCAATTTCAATAAAGGACGATAATGTTATGGCAATAGAAACAATCCATCCTAGATAATCTGATTCTACTTTAATTGGTTTCCCACTATTATAATAATCAATTGCTAATTTTATATCATTTTTAGTTCTAAAGTTATATTGTCTTAATAATGATATGATATTGTCAAATCTTTGTTTTTCAATTTCGTTAGTAAAAATTTTTAATTTTTCTATAATATTAATTTTCTCTTTAATATTTATTTTTTTGATAGTTCTAATATAATTTAATGTAAAATATCCTATAACGAACATAAAAAGTAAAGAATAAATAAAATAAGGCTTAATATTATTAGGAATTTTTAATAATGAAGAACTTAAAATTAATAAAAATGATGTAATCCAGTAAAATTTATTAAATTTAGTTTCTCTCAAATTCTTTTTGTACTTTTTCTCTATATTTTTAAACACAATATCACCTTCTAAATGTCTTTTATTATATCATACGGCAGACTACGTCCGCAACCTAACAAGAAGAAAACATAAAAAAAGCAAACCTCCACTTGAAATAGTTTGCCAAATCAGTATAATAACTGTTACGTGATCTAAGTCACAATCTAATCAATCGGTCTATGCCGTAATGTAGTCTATGCTACCAATATCGGAACCTCAAGATAAACTTTTGTTCCATGTTTACAATATGCATAACTACTCAAGGAGGTTTG
>CASEYV010000022.1 GCA_949292245.1 uncultured bacterium
TGTACTTAAATCATTGTATTCATTTAATATATTACTTGTTGTATTATATTTTGTGCATATTGTATCAATGGTATCATTTTCTTGCATTATATGAATATGGTATGTTACAAATGATTCATCTTGTTCATTAATACTTTCTAGTATTGTTTTTTTGTCATCTTCAGTTACATTACGATTTTCATCACTTGGTTCATCTAGATTGTCTAACATGTCTTCTAATGTATCGTCATCTTCTACTCTTTCAAATAATTCTTCTTGCTTGTTTTCTTCTTGTTTATTTTCTTCTTTTAACTCTAAAGCATTAACACAATATTCAATATTTACTTTTAAAGTGTCATTATCATTTATTTCATAAGTAAAATCTTGAATTGCTAAATCAACTGACTCACGATCAATTCTTGATGAAATATCAACTCTAAATGGTAATACATGTTCAAAATGTTCTTTATTAACACTTAATTCATGTGTTTTATAGTCTCCATTCAATATAAAGTTTCCTAGTATTTCATCATTATTTACTGTGTACTCATGTTCTAAAGAAATGCTTGTTATTTCACTAATACTTGATGTAAATTTAATATCTTTTGTAAATGGTATTATTAAGTTCATAAATCTCCTCCTTAATAATAATTATGATAATTTTAAAATATTATGCTATAATATATCATTACAGGTGAAATTATGATAAATATTAATGTCGATGATGTTTATAAATTAGAAAGATTTAGAAAAAGATTATTTTGGAGTCCTCAACATACATTGTATAAAGTATGTAATTTTGAAAGTGATTATAATAATATTCCAAGCAGAGTTGAATTTTTACAATATGTTGCAAGTCTTAAAAATGTTCCAAACTTAGTTTTACCTATTGATTTATTAAAAGATTCAGATATTTTTGGATATGAAATTCCATATGTAGATAATAGTACAAATATAAACGAGTATTTGTATCAGGAAGTAAAAGATATTGATATTAAAAGAGTAATCATTAGCCTATTTGATTCATTACAAGAAATACATAAATATTTTATATTTAATGATATTCATAATGGTAATATTTTAATCAAAGATGACCATGTCTTATTCGTAGATTGGGATTTAGGAATCAAATTAGATTCCTTAGAAATTCCACCAACATGTTACAGTATTTATGAATTAGCTTCTAAGCCAACACAATTGGAAGATATAACAAAAGCATTAATTTGTGCATTATGTATTTATTATAAAACTGATATAGAAATATATATAGAAAGTATGGGCATTAGAAGTTTGTTAAATTTTCTTATTTCTATTAAAGCAAATAAAGAAATAATTAATTGCATATCTTTAATTATTTCTGCATACAAACACAATCAAACAACAATAGACTTTGACTTTTCTGAAATGTTTGAAAGCATCAGTTTACCTTCAAAAAAAGAAGTTAGAAAAATTAGAAAAAGAATAAACTATTAAAGCAAAATTGCTTTAATAGTTTTTATTATTTAATAAACATTGCATCACCAAAAGAAAAAAACCTAAAATTATGTTTTATAGCATAATTATATGCATTTAAAATATTTTCTTTATTTGATAGTGCCGAAACTAACATTAGTAATGTGCTTTTTGGTAAATGGAAATTGGTTATTAAACCATCTATTGCTTTAAATTCAAAACCTGGATAAATAAAAATATCAGTATTGCCACTGCATGGAACAAATTTTTTATTGTTTTTCCTAACAGTCTCTAATACCCTAGTTGAAGTTGTTCCTACCGCATATATCTTGCCTTTTGCACTGTTTAAAGTTTCTGCTGCTTCTTTAGAAAGAACATAATATTCACTATGCATATGATGTTTTGTTATATCTGTTACTTCAACTGGTCTAAATGTTCCAAGTCCAACATGTAATGTAACATATACTAAAGTTACTCCTTTTTCTTTAATTTTATCAAGTAGTTCATTAGTAAAATGTAATCCTGCGGTTGGGGCTGCAGCAGAACCAATATGCTTTGCATAAACTGTTTGGTATCTTGATTGGTCTTCTAGTTTTTCGTGTATATATGGTGGAAGTGGCATTGTACCTAGTTTATCCAGTATTTCCATAAGTATTCCATCATATAAAATTTTAACAATAACTATTCCGTCTTCTTTTTTTTCAAGAACCTCAGCTTTTAAAATGCCATCACCAAAAAATACAATCGTACCTATATGTAATCTTTTTTGTGGCTTAGATAAACATTCCCATATATCGCCCTCAATGTTTTTTAATAGTAATAATTCAATAATGGCATGAGTATCAGTTTTTTCGCCAATTAATCTTGCTGGTATTACTTTCGTATCATTTAATACTAGTATGTCTTCAGGATTTAAATAATCAATTATATTTTTAAATACATCTTCTTTTAACTTTCCTGTTTTTTTATCCATCACTAACAATTTTGAATCACTTCTATTTTTAAGCGGTGTTTGAGCAATTAATTCAGGTGGTAAATAATAATCATATTCATCTATCATTAATTATTCCTTCAATCTTTTTTACTAGTTCTTTATTAATATCATCAATCGTTCTAATTACATCATTTTTTACACAATCTATTTTAATAAAATTGTATATTTTTGTTAATTCTAAATAAGCCGCTTCGGCATTTTTTAAGTGTTCCATATTTAATTCGTGTTGATCTAGGTTTTCACTACGACTTTTCTTTAATATCGCCGCATATTCATATGGCATATAAAGGAAAATTACAGCATCAGGTCGAGGTAATTCCATTATTCCAAATTCTAAATCATCAAGTTTTTTGTACATTTTTAATCTTTCATTTTTGTCTTTTATTTTGCCACCTTGATGAGCCATATTTGATTCTACGTATCTATCTAATAAAACTATATCGCCATTTTCTAAATGTTTCTTTACTTTATCAATGTTGTAACGTCGATCTGCCGCATAGTAAGCAGATGCAACTAAGGCATCAACATTTGTTGCTCCTTCACTGAACCATCCTTCACATATACTAGTTTTACCTAAATAAGGTCCACCTACTATTTTACCTGTTGGACTATTATAGTTTGGATAACAATAATTATAAATTGTTTGACCCCTTTTGGCATATTCTTCAACTGCTCTTTTAACTTGTGTTTCTTTTCCAGAACAATCTGTTCCTTCAATGACTATTAATTTTCCTTTTTTCATACTTACCTCTCATATAATACAAATTTATATTTAATATTTCCCTCATTTATTTCTTTAATTATACTTTTTTTATACTTGCTTTTATCAAATATTGGAAAATATGCATCGGCATCTTTTTCTTCAGCATCTATTTCAGTTAAATATAATCTATCAGCATATGGTAAAAATAATTTATAAATACTTGCTCCTCCAATAATCATTACTTCTTCATCTAATGATTTTATATATTCTAATAATTTATTAAAATCTTTATATATTTTTGCATCACTCACATCAGTTAGTTTACTTGATAATATAATATACTTTCTTCCTTCAAGTTTTTTTGGTAATGATTTGTAAGTACTAGCTCCCATAACAATTTTTTTATTCATTGTTAAGTTTTTAAAATTAATTAAATCATCTTTTATATGCCATATCAAATTATTATCTTTACCTAATTCGTTATTTTTACCTATTGCTGCTATTATACTAATCATTTTATCACTTCCTTATTGAGCTATTGGAAATTTAATTGGACCTAAGTGATTATAATTTTCAATTTTTATATCTTTTAAGTCTTTAGAATTGTCAAAATCATAAAAGTCTTTAATTTCAGGATTTAGCCATAATGTTGGGGCTTTTAAATCTCCAATTTCATCAAATCTTTTAATTTGTTCTTTTATCCCATCAATTTGATTTATATATATATGAGCATCTTTTATACTATAATCAATTTTTCCAGGCTTTAAACCACATACTCGGGCGATCATACATAATAATACCGAATATTGTGTAACATTAAAAGGTAATCCTAAAGGAACATCACAACTTCTTTGGTGAACCCACATGTTTAAATAACCATCTGAAACATCCCATTCAGTTGACCAAACACAACTTGGTAATACTGCTGTTTCTAAATAATCATCTTGCCATAATGAAATTACTAATCTTCTATCGGTGGGATTATTTTTTATGGTATTAATTATTTTATCTGTAAAATTAAATTTATTAACTATATATCCATATGCTGTACCTATTGTATGTGCATATTCTTTTCCAAAATTCTTTTTTACTTCTTTTTTTACTAGTTTATTATTTTCTAAAACATTTTGGGTAGCATACCAATATCCTTCATCATCTATTTCCCATTCATCCCAAATATGAACATTTCTTTCTTGTAACCATCTTACATCATTAGATTTTGCTTGGTATATCCATAGCATCTCTAATATTGCTTGACGAAAATATAATTGTTTAGTTGTTAAACATGGAAACTCTTTTTGTAAATCAAATTGTAGATGATAACTTGGTATTTTTATAGTATTTATACCAGTCCTATTTTCAACTTCTATACCTTTTTCTAAAATTGTTTTACATAGCTTTATATAATCTTTATCCCACTTTGACATATTTTCTCCTTAATACCATAATGGATATTTACTTGTAATATCTAGTACTTCTTTATCTAATTCTTTTAGTACTTCTTCATTGTCATGATTTTTTAATGCTCTTGATATAATTTTACCAATATGTATAAAATCTTCTTCTTTTAAACCACGAGAAGTCATAGCAGGTGAACCTAATCTTATTCCACTAGTTACCATTGGACTTTCTGTATCATTTGGTATGGTATTTTTATTTACTGTAATATGTATTGTATCAAGTAAATTTTGAGCATCTTTACCACTAATACCACAGGTAGTTTTTACATCAACTAATATTAAATGATTATCTGTTCCATTTGATACTATATGAAATCCTTCTTCTTGTAAAGTTTCTGATAATGCTTTTATATTTTTTAATACTTGGATTTGATATTCTTTAAATTCCGGTTGTAAAGCTTCATAAAAACATTCAGCCTTGGCAGCAATTATATGCATTAATGGACCGCCTTGTATTCCTGGAAATACAATTTTGTCAATCTTTTTAGCAATTTCTTCATTGTTAGTTAATATTAATCCTCCACGAGGTCCACGTAATGTTTTATGAGTAGTTGTTGTTACAACATCTGCATATGGTACTGGTGATGGATGTAATCCTGCAGCAACTAAGCCTGCAATGTGTGCCATATCTACAAAAAGATATGCTCCAACTTCATCAGCAATGCTTCTAAATTTAGCAAAATCAATTATTCTAGAATATGCACTTGCTCCTGCTATTATCATTTTTGGCTTTTCTTTTAAGGCTTTTTCTCTTAAAAGTTCATAATCTATTTCTTCAGTTTCTGGATTAACATCATAATCTACTATTTCATAATCAATTCCACTAAATGAAAGTTTGTGTCCATGAGTTAAATGTCCACCATTAGATAAATTCATACCCATTACTTTATCACCATGATTAAGTAATGCTCGATATACAGCCATATTTGCACTTGAACCTGAATGTGGTTGAACATTGGCAAATTTTGCCCCGAATAGTTTCTTTGCATAATCTCTTGCTGTATCTTCAAATATATCTATGTATTCACATCCCCCATAATACCTTTTTGCTGGGTATCCTTCAGCATATTTGTTAGTTAATATACTTCCTTGTAATTTTAATACATCGTTTGATACATAATTTTCTGATGCTATTAATTCAATGTTGTTTTCTTGTCTTTCCCTTTCTTTTCTTAAAGCGTTTTCTAAAATCTTATCCATTTTTACTTCTCTCCTTTAATTCAACTAAATTATCTATAATCATTGCAACTGTCATAGGTCCAACACCACCTGGATTTGGAGTTATAGCAGCTGCAATATCTTTTACATTTTCAAAATCTACATCACCAACTATCTTATCACCCTTGCGGGAGACTCCAACATCAATTACTACTGTATTTTTCTTAACCATATAACTTTTAACTAAATGAGCACACCCTGCAGCACTTATCAGTATGTCTGCTTCTTTAGTAAATTTTTCTAAATCTTTTGTATGTGTATGTAAAACCGTAACAGTAGCATTTTTGTTTTGTAATGCTAAACTAAGTGGATGACCTACAATATTACCTCTACCTATAATTACTATATCTTGTCCTTCGATAGGAATGTTATAATACTCTAATAATTTAATTATTCCTTTAACTGTACACGGTAAAATTGTTTTTCTTCCTAAGTATAAATTATAAATATTTTCTTTAGTAAATCCATCGACATCTTTATTTGGATCTATTAAATTTGTCACTTTGTCAAAATCTATTTGTTTTGGTACGGGACTTTGTAAAATTATACCAGTTACTGACGCATCATTATTAAGTTTTTGAATTAATTCAATAATTTCATCTTCTTTTGTATTACTAGCAAATGTATACTTGGTTGTTTTAATTCCTACTAAATTACAGTATTTTTCTTTGTTTTTTATATATATCTTACTTGCTTCATCATCACCAACTAAAATAATTGCAAGTTTTATATCTAATGCTTCAGTTTTAATTTTTTCTTTAATTTTATTTAGTATTTCTTCTCTTACTAATTTTCCATCTAATATCAAAATAATCCCCCACTTTCAAATAAACTTTGGTTATGAGTGATACCTAAATGTTCATAGGTTTTTTCAGTTGCTACTCTACCACTTCTAGTTCTTTTTATAAATCCTTCTTGTAATAAAAATGGTTCTACTACATCTTCAATAGTTGTTATTTCTTCACCGATTGCTGTAGATATTGTTTCAACACCTACTGGTCCGCCATTAAACTTATTTATTAATGCTTCTAGGTATTCTATATCAATATTATCTAAGCCATATTTATCGACATTTAAACGTTCAAGAGCTTTTAATGTTATATCTAAATCGATTTTGCCAGTTCCTTCAACTAAAGCAAAATCTCGAACTCTTTTAAATAATCTATTCGCTATTCTAGGAGTTTTACGACTTCTTTTGGCAAGTTCTACTGCTGCATCATCATCAATGTTCATATCTAGTACACGACTTGTTCTTTTTACAATGTCCCCTAATTCAATATCGGAATAATATTCTAATTTATTTACTATTCCAAAACGATCTCTTAAAGGACTTGATAAATCTCCAGCTCTAGTTGTTGCCCCAACTAATGTAAATGGTGGCAAATCAATTTTTACACTACGGCTTTTACCTTCGGCTCCAATTACAATATTAATTGTGAAATCTTCCATGGCAGAATATAATATTTCTTCTATAAATGATGGTATTCTATGAATTTCATCAATAAATAATACATCTCCAACTTCTAAGGTAGAAAGTATCGCCGCTAAGTCACCACTTTTTTCAATTGATGGGCCTGTTGCAGTTTTGATATTTGAACCCATTTCATTAGCAATTATGTGAGCTAGTGTTGTTTTTCCTAAACCTGGTGGACCATATAATAAAACATGATCTAATGGTTCATTGCGCATCTTTGCAGCTTTAATAAAGATTCTTAGGTTTTCTTTAATCTTGTCTTGACCGACATATTCTTCTAAATTATCTGGTCTAATATTTTTTTCAAAAACATCTTCTTCTTTTATGTTGCTATCAATTATTCTACTCATTTTTAACCTCCCCAACCATGTTTATTATGTAATCTTTAACTTCTTGCCAATTTTTAACTATATCGTGTTTGCTTTCTTCATCATTTACTAAAAATTTTAAAGTTTTAATTCCACAATTTTTAATCTCATCTAAAACCCACTCCTTATCATCAATAAATAAATCCACTTTTTCTTTTTGACAAGCTTTATATTTATGATTTTGATTATATACTATTTTATCATAAATAATATTATTTGTTTTTAAAAAATCTTCAGTAATTTCTTTAGATTTTAAAAATTTTCTTGACCCCCTTGCTGTAATTATAACTATTTTAATATTTTTACCCTTTAAATAATTAATTACTTCAGCAGCATTAGTTTTTATGGAAGATTCTTTTTGAATATTATATAAATATTTTTTTAAAAATTTATTATAATTTTTTTTACTTAATTTGTGATAATCTACTATATTTTCATCACTAATAAATTCTTTTAAATATTTATTTGCGGTTTTTGAAGTATCTATTAATGTATCATCTAAATCAATTCCTATAGTCATTTAATCCTCCATAAATATTTTATCATAATTAAAAAAATTTTAATATACTAAAATTAGATATTGTTAAAAATTAATTAATAGTGTATAATAATTTATAGTATAAAGGGTATGTGTGATACAAGATGTTTAGAGATTTTGATTACGAAAATAAACCTGTTGTTGATGTTGTAAATGAAATGATTATTGATGCCATAAATAAAAAAGCATCTGATATTCACTTTGACCCAACAGAAGATGAGCTAAATGTCCGCATTAGAATAGATGGGGAACTTTTAGAATACGCTAAAGTACCTAATTTTGTTAAGAAAAATCTTTTAACGAGAATTAAAATTATTTCTGGAATGAATATCACTGAAACAAGATTACCTCAAGATGGTGCAATTAAAAATATTGCAAATACTGAAGAATTAGATCTTCGGGTTTCTTCATTGCCAATTATTGATGGGGAAAAAATAGTTATTCGTATTTTAAATTACTCAATGAGTAATAGTGGTTTAGAAAATTTAGGTTTATCTGATGAAAACTTAGAAAAAATAAACAAATTATTAAAAATGCCAAATGGTATTATTTTAACTTCTGGTGCTACTGGTACCGGTAAATCAACTACTGTTTATGCTATGTTACAAATATTAAATACTGTATCTAAAAATATTATTACTGTTGAAGACCCAGTAGAAATGAAAATTCCTGGAATAAATCAAGTTCAAGTTATGAGTGATATTGGACTTACTTTTGGTAATACTTTAAGAAGTATCTTAAGACAAGACCCCGATATAATAATGATTGGTGAAATTCGTGATGATGAAACTGCTAGAATAGCTGTTAGAGCTTCTATTACTGGGCATCTTGTTTTATCTACAATCCATACCAATAATTCACTAAATACTATTGAAAGATTACTTGATATGGAAGTCGAAAGATATTTATTAGGTAGTGCATTAACTGGTATAATTGCACAAAGATTAGTAAAGAAACTATGTCCTAAATGTCGAAGCACTCGCCCTACTACTAATTATGAAAAAGAACTTTTTAAAAAAGTTTTAAATAAGGATGTTGATACTATTTATACTGCAAATGGTTGTAGTGAATGTATTAATGGTTATACTGGAAGAACTGCTTTACATGAAGTATTAATTATTAATCAAGAAATTAGAGATGCTATAACTAATAATATTAGAAAAAATGAATTAAGGCATTTAGTTTATGATAAACATGTCACTAGTTTACTAAAAGATGGTTTAGAAAAAGTAGTTGCTGGTATCACTAGCATTGATGAAATATTAAGAGTTATCGATGTTGATGATGACTTTGGAGAAGATGAAACAGATATTAAAGCGGCTTTAATTGGTAAACCTCAACTTAATACTGCTGAAGAAATTTTGGAAATAAATAATACAATTAATGAAATTGAAACATTATAAAAGAAGACACATAATTAGTCTTCTTTTGTTTTTCTTACTAATGGTTGCCCCTTTAATCTTTCATAATATTCTTCTAAAGTTAAACCTTCTTCATATAATGTTGTAGCAAGTTCTATACCAACAAAACGATAATGCCATCTTTCATAACTATAACCAGTTATTTTTTCTTTTCCTAATGGATATCTTAAAATAAAACCATATTTATATGAATTTTCTTTTAACCATATTATTTCTGGATCTTCATCACTAGTTTTTTCTTGATATTCACCATTTTTCATATATGCTATATCAAACGCTAAACCAGTTTGATGTTCACTTGAACCCGGTAAAGCAACTTTTTTACATGCTTCTTCATATCCCACTTCATCAACAAATCTATCAAATACTACTTTTTGATATTCATAAGGACGATAGCCACTATCTACAATAATTTCTTTTAATCCTGCATTTAAAGCAGCTTGTTGCATAGTTTTAAAATATGGTAAAATACTTGCACAAATCATTGGTTTAAAATTTGGATCACGATAGTTATGAAAATTGTTTTCATTATTATCAGTAGTTACCAAATCTTCTGGCACAAAATCACTACTTAATAAATTATTTTTATTAACTAATATTGTATAATTCATATTTTCTCCTTTCTTTTTAAAATTAATTACATGTTCTAATTAATTTTACTGATTCACTAATTATTGTTTTATCTATTATACTATCATTATACTCCATTATGAATTGTATTAAATCATTTTTTAATTCCTCTATTTCTCTTAATTTATTATCGTATTCTTGTTTTATTAAATGTATTCTTTCTTCCAATACTTTTAAACTTTCATGTTCTGCTAATTCCATTTTTGTCTTTTTAATACTTTCTAAAATACCTATGATAATAAAAAATACTGTACAAAAATCAATTGTATAAATTGAGACTAATATTCTTTTTGTATTGATTGTACCATCTTCATTGATAAAATCACTTAAATTGCTAAAATTTGAGTTATTTTCACTATAATCTAATTCTAATTCTTCAGCACCAACCCGCAACGTTTCTAAATTAGTTTCTAGAGTTTCATAGCTAACTGCATTTTTTGTAGAAATATCAGTATATTGTTGTTCATCTATTTTAGCTGCTATTGAATGACACAAAATACCAAAACATACTCCTAATGAAATTGTTGCTCCAATCGCGGCAATTTGCTTTCTAATTTTAAATTCTAAATTATTTACGTATTCAGCTTCTTTTTGTAATTCTTCACCTTGTTGATTAATATTATTTATTTTTTCATTTTCGCTTTCTAATTTTTTAATTTTTCTTTTTGCTTCTAAATCATAATTCATATTATTCATTTCTCTCCATTACTAATTAAAAATATATCCTTATATTTTTTCACTTTCTTCTTTTTCTCTAACTAATCTTAAATAAGTACTTTTAAACTCTGACATTTCTAATAAAAAACAATATTTATTATAAAATTCCCATAATTTATCTTTAATTTCTTCGACTTCCATGTTTGCTTTTTTATATTCATTTAATAAATTTAACAAATCTTCTTTTGCTTCTTTTGAATTAATTTTTTTCTTGTAATAGTTTAAATATTCTAAACTATCATAAAATGTACAAAAAAATAAACATGATCCAATAGTTAAAACAAATAAACATATTAAAAAATATGTAAATTCATATTCATTATGGTCTTTAGCATTTTCATTTAAAGCACTTGGATATATAACATGTATATTTTCCTCACTTAAATCTTGTGTATATTTCTTTACTTCATAATATTTTTCACTATACAAGTCTTCTGGTGATAAGGCTTCTTTTCTTTCTGAATAACTTTGACTTTTTATTCCCAATTTCTCTAAATCCAGCAACAAATAATTTGCTAAATCTTCATAACTTATATGACTTACATCATATTCTTTAACATTTCTACTAAAATTAGAATATCTAGTGAACTTTTTCCCCCAAGTATCATATTCATATACATATGTTGCATCTCCATCGTTATATAATGGTAATTGATCACTTTCTGTAGTTATATTGCCATCTTTATCATACGTTGTAATACAAGTATCATATAAGCTTACTTTATGAAATGGTTTATATAATCCCCAACCAATACCTATAACTCCACTTAAAACTCCAATAGAACAAAATAAATTTAACAAACCCTTTTTCAAATGTTGTTTTGCTACAAGTTCTTTTTTCTTTATACCAATAATCTTATAATTTGTTGATTTTATTTCTTCATCCTTTTTTGCCAGTTTTTCTTCTAAAGCTTTTACATTATTTGTAACTTTTTTTACTATTTTTTGATCTCTTAATTCTCTTGCTAAAATTTTAAGTAAATCTTCTTCTAAATATGGAAAAATTTCACCTTCGGAAGATTCTCTATTAACAATAATTGATATATTTCTATCTTGAATAAGTTTTGCTTTTTTACTAGCTGCTCTATTTAAATAATAACTTAATTCTGATGATTGTTTTATATATTTTAATAATTCTGAACTGCCTTTTAAACTAAATTCTTCAATAATTAATGTTAATAAACTTTCAAATACAAAATTAATATTTTTCCCTAAGTCACTGATGTCACTAATTTTTCTAAGATAATTTATTGCATCTTGAACAAATTCATCTAAACTTTCAGTTATATCAATTTTATTAATATATTTTGCAAAAGTTATAAACATAAATGTATTCCATTCACCTGCATTATTTACCATTACATTATATAAAACATCATAATACTTTTTATAAACCGCATCTTTTAAATCTTCTTGGAAAAATTCACTTTTTACTTGAGCACATTCGTTTTCACAGTTACTAATAGTGCTATTTAAAATATTTTCTAATTCTATAAATGGCAATCCATTTTCTTTGTAACTTTCAATTCTTGATCTAATTTCTGCTATAATTTCTTTATATATTCTTTCAATATTACTCATGATTCCCCCTATAATTTATTAAGCGTTTTTTTTATATCTATTATAAATCATATTATTCACTTTTCTCCCTTAATAGTTTAAAACATACACTTCTAATATTTTCATCTTGTAAATTATCTCCATATTTTTCAAATAAATTAACTAAATCCAATTTTACTTCTTCGAGCGATAAATTTAATTCTTTTAAATTTATTAATAAATCATTTAATTCTTGTATTAATCTTTCATATATTTTTTTATCCCTACTTAGATTAATTAGTCTATTTACAAAATGTAGTGATAAATATCCTGTTCCAAATAAATCAATAATTAATAATATTACAAATAATCCTGTTATATTAGAAGATTCCCATACCTTAATAGCATCGCTATAATTATCTTGATAATAATTTACTATAAATCTTTTAACATCGTCACTTTCTGGCTTTATATATGTACTTATCGTATCAATTAATTTTTTTTCATATTCCGATAAATCAATAGATGAATAATCACTGTTTTCATCAAATTTTACATTTTCATAACAAACAATATCTCTTTCATATTGAGGAGAAAAATCTTCCCCAAAAGTTAAAAATTTATCATTAGATATCTCTTCCCATGGTTCATATTCTATAATATCTACTCTTTTTCCATCTTCTAGATATGGCATATAATCAGAATCTAAAGGTATAACAGTATCTTCTGTAACTAACTCCTTTTCTGTTTTAAAATAATGTTTTGTTTGAATTTTTCTGTTTACAAGATAACTAGTTATACCAAAACCTATTCCTAAAGTTAAGGTAAATGCTAATGCTATTCTAATTTTTTTCTTTTTTTTAGTTAAATCACTATAACCACAAATTCTAGATGTTAATCTTGCTTTATCTTTTTCTAATAAATCTATTTCCTGTATATTTTCTTGATACATTTCATATTTATCTTTAAAATGCTGGCTTATTAAACTATCCATAAAACCTCCATATAGGTTTATATTTTATCATTTAATAATATTAAAATCAATTACTAAAATTCATATTCATTATTATTTTTATCAACTAATCCAACTAACACTTCAGCATTTAATTTGCTTTTTAATATATCTACAAATTCAACTTGTAATTTTAACATATCTTCTTTATTTTCTATAAAAGCATCTAGTGGTATAAATACATTTGTTGTGTCATTAGTAATTTTACTATTTTCTCCCTGACGCCATGTCCATCTTCTTGTTTTAACATCCTTACCACTTACATAAATTATTTCATCTTTATCTGGGTGTTCTATACCTTCTCCACCAAAGGGAATAAAATCTTCTGTACCATTAGCTTTTCTTATTTCTATATTGCCACTAAATTTATCAATATCATGAATTCCTAATGGAATATTGTATTTTAATGATAAAGCATTACCTAAATCTACTAATGAGTTAATATTTGGCATTTCTCCTTTTTTAACTGTTCTTGTAACTAATGCTTCAATAGAACACATATATTTATTTGGATTAATATCTAATTTTCTAAATGCATCACGATAATATGTTATTGGCACACTTTCTTTTATTACTTTTCCTTCATAATATTTTTGACAATCTTTAATGCTTGTTTTCAATAATTCATCAATAAATTCATGTTTTTCATGATTATTTATGCCTCTTGCAATAATTACTCCAAAAACAGCATTATCTACTTTTTCAAAAAAGTCTTTACTTACTATAAATTTCATATACACACTTCTTTCTTTTACTATTATACAATAAATTGCCTATTTTTGGTAGCAACCAATTATTGGTTTATTATATTTTCATACTATATCCATAATAATTATGGAATGGTGATTATGTGAAAAAATTAAAAATATTTATAATATCGTTGTTATTATTAGTTCCTATTAATGTATTTGCATATTCAGATTTTATAATTCCTGGTGGTGAAACATTAGGAATTGAAATAAATAGTAAAGGAATTATGGTTATTGGTTTTTATCAAATAAATGGCAAATATAATAAAGGTAATCCTGAATTAAAACCTGGAGATTATATCACTAAAGTTAATAATATTGATGTTTATACTGTAGATGATCTAACAGATGTAATTGAAGATAATATTAGTAAATCCGAAGTAAAAATTACTTATAATCGTAATGGTAAAATTAAAACTACTAATTTAGAATTAGTTAAAGATGATAATATCTATAAAACTGGATTATATGTAAAAGATTCTATTACAGGGATTGGAACATTATCATATATCGATCCAGAAACAAAAGTTTTTGGAGCTTTAGGTCATGAAATTGTTGAATCAAATACTAAAAGTACTGTAGAAATTAAAAGTGGTATAATATTTAGAAATTATATTGGAAGTAAAAATGCTAAATTTTATTATGATACCACTTATGGTAGAATTATAAAAAATACCAACGTTGGTATTTATGGTATATATGATGCAATGCTACCTCAAAAAGATTTAATAGAAGTTGCTGAGCCAAATGAAATTAAAATTGGTAAAGCTTATATTGAAACTGTTTTAAATGGCGAAGAAATTAAACAATATGATATAAATATAACTGGTATTAATGAAAGTTCTGATATAAAAAATATTAATTTTAAAATTATTGATGAAGATTTATTGGATAAAACTGGTGGTGTTGTTCAAGGTATGAGTGGTTCACCAATTATTCAAAATAATAAAATTATAGGAGCTGTAACCCATGTAGTTATAGATAATCCAAGTAATGGTTATGGTATATTTATTACTACAATGTTAGAAGAAGGAGAAAAGTTCTCTATCATATACTAATTCTCCACCTCTTTCACAACCAGATAGTTCATTATTAAAAGCATAACCATTCCCCGGCCATGTACTAGCAGAAGATTTTTGATAAGTTCCATCATCTTGTTCTAACATTAAAGTTAAAAATCCATTTGTGTTTACATTTGGTTTTGTTTTATTACTTTCTTCTTCTTTTGTTTTAGGTATACAAATATAAATTACTACTGATAATATTAGAACACTAAACATTACTATA
>CASEYV010000023.1 GCA_949292245.1 uncultured bacterium
ATAAAAAAATAGAACAAGGATTATTAAATAAGTATAATATTAATTTTGTAAAATATAGATGTGATATTAATACTAATGATTATTGTGAAAGTATAATAGAAGAATATAATGGGATATATAATATGTTTCCTTATAGTAGTAATGTAGTAACAGGTCAAATAATTAGTGATGGAGTGATTGAACAAGTGGATTATAATATTCTAGCTAAAACATTACCATTTGATAAATCTTTATTACCTAATGCTGATGATTATATGTTATATGGAACATATTATGAAGATGAACTTGATATTATATTAGGAGTTGAACTTGCTCAAACATTAACAGATGATATAAAAACATTAATAGGTCAAGATTATGTAATTAAATTGCAAGATAAAAAAGAAACATTTAGAATAGTTGGAATATTTAAAGATTTAAATGATGATGTATATTTTAGATCTTTATTTGAATCAATTGAATATAATAAACAAGAATATTTAAATAGTAAATATACTGAAAAATATCGTTATGATGGAATTTTGGGTTATAATGAACTAGAAGGAAGTGCATATCAAGTTGCATATTTTAATAATGTTAAAGATTTATATAGTTTCTATAAAACAAATAATCCTAATATAATTACAATTAATATGAATTATGGATTTGTAAAATTTGTTAGAGTAGTTGAGACAGCTAGATATTATGGTTATCCTTTAGTTATATTTGCATTTTTGGTAGCATTAATGTTTTATTTTCAAACCAAATATATAACAAGTAAATATAATAGTTATATATTAGCTACTTACAAATATTTAGGTTATAGTTGGAGAAATATTTTTATAAATAATACTTTAATAACATTGATTTGGAGTTTTATCTTATGTATATTTGCATTTATTTTATCAATTATTTTATCAGTTATATTAAATAAATTATTAATATATTATAATGTATGTGTCTTTGATCTTTTTATGGTAGATTATAAATATTTAGGAATAATAGTTATGGTAGTTTTAATATTTGCAATATTTTATTCAATATTTGAGTATATTAATTTAAAAAAATATTCTTGGATTGATATGGTTAAAAAGGAAGATGATTTATTATGATAAGGCTTGTAAATTTAGAAAAATCATTTGATTTTAAAGTGTTAGATAAAATAAATTTAGACTTTAATCCAGGAAATATTTATATTTTAAAAGGAAAAAGTGGCTCTGGTAAAACAACTTTATTAAATTTAATTAGTGGTTTAGATTTTGAATATAGTGGAAATATTTATATAAATGATCAAGACTTAAAAAAAATGAAAAAAGATGATTTAATGAATTATCACAATAGTATTGGATATATGAGACAAAATTGTCTATTATATCGAAATATTACAGTATTAGATAATTTATTATTAATTGAAAATAATAAGGATAAAATTATAGAATTATGTAAGCAATTTAATATACTAGATATTATTAATAAGTATCCATATGAAATAAGTGGTGGGGAAAGAGAAAGAGTCTCTTTAATAAGAGCATTACTTAATGATAATAATATATTACTTTTAGATGAACCAAGTGCTAATTTAGATAAAGATAATTCTAAAAATTTTGTTAAATATTTAGAGAAAATAGATATAAGTAATAAAATAGTAATTATTTCTACTCATGAAGATTTATATGATGATATAGCAAATGTTATTGTTAATATTAATTATGGTAAAATTACAATAATAAAAAATAAGGAAGTAAAAAAAGGTCAATTAAAAATTAAAAAATACATCGGTAAAAAAGATATATTTAAAGGATTAAAATTAGTAAAAAAACAAAATATAATATTTAATATATTTGCAGTTGTTTTCTTATTGGCATCTTTATTAGCAATTTCTTTTAATCTAAAGTTTAAAAATGAATATATTAAAGTAAAATTAAAAGAAGTACCATATAATATAATTGATATAGAAAAAAGATATTTAGATGATTTTTCAAAATATATTAGTGATTACTATGTTAATTATGTTTATAAAGATGATAATTTAAATGTATACCCATTATATGAATATGAAAATAGTAATTTAAAAAATTACATAGAATTAGGAGAATTTCCTAAAAATAATAATGAAGTATTAATAAATTATGTTTATGCTAATGAAGTGGGAAAAAATGTAAAAGAAATGCTTAATACAACAATAAATATTAATGATAAAGAATATAAAATAGTTGGTATAATTAGTAATAATGCTGATAATTTTCCACTTATTTATAATGTTAATTATAGTTATATTGAAATATATAATAATTTTGTTGGAATGATGCCAGCGATATTTATGTATAGTAGCGAACTTGAAACATTTGGTTATATTGATAAAGATGATAAGATAATGATTAATATAAAGCCAGAGTATATACTAGATTTATATAATAATGAATTAGTAAGTGAGGGTATGGTAGTTAATAGTTTTGCTTTTTTACAATATGAAAGTGAAATTAGTAGTATAAGTACAAATGTTAATAGTATTACGCAGACTAGTCTATTAATTGTAGTAGTAATTTTAATATTAACATTAATTTTCTTAATTAATCAAATTAGTATGGAATTATTTTATCAAAGAAAAGAAATAGGTTATTTACAATTATTTCATTATAGTAAAGATGACATAAGTTTATTTATGACTTTAAGATATATTAAAGACTTTATTATATCTTTAGTTATATCAGTTATTCTTTATTTAATTATTTGTTTAGTTTTATTAATATTATATGATTTTAATTTATTTATTAGTGTTTTTTATATATTATTATTTATTTTAGTTTTAGTATTTTACTTTTATATAATTATTAATATTCCATTAAATAAATATTTAAAAACTGATATTATTAAATTAATAAGATAATTTGTGATATTTAAATTTAATTAATTGCATTTTATTTTAAGAAAATATACAATATAGTCTTATTTAATTGAAATACAAGAGTATTTAATAACATTACTATTAATTTAACGAATGTTTTTTCACAAAAATTTAATAGAATTATTCTTTTTTTCGTTCATTTTACTTTCTTTTTCCCAAATTATTAAAAAAAGCAAAAAGGCAACCATTTCTTAGTTGCCTTTCATCGTTGTTAAGATTTAAAGCCTTATTTTATTCATTTTAACTATACAAAAAAATTTTATAAAATGATAAATTATAATTAAAAGTCAGTTTTAGAATTTTTCAATTCTTTAGTTATTATTTCTTTAATTTTATCTATATCAGTAAAGAATAAGTTAATTCCTTCTTTTTTTAAATGCATAACTTCATAAAAGTTAGCTTCTATTTCTTTTTGAATACCAGTTGGAACACGATATGGAATGCCATTAACAGTATGGGAATGAGCTAAATATTTTTCAATAGTTGGAAAAGCATTTTGAATTAAAATAGCACTTGGTTTATTAGCGATATTTCTTATTAAAATTGTATTACATTTGCCATATTTTTTAATTTTTTTATCATATTCTTTTTTATATTTATCAACTTTACTACTTAAGGGAATAAACCATAATATATCATTATCTTTAATAACAAAATATGAAGGTCTACTACGATTTCCCATATGGTTTATTTGTAAATTAGGATCATCAACTAATTTTAAAAAATCCGATGAAATATGATATAAGTATCCAGTTTGAACCTTCTTTTTTGTCAAGTATAATCACCTCTCTAAATAATTATATCAAAAAAGAGTACCTAAAGATACTCTTTTAATTTACAATGTGAAATAATTTATTGCTCGCACCATTCACAAGCGAGAACATCCACGATGTGAAATAATTTATTGCTCGCACCATTCACAAGCGAGAACATCTACAATAGTAGATTAATATTATTATATGAGGTTTTCCTCATTTAATACACTAATACTATACCACTAAAAGTTGATTTTGTAAACCATAAATGTAATTATCATAGGGCAACTGCCCAAAAATTGCCAATAGCATTATAAAAATTTTAAATAATAATTTAAAATTATAATAATATGATATTGTGGTTGCAGTTCCAAAGGATTGTAATCGTCAAGGATAGCAAATAAAACTTAATATATAATAAGGTAATTATTGTAGAAAAATTTACATTATATTAATGTTAGTTCTTTAAGTGATAATAATCAAAATTTAAAAAATTTTTTTATAAAATATATTTATTTTAAAGTGATATTTTTAATACAAATACAACTTTTGTTTTGTTCTAATATTTTAATAGATAATTTAAATAGTTCTAGTTTTTACATTTTTTTAATTTTGATTCATATACTTGTTTTGGGAGGACAAGCATATGGGACTTAGTGATAAAGAAGTAGAAAAAAGTAGATTAGAATATGGAACAAATGAAATAACCAAAATAAAAAAGAATACTTTTTGGCACATGTTAATTGAATCTTTTGCAGATCCAATAATAAAAATATTACTAATAGCCTTAGCAATTAAAGTAATAGTTTTATTTAGACATTTTGATTGGTATGAAACAATTGGAATATTTATTGCAATTATTTTAGCAACTTTTATATCTACAATATCTGAATATGGATCGGAGAAGGCTTTTAATCGTTTGCAAGAAGAAGCGATTAAAGGTAAGGCAAAAGTAATAAGAAATAGAAAAATTGTTGTAATACCTATTGGAGAAATAGTAGTTGGGGATATAGTAATTTTAAATAGTGGAGATAAAGTACCTGCTGATGGAAAATTAATAAGTGGTAATTTAAGAGTTGATGAATCAGCTTTAAATGGTGAGTCAAAAGAAGCTAAAAAAGTAATTAATAATGAAGTATATCGAGGTTCTGTTGTATATAGCGGTGAAGCTAAAATGGAAGTTTTATTAGTTGGAGATAATACTATAATTGGTAAAATATCACAAGAGTTACAAGAAGAAATACCAGAAAGTCCTTTAAGATTAAAATTGCGTGGGCTAGCTAAAACTATTAGTAAAATAGGTTATATTGGAGCAATACTTGCAAGTTTGTCTTATTTATTTGCCAATATTGTTTTAGCAAATAATTTTGATTCTGATTTAATACTTGCAACTATTACAGACTTTCCAGTAGTTTTTAATCATTTGTTATATGCTTTGACTCTTTCTGTAACAATCATTGTGGTTGCAGTTCCAGAAGGATTGCCTATGATGATAACTTTAGTATTATCTAGCAATATGAAAAAAATGTTAAAGGATAATGTTTTGGTTCGAAAATTGGTTGGAATTGAAACAGCTGGAAGTTTAAATGTTTTACTTACTGATAAAACGGGAACTCTTACAACAGGAACACTTAAAGTAACGGAATTTGTTAGTGGGGATTTTAAAATTATTAAAGATTTTAAAAATTTAAAAAAGTATCCAATTTATGAAATAGTATATAAATCATTATTTTATAATAATGCAAGTATGATAAGTGATAATAAAATAATTGGTAGTAATTCAACTGATAGAGCAATACTAGAATATATAGATATAGATAGTAATATAAATGTAAATATTATTAAAAAAGAAGTTTTTGATAGCTCAAAAAAATATAGTAGTATTACTCTTAATGATGGTACAATTTTAATTAAAGGTGCAATGGAAGTAATACTACCTAAATGTAAAAATATTTTAAATAGTAATAATAAAGAAAGTAAATTATTTACTACTTCTATAATTAAAAGAAAAATAGATGAATATACTAAAAAATCTGGTAGAGTATTAGTGTTTGCTTATGGAAAAGACATTAATAATTTAACATTTTTAGGTTTTGTTAATATAAAAGATGAATTAAGAAAAGAAGCTTATGAGGGAATTAGAATAATTAAAAATGCTGGAATACAACCTATAATGATAACGGGGGATGGCATAGATACTGCGACATCTATTGCTAAAGAGGTTGGTTTAATCACTGATGATAAACAAATTGTTTTAACTAGTAGTGATCTTGCTAAAATGAGTGATGTAGAAGTAAAAACCAAATTAAAAGATATTAGAGTTATTGCTAGAGCTTTACCACAAGATAAAAGTAGATTAGTAAATATTATTGAAGATATGTCATTAGTTGTAGGTATGACTGGTGATGGTGTAAATGATGCTCCAGCTTTAAAAAAAGCCAATGTAGGTTTTGCCATGGGAAGTGGCACAGATGTTGCTAAAGAAGCCGCTGATATAGTTATACTTGATGATAATATATTATCTATTAGTAAAGCTATATTATATGGTAGAACTATATTTAAAAGCATTCGTAAATTTATAATATATCAGTTAACAGTAAATACATGTGCTTTAATTTTATCAATAGTTGGTGCTTTAATAGGAATTGCAACACCAATAACTATTGTTCAAATGTTATGGTTAAATATGATTATGGATACATTTTCAGGAATAGCATTTTCTTATGAACCACCTTTAGAAGAATATATGATGGAGCCACCAAAAAAGAAAAACACTCCAATTATTAATAAATATATGTATAGTGAAATTATTTGGACAGGATTATATTGTGCAATTGTTTGTATATTATTTTTAAAATTACCTTTATTTAGAAATTTTGTTAGAGTGGGAAAAAATGATGCATATTTAATGACCGCGTATTTTGCTATGTTTATATTTATGGGAATATTTAATGCCTTTAATGCAAGAACTTCAAGAATAAATGTATTTGCGAATTTAAAGAAAAATAAAGTTTTTGTAGGAATATTCGCTTTCATATTTTTAGCCCAAATTTATATTATTTATAATGGGGGAGATATTTTTCGAACCTTTGGCTTAGAGTTAAATGAATTAATTTTATCTTTTGTCTTAGCATTAACTGTTTTTCCTGTTGATTGGTTAAGAAAATATATTTTAAAGAAAAAACACATCACTTTAGGTGTATAATAAGGTTTTCAAAATTATTAAAAATGGTTGCAATTTTCTAAATTGTGTAATATAATGATAATGCACTAGGAAATTCTGCGCCCATAGCTCAACTGGATAGAGCGCTAGACTACGGATCTAGAGGTTGGGGGTTCGAATCCCTTTGGGCGTACCATTTTTAGAATCGAGAAGTAGCACAATTTGGTAGTGCACTTGGTTTGGGACCAAGGGGTTGCAGGTTCAAATCCTGTCTTCTCGACCAGTTTTAAATAATAGAGTCAAGTTACTTGGCTTTTTTTTATTAAATTAAAAAAACAAAATTTGTTAAAAAATTAATTCTTTGATATAATTGTAATAGGGTGGTGACAGTATGCCAAAAAGAAAAAAAAGACAATTTTTTAAAGAAATTACAAAAGAAATAAAAAAACATAAAAAAGCATTTGTTGTATATGTTGTTTTAAGATTTTTAATATTAGTAACATTAGTATTACAATTAATTCGTGGAAACTATGAGCATGCATTTTTTTGTATTTTAACCCTTATATTATTATTAGTACCGGGAATTATTGAAAACAAATTTAATATAGAAATGCCAGAGACTTTAGAAATAGTAATATTTTTATTTATTTTTGCTGCTGAAATTTTAGGAGAGATGCAAAATTTTTTCAATATATTTAAACATTGGGATACTATATTACATACCATAAATGGTTTCTTATGTGCAGCGATTGGTTTTTCATTAATTGATATTTTAAATAGGACTGAAAAGTTTCATTTGAACTTATCACCTTTCTTTGTTGCTTTTGTAGGCTTTTGTTTTTCTATGACTATTGGTGTTTTATGGGAATTTTTTGAATATGGCAGTGATGTTTATTTACATACCGATATGCAAAAAGATACAATAGTAGATGAAATATCGTCAGTTTCTTTTAATGAAAAAAATGAAAATGTAGCAATATATGTTAAAGATATAGAAAATACTAATATTACTACAAGTAATGAGAAATTTTATGTTATTGATGGATATTTAGATATTGGTTTAATTGATACTATGGAAGATTTAGGAGTAAACTTTATTGGAGCATTAATTTATTCAGTTATTGGATATTTTTATGTAAAAAATCGGGATAAAAATAGTATTGCTTCAAAATTTTTGTTAAGATATAAGGAATTTAAATGAAAATTTTCTTAAGATTTGGTCATTTGTTAGTATTGTTTTTAATACTAATATTAGTAATTATTGCTTTAAAAGAATTTGGGTATTTGCCTAAAAAGTTTTTTGATGATAAAGATTTTAATGTGGAATTTAGTGAAAGTATGATTGATTATGATAATGATGGTATAGATGATTATACTGATATATTAAATGGAGCTAAAAAATTTGTGGCAATGAAACCTAAATATAAAAGTGCTTATTATGCGGGAGGGTATCCTGATGATGGTTATTATGTTTGTACAGATTTAATATGGTATTCTTTAAAAGAAGCCGGCTACGACTTTAAAAAGTTAATAGATAATGATATAAGTGAAAATAAAGATGATTATGCAATTGATGTAATTGATTCTAATATTGATTTTAGAAGAGTAAAAAATATAAAAGTTTTTTTAGATAAATATACTGAGTCTTTAACAATTGATGCAAGTGATTATGAAAATTGGCAAGGGGGAGATATCGTTGTTTATGAAGATCATATTGGAATTGTTAGTGATAAGAGAAATAGTGATGGAATTAGTTATATAATTCATCATGATGGGTATCATAATTATGAAGAAGATGGTTTAACTAGAAAAAAAATAGTTGGCCATTATCGTTTTAATTTGAACCTGGAGGAAGTAAATTGAATGATGATAAGTTGCGAAAGAAGAATATTGTAAAACAATTATTAAATGAAGATTTAAAAACAGATGATGAAACAGAATTAATAGAAATGCTTTTTGATGAACCATTAGCAATAGATACAGATAAATTAGAAGATGAAAAAAGAAATTTTGGTGATAAACTTGCGGATGCCGTAACTAAAACTGCTGGATCATGGCCATTTATTATTAGTTTTGTTCTTTTTTTATTTTTCTGGATGTTTTTAAATGAATACTTGAATGGTTTTGATGCATATCCATTTATTTTATTAAATTTAGTATTATCTTGTATTGCTGCTTTACAAGCCCCAATAATTATGATGAGTCAAAATAGAGAGGCTAAAAAAGATAGTTTGAGGAGTAAAAATGATTATCGTATTGATTTAAAGAGTGAGTTAATATTGGAAGTTTTACATGAGCAAATGTTACAAATTACTAAAAATCAAGAAAATATATTACAATTATTAAAAAAAAATCATAAAAGTTTAAAAAATAGACAAAAGTAGTTCTAAGAAATACCTAATTGTGATATAATCATTAAATGTGAGGTTAAAAATGACATTAAGAAAAGAAATAGAATTTAATAATATTGTTAATGATATTTTAAAAAATAAAGAATTTATACAATTAAAGTATGAAATTCATCATGGTATTTCTAGATTAGATCATTCTTTAAATGTAGCTAAATTGACTTATCAAACAAGTAGAAAATTAAAAATGAAAAATTATAAGGAAATAACAAGAGCAGCATTACTTCATGACTTTTTTATATCAAGTGAAGTAGAAAATAATATTTTTGTAAATCATCCTAATAAAGCATTAGAAAATGCCAATTATTATTTTAACTTAGATGATAAACAAAAAAATATAATTGTTTCACATATGTTTCCTGTATCAAAAGTAATTCCTTCAAATATTGGAAGTTGGACTGTATCAATAATAGATAAGTTAGTTGCTATATATGAATGTATTAAATTTAAAATGCCAATTAAAGTAGGAACTTTTATTATATTTGTATTAAATGTTAGTTTTATTCAAAGATAAACAGCTTAAAGTTGTTTATTTTTTTTATTTATGATATTATTTAGATAATAAGGAAGTGAATAAATGAGTAAATTAGATAATTTGACGATAAATAGTATCAAGTTACTAGCATTAGATATGATAAATAAGGCTGGTAGTGGGCATCCAGGAATAGTTTTAGGTGGTGCAGAAATTTTATATGCCTTATATAAAGATCATTTAAAAGTAATACCTAACAAAGCAAATTGGGTTAATAGAGATAGATTTGTTATGTCCTCCGGTCATGGATCAGCATTACTTTATTCAATTTTATATCATGCCGGTTTTGATATCGATATAGAAGAACTAAAACAATTTAGAAGATTAAATTCTTTAACCCCAGGACATCCTGAATATAAAGTTACACCGGGAGTTGATGTTTCTACTGGACCTTTGGGTCAAGGGGTAGGTATGGCAGTAGGTATGGCTCTTGCGGAAAGATATTTAAATACAATTGCCAATATAGAAAAGAAAAATACAAAATTAATTGATTATTATACTTATTGCTATTGTGGTGATGGGGATTTGATGGAAGGTATTAGTTATGAAGCATTATCATTTGCTAGTACTCAAAATTTAAATAAATTAATTTTATTATATGATTGTAATCATGTAAGTTTAGATAGTGATACGGATTTAACTTTTAAAGAAGATATTGAAATTCGATTTGAAGCCTTAGATTTTAATATTTTAGTTGTTAAAAATGCTAATGATTATAATGAAGTTTCTAAAGCAATAAAACAAGCTAAAAAAAGTGATCGACCTTCAATAATAATTTGTCATACTATAATAGGTAGAGATTCTATTTTAGAAGGAACAAATAAAGTTCATGGTAAACCATTAACAAAAGAAGATTTAGAAAGTATTAAAGAAAAATATAAGATAACAAATGATAGTTTTGTAGTAGATAAAGAAATTAAAGAGCATTTACAAAATTGTATAAATAAAAGAATGAGTCCAATATTTAAAGATTGGGAAGAAGAATATAGTGATATTAAAGAAACTAATAATTATGGTTTAAATTCTTTATTTAATTTGTTAGAAAGAAATGCTTTTGTAATAGATTTTGATGATACAAAGTTTAAAATAAGTGATGAATATAGTGAAGAATTGAGAGAAAGTAATCAAAAAATTATGAATTTTATTTCACCTAAAAGTCCATTTTTTCTAGGTGGCTCTGCTGATTTATCTTCAAGTTGTAAAACTAATTTAGAAAAATCCAGTATTCAAAGTGCTGATAACCCAATTGGTAAAAATATATATTTTGGAGTTAGAGAACATGCTATGGGAGCCATTTTAAATGGTATGGCATTATCAAACTTAAAAGTATTTGGTTCAACATTTTTAACTTTTAGTGATTATCAAAAACCAGCAATTCGTTTGTCTGCTTTAATGAATTTGCCAGTAACTTATATTTTTACTCATGATTCAATATATGTTGGTGAAGATGGACCAACTCATGAGCCAGTTGAACAATTATCTATGTTAAGAACTATTCCTAATTTTATTACTTTTCGTCCTGCTGATATAAATGAAATTATGGGTTCATGGGAATATATATTAAAAAATAATTGTCCTACTGCTTTAGTAATAAGCAAAGAAAAAAGAAGTAAAAATAAAAATACTAATGCTAAATTTGTTAAGTATGGTGCTTATATGATTAGAAAAGAAAAGTATCGTTTAGATGGAATAATTATAGCAACAGGTAGTGAAGTTGAAATGGCTATGGATATTTCAAAAGAATTATTTACAATGGGAATTGATACTAGAGTAGTTTCTATGCCATCAATGGAACTTTTCTTAAAACAAAATCCTAAATATGAAGAACAATTACTACCGAAGGATGTTCCTACATTTGTAATTGAGGCAAGTTCTAGTTTAATTTGGAATCGTTTTGCTAGTAAACCAGAGTATATTTTTGGTATAAATAGATTTGGTATGAGTGGTCAAAAAGATGAATTAGTTAAATATTTGAAGTTTGATAAAAATACTATTTTAGCAAGTATTGCAAATTATTTAACAAAAGATGTTGATATCGACATAATCTAACAAATTATTTAAGTTCGTTGTGTTATCATCTATATGGGTGATAATAATGCGGACTTTTTATATTTTTAAAATTAATCGGGAAATGTCTTTATTAATGAGGGAATCTCCTTATAACTTGTTTAAATCTTTGGAAGGGATATATTTACTTGATAAGGCTAATGTTGGTTATGGTAAAGATTTATTGGATCAATTAATAGTACCTATTGATAAAATGAAATATAATAGATTAATTTATGATAAAAATAAAGATAATGATTTTTATATGAAAATAGGTGATAATCATAAAATAGTGAATAAATATCGCAAAGAAGAAACGAATATTGCAGTAAAAAATTCTTTTATTTTATTAAAAACAAATATAATTAATAAAAATATTAGGAAATTTTTACCTTTAAATGAATTATTTGCTTGTGATTTTGAAAATAAAGATTATTTTTGGTTAGAAGAATTAGTACGCTTGTAGTTGAGAAAAAATTCATTTTATAGTAAAATTAATTTGAGGTGATAATTTTGGGACAATTAATATTATATTTAGTAATAGGATTATTAATAGGGATTGTAATTGGTTTTTTTGGAGCTCGTTTGATAATTAAAAAACAAATGGATAAAAATCCACCAATAAATGAAAAAATGATTGAAGTAATGATGAGTAGTATGGGTAGAAAACCTAGTCAAAAACAAGTTAAACAAGTTATGCAACAAATGAATCGTTATAAATAAGTTTTAAAAAAGTATTTAAAACTTATTTTTTTAAAAATTCGTAAAATTTTAAGAAAAATATTTACTTTTTTAGTATATTTTGATAATATTAAAATATATAGGAATAAAGAGGTGTATGTGATGGATTTCATATATAATTTATATCAAAATGATAATTTTATAATATATTTATCAATTATTTTAGTAGTGTTGGTAATTTTATTTGTTGTGGTATTCTTTTTTGGTAAGAAAGATCAAAAATTAGAAGAAACAAAAAAATTACAAAAAATAGATTTAGATAATGCTTTTAAAGAAGAACATAAAGAAGCCGAAAAAGTAGAAATTAATACGGAATTAGAAGAAAAGAAGGAAGAAATAAAAGAAGAAAAGATAGAGGATAATAATGAACTTCCAAAAGAAAATGTAGTAGAAAAGAAATCTATTTTTGATGAAACTCAAAGTCTGCCAGTTGTTAATGAAGAAGAAGTTGACGTTGTAACTTTTGAACCTACTATAAAAGAAGATAATGAAGATTTACCTTTAGTAAAAGATGAAGATTTTCCTTTATTAAGTGAAAATAAAGAAGAAGAAGAAAAACCATTATTTGTTCAAGATGTCGATGACATTGAAAAAGATTTAAATGAACTTGCTAGTTTGAAGAGGCAAATTGATGATGTTGGATTAAATACTGATACAAAGACTGAAGAAAAAGAAAAAGTTAAGAGTGCTGATGAAAAGAAATTTAAACCTAGTCCAGTGTTTAGTTCAGTATTTGTAAGTAAGCCAGAAGAAATGAAAGAAGATAGTAATGATAAAAAAGTTCCATTATTTACAATTGAAGATGATGTTGATATGGAACTACCGGCATTAAAGAAAGATACTGCAGATGAACAAGTAAAATTAGATGACATTACTGGAGAAACATACGAAATAAAGAGATAAAACTTGATTTTAACTCTTTTTTATTGTTATAATAATTTAGGTGAATAAAAAATGACAAAGTATGATGAATCATCAATAAAAATACTAGAAGGTTTGGAAGCAGTTAGAAAAAGACCAGGAATGTATATAGGCTCAACAGATAAAAGAGGAATGCATCATTTGGTTTGGGAAATTGTTGATAATTCAATAGATGAAGTTATAAATGGTTTTGGTAATTATATTAAAGTTATTATTAATAAAGATGGTAGCATTACAGTTGCCGATAATGGACGTGGAGTGCCAATTGGTATGCATGAATCTGGTAAACCAACACCAGAGGTTATTTATACTATTTTGCATGCTGGGGGAAAATTTTCTGAAGATGGCTATAAAGTAAGTGGAGGTCTTCATGGTGTAGGTGCTAGTGTTGTTAATGCTTTATCAAAATCTATGCAAGTTGTAATATATCGTGATGGTTTAATTTCTTCAATTGAATTTGAAAATGGTGGACATGTTAAGTCACCACTAAAAACTGTTGGTAAAAGTAATAAGACAGGAACTATTGTAAAGTTTTTGCCGGACCCTGAAATTTTTAAAAATTGTAATTTTTCATATACAACAATTGTTGAAAGAATGCAAGAAAGTGCTTTTTTATTAAGTGGCCTTACCATTGAAGTTATTGATGAAGAAGATAAAAAAGAAGCTAAGTTTCATTATGATAATGGTTTAATTAGTTTTGTTGAATATAT
>CASEYV010000024.1:0-1912 GCA_949292245.1 uncultured bacterium
TTATTTTAAAAATATCTAAAAAATTTATTAAATCTAAATTGAATAATAAAATACCATTTTTATATATTCCATATAATATTAATGAAATTAATCCATATATATATCTTAAAATATATTTATCTATAGTCATTTTAGTATTAATATATACTTTATTCATTTTTATCCCCCTTTATTTTATCCCTTAAGTTAACTGAATTTGGACACATAAAACTACATAAACCACAATCAATGCATTTGTCTAAATTCTTTTTATTAATCATATCTACTTTCATAGGACAAACTTTTATACATAAACCACAGTTGATACATTCATTATTTATTTTTGGTACTTTTTTTAATAAGTGAATTGATTTTATTTCATCATCTAATATAAAATAATCAGGATTAGTTATTTCAAAACCTGTCATTAAACCATTTATTATAATATGACTATTTAATAAATCTTTATATGTATATTTAATTATATCACTAAGTAATGTGTATTTTTTTACTCTTATTATTTTACATGTTTTGTTATCTGATATCGTAATTAATTTAGTAGTATTATCTAATCCTTTAAGATAACGGTTTATTGTATCTATATCTTCTATTGTTAAATAAAGAGTGTTTCCTTTAATATTTAATTTTTCTAATAAGAATTCTTTTCTTCCGAGTAAATATAGGTCTTCAACTAATGTTAAAGTGATTAAAGGATATGTTCCAAATATATTTAAACATTCATCTATTATGTATGATTCATTATTCTTAATTACTAAATAATTATTTTTACATTGTGTTATTATTCTTAAATCATCTATTAAATCTAATATATCTCTTGTGTTTTCTTTTAATAAATATACATTGTTAAAAACATTTATTTCATCATTAATAGCACTTATTACTATATTATCTATATTATCTAAATTATTAAATTTTTCTAATAAACTAGTTTCATTATTGCCTGTAAGCACTTTTTTAATATTATCTATAGTTACTTTTAATTTTTGTTCTTTTTTATTATTCGTTTCTTTATAATCGTTAGCTATAACAAGGGTATTTTGATATTTATTATTAAATAATCCTTTTTTTATACCTGTTATTTTACCAGAAATGCTAGATTTAAAATCATTAATATTTGTATTTATATGTACTTCTTTAAGTCTATTATTATTATATGGTATGTATATATAATCAGGATTAATATATTTTTCAATTACAAAATTATCTTTAATTTTAATATCAGTATTTAATTTATAAAGATGCATTATGTTTTTCCTCATTTCTTTCTTTTAAATAGTTATAAAGATTTATGGCAACATTTTCTGGGATAATTTCTTTTAATTCTGCAATTGATGCTTCACTCATTTTTTTAATACTACCATATTTTTTAATTAATTCTTTTTTTCTAATTTTTCCTATTCCATCAATATTATCAAGTAAACTAGCAATTGTTCCTTTATCCCTTAAAGTTTTGTGATATGTTATAGTAAAACGGTGTACTTCATCTTGAATTCTAGTTAGATAATGAAAAACATTACTATTTTTCTCCATATCTATTACTTCTAATGTATTGCCATCAATTAATTGGTTAGTTCTATGATGATTATCCTTTTTTAAACCACAAACTAAAATATCTAATTTTAAACTATCTAATACTTCCTTTGCAGCCCTAATTTGATTTTCTCCTCCATCTACTATTATTAAATCTGGCAAATATAATTTTTCAACTAAAGCTCTGTAATAACGACGATATATTATTTCTTTCATAGTATTATAATCATCGTTTTTGTCAATACTTACCTTATATTTACGATATTCTTTTTTTGCGGGTCTACCATTAATAAATACTACCATACCACTTACCGCATATGAACCAAAAAGATTAGAGTTGTCAAATGCATCAATTCGATCTAATACTTTTAAATTTAATATT
>CASEYV010000024.1:1917-2979 GCA_949292245.1 uncultured bacterium
ATTATTTTTAATTCTTGTTCTAAACTAATCTTGGCATTAGTTTTAGCCATTTCTAATAAGTTTTTCTTTTTTCCTTTTTGAGGATTATATACCTTGGTTTTTAATATGTTGCTAATTATTTCTATATTAATTTTATCTTCTACTAGTATTTCTTTTGGTATTTCATGTTTAGTATAAAAATTTAATATATAAGTATTTAATTCATCTGATATATCACTTATTAAATAAAATTTGTCGTTGTGGCCCCCAACTATTTTACCATTACGTAAAAATAAAATTTGTATTGATACTAAACCATCATCTAAGTAACTTCCTATTACATCACGATTTATATAATCATGTAATTCTACTTTTTGCTTATCTAAAATTATACTTATATATTCTAATTCTTTCTTTAAATTAAGGGCCATTTCATAATTTAAGTTTTTACTATATACTTCTATTTTTTCTTTTATTTTATTTATTAATATTTTGTCATTGCCTTTTAAAAATTCTAATATTTCTTCTTCCATTTTTTTAAGTTTATTTTCATCTATGTTTTTTTCACAATAACCTAAACATTCTCCGATATGATAATATAAACATACATGTTTGGGCATTCCTTCACATTTTTTTAAGGGATATAATCTATTGATTAATTCAACTATTTTTCGTGCTGCATAAGCATTTGGATATGGGCCAAAAAGTTTTTTGTTGTCTTTTTTACGTATGTTTAAATAACGGGATACTTTTAATTTGGGATATGGTTTTGCAATATATTCAATGTATGGATAACTTTTATCATCTTTAAGTAATATGTTATATTTAGGATTGTATTCTTTAATTAAATTTAATTCTAATATAAATGCTTCTTGTTCTGTAGTGGTTGTTATATATGTAAAATCATGTACTTCACTAACCATTATTGCTGTTTTGCCAGTTACTGTACCTTTAAAATAACTGTTTACTCTTTTATTTAAATCCTTTGCCTTGCCTACATATATAATATTATTATTAATATTACGCATTTGATATGAGCCCGGCAAATGAGGTATTGTTTTTAATTTATCTTTAAACATTTTT
>CASEYV010000024.1:3018-17002 GCA_949292245.1 uncultured bacterium
TTATTATACTACAAAACTTAGCATTTTTACGATATAATATTTAATGTGATATTATGAAATTATTAAATGTATATGAGTTAACTATTAAAAAATCTAGATTTATTGCTTATTATTATGATATTGATGAATTTAAAGAAATAAAAAATATCATTGATAATCTAAAATTAGAGCATAAAAAAGCGAAACATGTTGTTTATGCGTATCGATTTTTAAATACAGCAGGCAAAAGTGATGATAAAGAACCAAAAGGAACTGCGGGTTTACCTTTATATAATTTGTTAATCCAAAAAAATTTAAATAATAAATTGATTGTGGTCGTTAGATACTTCGGCGGTACTTTACTTGGAGCTGGACTTTTGCAAAGAACATATAAAACCGCTGCTATTAATGCAATTAAAAATGATTGATTACTCAACCATTTTTTTGATTTGATCTAAATTTTTAAATCCTAAATCTCTTTTAACTTCTTCACCATTTTCCATTAAAACTAATGTCGGAATACTCATAACTCCAAATTTTGCTGCTAACTCTTGATGTTCATCGACATTTATCTTTAAAACATCAATAAAATCTACCTCTTCTAAAATTGGAGCCAGCATTTGACATGGGCCACACCAATCAGCATAAAAATCTACTAAAATTCTTCCACTTTTTACTATTTCTTTAAATTCATTACTATCTTTTAAATGTTTAATCATTATATCCTCCTTATTTATATTATTACCGTATTTTCAAAATGTATTTTATCTTCATCAATTAATTTTTGGGCATCTTCTTTTGATATAATGCTATAATGTACTATTTTATGTAATACTTCAAAATTTACGGATTCTCTATCTTCTTCATTCTTTAAGTTTTCTAGAATTTCAGATATATCTTCAAGTGCTAATGTAGTATTTACTGCCATTGGCCCAATTATTGGTGTTCTTTCAAGTATTATTATGGCAAATTTAGAATCTTTAACTATTGTATTTGTTTGTGGTATATGAAACATTATGAATGCTACTAAAAATGCCATTATTATTCCTTCAATTATACCAAGTATTGCTCCAAGTATTTTTGATGGTATTGCAAGTATTACTGTTAATTTTAATATTTTTTCCACTAAACCAGAAATATTTATTAATATACTCAATACACAATATAATAATATGTAAATAACTATAAATGATATAAGTTCATATATAACTATATTTATGGATGTTACTCCTGCAAAGATACCTCCAAAATCAAAAAATGGTAAGTATTTTATTAATAAATTAGCAAGAGAATCTTTAAATACCCAGGCTAGCACTAATACTGCACATGTTCCAACTAATTGAACTAAACTCTTTATTACTCCCCTTTTAAAACCTAGTAATGTAAATAAAACTATAATTACTATGCAAATAATATCCACTATATTCATAATCAACACATCCTTATATTAATTATATTATAATTATGCTGAAAAATAAAGTAAAATATGTTAAAATATTTTTATGTGGTGATTATTTATGACAATTGTATTTAAAGTTAGTGATAATGTTAAAGAAAAAATGATTAAATATTATAATGATTTAAAAAGAGAAAAAACACCACCTTATGCCATTTTTCAGGCTCAAGAAGCTGATACAATTATTACTTTGTATGAAAGTGGTAAAGTAATGTTTCAAGGTGTTTGTGCTGATATTGATGCAAATATTTGGATTGATTTAGAAAAAAAATTAAATAATCGAATTATTGATATTAAAAATGGTAAAGAAAAAAAGAAAAATGATAAACAAGTAGAAACTATAAGTCGCGTATTTGATAAATATAATACCATAGGTTCAGATGAAGTTGGAACGGGTGATTATTTTGGACCAATTGTTGTTGCGGCAACCTTTGTAGCAAAAGAAAATATTGAGTTTTTGAATAATTTGAAAGTTACTGATTCAAAAGCATTAAGTGATGATTATATTATTAAAATTGCTCCACAGATTATGGAAAAAATACCTTATAATGCTTTCATTTTAAATAATGAAAGTTATAATAAATTTTATAATGAAGATCTAAATATGAATAAAATTAAAGCAATTTTACATAATAAAGTTTTATATAATATGGTTAGTAAAAATTATAATTATGATAAGATTGTTGTTGATGAGTTTGCTCCTTCATATAAATATTATAGTTATTTAAATGATGTTTCTTATAAAGTAACAAATATTACTTTTGTTCAAAAAGCAGAATCAAAATGTTTATCTGTTGCTTGTGCTTCAATTATATGCCGTTATATTTTTTTAAAAAGCATGAATGAAATGAGTAAAGAATTAGGTAGTGATATTCCTAAAGGTGCAGGAATTACAGTTGATGAATTTGCTAAAAACTTGGTTAAAGAAAAAGGATTTGATATTTTAAATAAATATGTAAAGTTGAATTTTAAAAATACCCAAAAAATTAAGGAATTTGAATGATTCCTTTTTATATACAAGATTCTAATAAAAAACTTATTAATGCTGTATCTTTATCCCATATTCCCTTTTTTATAGATGTATCTATTTTTGATAAGTCTACTAAATTCTTTTCAATTTCTTCAAATGAATATTTTAATGTATTGTTGTATATCTTATTAATTTGCCAATCTTGTAGTTTTAATTTACTACATATTTCATTTAAATTGCATTTTTCTTGATATAATTTTTTTACATAATACATCAAACGATATTCTCTTGCTAATAAATTTATAAGTGCTATTGGTTCAACTTTGTATATTTTTAAATCATTATATAAATTATATGCTTGTTTTAAATTTTTTTCTATTACTGCATTTACAAAATGAAAGTTATTATTATCTAGAGCATTACTTAATGTTTTAATTAAATCTTTATATTTTATAGTTGTTTTTTTATTATAATATAGCATTATTTTATCTAATTCATTAAATATTATATCTAAATTATCATAACTATTGTTTATTAAGTAATTTATACATTTGTATTCAATATCAAATCCTTTACTTTTAACATATTTATTTATTGCATTTTCATAATCTTTATAACTAAATTTATTTATATTAATGATATTGTGATTAGTTTTAATTTCTTTAGTTGTTTTTTTTCTTAAATCAATTGGATATTCTGTTGTAAATATTAAGATAGTGTTTTTTATTGGATTTGTTAAATAATTATATAATAATTCACTATCTTCTTCATTTAATTTATCTGGTCCAAAAAAATCAGCATTACTTATAACTATATATTTATTTTCTCCGGTTAATGAGAAATAGTTTGCTTCTTCAATAATTTCTTTAACGCTTATCTTTGCCATATTAAAGAATATATAATTCTTATCTTTAATTATATTACTAATTTCATTTTCTATTAAATGATATGATGGTATACTTATTAAATAAATCATTTTAAATCACAATAATATTTTATCATAAATAAAAAAAAGAAGAAACCAATTTCTTCAATTTATATAACATTATATAATGTATTATATATTATGCAATAATTTTCTTTTTGCTATTATTTACCCTATTATTTCAGGATTTTTCCTTTCTAATTTAGGTTGTTCTAATGTGCTTTCAAAATATTTTTCAAATAAACCAGAATTTTGTTCTTTTAAAATATTTTTTAAATCTTCTAAATTTAATGTTTTTAAAAATGCTATTAATTCTTCAACAGTTGCACTATTTATAAATAAATTTACTAATCTTCTAGAATCATCAACCCTTGGTTCTTCACTATATCTATTCTTTAGTAACTTTAAATAATAATTTTTTATTCCAGGACAATTAATAAATTCTAATGAAACTTCTATATCACCAACTGCTAAGCCTTTAATGGTATCATTACTCCAGTTGATTGGAAAACAAATACTTATTGTATTATCACTATCATTTATATGAATAATTCTACCATCATTTACTAGATAATCTATTAATTCATATATGTTTGTAATATCTAATACTTCATCAATGTAAGATAATTCAACTCCCGTTTGATAAGTATCTGTGCCATACATAATAGTTATGCATGTTTTATCATGATAAAATCTAAATAAAAACGAAATTTTTGGCTTGCTTTCACAATTACCAATATAACTTATTCTATTAACTATAGGACAATACTTTAATAAGTTTTCTATTAACCATTTTACAATTTCTTCATTTACAATTCTTTCTCTTTTCATTAAAACCACCTGGAAATATTATAACATATAAATACTAGTTGTCTATGGGTTATATGTTTTAATCTTTATTTTATTGTTTTTAATCTTCAACTTTATACTACCACAATTATCAGTTCTATATATAGTTGTATTTTTTAAAACTTCTAGTACTTCTTTATTAGGGTGGTTATATCTATTATTTTTACCAACGGATATAATTGAGTATTTAGGATTAATATAATTTATAAATTCAACACTAGTACTTGTATTACTACCATGGTGACCTACTTTTAAAAAATCTATATTTTTTATATTGTAATTTTCTATAATTCTTTTTTCAACTTCAACTCCAGCATCTCCCATAAAAAGAAATTTATAGTTATTTATTAGAGTATATATTACTATTGAATTATCATTTTCATTACTATAAATGTTTCTATTTACAAAATATAATGCATTATTATTTATATTTATTTCTTCTAAGTTTTGATAATAATTAATTATTTTTTCTTTAATTAAATCAATAATTTTTAATTCATTATCATTAAACTTTCCATTATTAAAAATAATATTATTTACTTTAATATTATCTATTATATTTATTGCGTCTCCTAAATGATCATAATCACCATGTGATAATTGTCAATTAGTAAGTCGAATTTTATGCTTTATTTATAAAGAAAAAGAACTATCAGATCGATAATTCTTTTCTATATTATTTCTTTTTTGATTTTCTTTTTGATTTTTTAAATTCTATTTTTATATTCCCTTCTGATAAAATGCTTCCAATCATAGTGCCTAGTAATAAACCTCCAATAGAACCATAACCTATAAACATCATATCATTATAATTAAATGAAAGTATACAACCAACTAAAGTTCCTACCATAACACCAATTGGTAACCATGTACCAAGTGCTTTATCTTCTTTTGATTCTCCAACGCTCTTGTTTTTTTTCTTACTCATAACTACGGCCTCCTATTATTTATATAATAACATAGAAATTTATAAAACGTATTACCAAATTTATTTTATCTAATAATTATCTAATCATCAAAACAATATTCTATGATATTTTCTATCTTATTTGTAGATTTTTTTCTAATTCCTTTAAACTCTTATCAGGTGTTGGAAGACATTCAGGCATAGTTCCTCCAAGTTTCTTAATTGTATTTCTAATTTCCTTCCCAACTTCATAATGAGTTTTGTTTGCCTCATTTTCTAACTTAATGTTTTCATTCTTCAATTTTTGTTCAGTTTGCGAAATTCTAAATAAATTAGCAATTAGTTCATCACTTCCCATATTATCTAAAATGTCTTCTCTATATCTAAGTTTCTTTCTTTTGGATATATCATCAGCAGTTTCTCCATTATATAAACCTTTATATCCCGAATTGTGAAATTTATCAAAATTCTTAACGCCTGCATTTTTAGCAGTAATATTCAAAGAATAATTTCCTTTCCTAGTTAAATTTCTTTGATAAAACCTTTTTTCTTCTTCTGTAAGTTCATTATATTCTTTTTCGCTTAACTCTTGTTTTCTAGTTTGAATTGCAAAGTAAGTTTGTCCTAGAGCAATTATTTCTTTTTTGGGATTACCATTCATCACAATCAAATAACATGCATATCTTGACAATTTGTAATCTACAACATTTCTTGTTGCACCTTTTGCTAGTTTTATCATTTTGCGTTGTACCGCAAAATGATCATTTATATTGTATTTACTTTCTTGACACGCAACTTTAGCTCTTTCAATCAAATCATTTATGCTTCGCCATTGGTGATATCCTAGAATATTTTGTAATTCTCTTGCATACCAATATTCATTACCAAATTTATCGATATGTTTTATATCTTCAAACATTTTCTCATTATATTCTTTTATCTCATTCATTTTAATTCTCCTTTCTATGGTGCACATGTTTTTATTTTTAATTTATCCTTATTAATCTTGAACATAATACTTCCATCTTGATCTGTTCTATATATTTTTGAATCTTCTAAATTATCTAACACATTTTCATTCGGATGTCCATATCTATTGTTTTTGCCAACACTTATAATTGAGTATTTAGGATTAACCTCATTAATAAAATTCTTACTACTACTTGTCTTACTTCCGTGATGTCCAACTTTTAAAACGTCTATATCTTGCAAATTATATTTATCAATTAAATCTTCTTCGACATCTACGCCAGCGTCTCCCATAAATAGAAATTTATGATTATTTAGCTCTGTATAAATAACAGATGAATTATCATTTTCATTACCATAATCTTTATTATTTAAAAAATATAATTTATTATCATCAATATTCAATTCTTTAATATATAAATAATATGATATTTTCTTTTTATCTAAAACTTTAATCAACTCATTTTCTAAATCATTATATGGCCCACAATTAAATATTACTTTCTCTACTTTAAAGTTTTCTACTAGATTAATTGCCTCACCCATATGATCATAATCTCCATGAGTAAGTATTAAATAATCTAATTTTCTTATACCAATGCTTTTTAAAAATTTAATCGTATTATCACTAATATTATAATCTTTACTACTTTTTTGCCACTCTTCTTTTTGATATGTAATTTTTCCACCAGTATCTATTAGTATTGCTTTATTCTTTGGAAATACAAGTAATATACTATCTCCCTGCCCTACATCTAAATAATATACATAATTATTAGTATTAAAATATGGTTTTATTATAAAAAATATAATTATTAATATATTTATAAGTATTAATTTTTTATTGTGTTTCATCAATAATAAAATAATATACATAATTATTATTAATATAATTGGTATTTTAGGTATAGTTATAAATATACTTATTTTATTAAAAAATATATTTAAAAAATTAGTTATTTTTAAAAATATATTTAATATTGGATTTATAAATGGAAAAATAAAAGAAAGTATTGCTAAGGGAAAAACTAAGTAAGAAATTAATGGGACAAAGATTAAATTTATAATTATTGATAATAAATTTATTTCATGGTTTATATAACAGTTGATCGGAAGACTAAATAAAAATGCAATTGTGCTTACTTTTAATAATGCTATAAACTTATTTCCTTTTAATAAATCTTTATAGTAAAGTATTCCAAGACATACACTAAAAGAGTATAGAAAACCTAAATCATATATTGCAAAGGGATTAATTATAGTTATAATACATGCTGTAATTAATAGTATTTGTATACTGGAATATTTTAAATTAAATTTTTTATTAATACTATTTAATATGTAAAAATATACCGCTCTACTTACAGATATTGTATTATTGGTTAAATATGCAAAAAATAATAAAATTAAACTTATAATTATAATACTTTTTAAATCATTATTTTTTCTAAATAAAAAGTTTAATGCTAGTAATATAACAGCAATGTGAGTACCAGATATCGCAAGTAAATGAGATGTGCCATTACTTTGATATAAATTATATTCATCACTACTAATTAGAGCTTTATCCCCTAAAACTAAAAGTAATATATAATCACTATTTTCTAAATTATATGCTCTTTTTATTAAATAATCTTTTACTTTTTCTAAAATATTGTTATTGCCATATATTGTGATCATATCAGCATTAAATATATAGTATATTTTATTATTATATAAATACTTTTTGTAATTAAATGTATTTGGTATGGTATTATTCTTAGGTTTTGAAAAGCTTCCTTTTAAATATACGTTCTTACCTATTGCGATATCTTCTTTTAACTTTTCTAATTCTTGCTCACTATTTATATAATAATTTATTATTACTTCTTCTTTAGCTAAAATATTGATACTTAATTTATCACCATTTATTTTATAACTTAATATTTTACCGCTTATATTATTTTCATTACCATTATAAACTGATTTATAATTTATTATAATTGTAGATACTATTATATAAATTATGGTTATTATAGCTAATATTATTAATAGTTTATTACACTGTAATATAATCTTTAATCTTTTCAAATGTTGCATCTCCAATACCACTTACATTTTTAATATCTTCAATTGTTTTAAATAAACCACTTTCAGTCCGATACGCAATAATACTTTTTGCTTTTACTTCACCAATCCCCGGTATTTTTGTAAGTTCATTTATATCTGCAGTATTAATATTTATAAGACTAGTATCTTGATTTTCACTACTAATATTTTCATTACTACTAATTATACTTATATTTCCCTCAGTACATGTATTAATAATATAAGATTCTACACTACATTCTTGTTTTGTTGAACTATTTTTTTTTACTTCATTTTTGGTATAAACATAAATTACTAGTTCATCTTCAACTTTTTTACTTAAATTAATATTATCAGTATATGCATCTTTAGTTAGTCCACCGGCCTTAATAATAATATCATTTATTATTTCTTGCGTGTTACTTTCATATACTCCTGGATTAACTACTGCTCCCTTAATATCTACATAAACTTTTTCTTCAATAATCTCTTCATCATTAATTACTAATGGATTATCTTCACAAATACATTCTTTATTATAAAAATTAAAACATAAATATGCTAATACACATATAATTAAAGATAAACCCATAATTATGCTAATTACTATATGCTTTTTCTCTAAAAATTCCATAAACCTCCTTTCTAAAAAGTCCTTTTGACCCTTCACTATATATCTTAAAGTAAAAAACATATTATTCTTGTAAAATTAAAAAAAAGTATCTCGCGATACTATTTTAATAAATTTATTGCTTCATCAAATGTTGCTACACTATAAATCTTTATATCTAAATCAAATTCATTTTTAACTTCTATTGCCTCATTATAATTTTCTTTAGGACATAAAAATATATCTGCTTTGTTTTTAACTGCTCCAAGGAGTTTGTATTTTATACCATCAATTTCTCCGACATTTCCATCTATATCTATTGTTCCTGTCCCAACAATTGTTCTTCCTTTAGTTATATCTTCATCACTTATGGCATTATATATTGCTAAACTTAGCATTAACCCACCGCTTGAACCAGATTCACTCGATTTAGTTGAAATATCAATTTCTGGATCTGTAACATATTCATATGTTGTTAGAAAAGATATGCCTATTTTTAATCCATCATCTGTCATATAAACTTTAGCACTACATTCTTTTTCTGTACCATTTCTATTTACTATAATCTTAACTGTATCTTCTTCATTTTTGCTATTTATTATACTTTTTAACTCATCTATAGTAGTAATAGTTATACCATCAACACTAATTATTTCATCGTAAATTTCTAAGTCAGTATTTGCTTCATCTGCAATAAATACTATATTATTTACATTTTTAGTAATAGTAATTTCTTTTTTGGCTTTTGTAAATGCTAAAATTGTTGCATTATCAATTGATGATTGCATATATAATTTTTCTAATTCTAATAATTCATCGACTGATTCATCTTCGATTGTTATTTCATCTTTGTCTAATATATCCCAATTGGGCATAATTGTTGCTATTAAAAGCATTGGTATTGTTCCTTTTACTAGTGATACATAACTCATATTTAATGAACCACTATCTTTTAGGGGTGTATCATCTACTTTAATTCTATCCTCTAAATTTACTATCCCACCAGGAGTATATATTACATAGGGAAGTTCATAAAAAAACATAAATATAAGTATTAACCATACTACTAAAAATTTATAATTTTTTATGATAAATTCTTTTATTTTCACATATATTTTATTAAGCAAATTTAATCACCTAATTAATTATAGCAAAAAAGGATATACTTATGAAAAAAATTTTATTATATTTGACAATTTTTATACTTATATTAATAATATTTTTAAATTATTCTATTGTTTTAGATAGTACAATTTATGCTGTCAATCTATGGTTATATAAAGTATTTCCTTATTTATTTATTATGATTATTATTAACGATATTTTAATATCTTCAGATTTTGAATCTTTATTTAAAAATAATAGTCTTTATGTTTTTGTTATGTCACTGTTAAGTGGTACACCAACCAGTGCTTATATTATTAGTAATTTATATAAACAAAATAAAATGAGCAAAAATAATGCTAATATTACACTCTTATTCACTTATTTTTCTAATCCTCTTTTTTTATATACTATGTTAAATTCTATATTTTTATCTAAATTTGTTACTATAAAGTTAATGCTAATTCATTATCTTAGTAATTTAATTATTTTTATTTTCTATAATAAAAAATTAGATAATACTAGTAGATCTTATAATAAAATTAATGTCAATATTACAGATTCAATAAAAAAAGCAATGAGTACTACTATTATGGTTTTAGGTACTATTACTTTTTATTTAATATTAAGTAATATTATTAATTTAAATATCTATTTAAAAGGTTTACTAGAAATGACTCAAGGTTTGAATATGTTAATTAATAATAGTATAAATTTTAAAGAAATTATTGCCATAGTTTTTATTTCTTTTGGTGGTTTATCTATTCATACCCAAGTAAAATGTATCTTAGATGAAACTGATTTAGATTATAAATATTATTTTTGGGGTAGAATTTATCAAACTATTATTGCAACAATTTTAACAATATTTAGTAATTTTATTTAATTACAGTAATTTCGTTATAACCAATATAATTAATTAAAATATCATCAATAGTATTGTTTTTCCCTACAGTGTTATTTTCATTTGCTGTGTGTATTTCAATGTCTATCAGTAAAGCATATATTGAATCGTTCCCTAGTGAATTGTTATAATTTAAGTTAATTGTTATATTGTCTGTATATATTGTCCCTTCATCTAATGTCCATTTTTCTGTTTTGTTATTTGTATCTGTATATTTTACTGTTTTATCCGTTAATGAGATTTTAGATGAACTATTATCATTATATTTTATTTCTATTGTTTTATCAGTGGTATTGTTGGTTATTTGGGTAATAACTTTATCTTTTATGTCATTTTCTATAGTTCTAATTATTTCAGCTCTTTTAATTTGATTTCCTTTGGCATATTTATTGTTTGTATCTGTGTTATTTATATCTATTAATAATTTTATCATAAATGCTAAAACTATGGATATTAATGCTATACTAATAATTACTTCTACTAATGTAGTTCCTTTTTTATTAAACATTACTACCTCCTATAAAATAAGGGGTGTCTTTTGTACCATCACCACTAATTAATTTAATAGTACTTTTTAAATAAAATACGGGATAAATGTCATATTCATTTGTAACTTCAGCGGTTAAAATATTAGATGTTGAATCTAAATAATAATATTTAGCTAAAGAATCATCATTCATTATTAATTTTGTTATAAACCATGTATTGTTTTCTACTTTAAGCCAGTTATTCCCATCTGCATCACTTGCTCCTAAAAAGTCACTTATATACATTAAACCTACTTCCCTTAAAATAGTTGTACTAACCATTTCTTCATTGTATACTACTACCTTATCAGTAAAATCAATACTATCATTTATTCCTCCGATATGCCAAGTTGTGGGTTTAATTAAATCTATATAATCTTTTATAGTATCAAAATAAGTAGTTGTATCAAGCATCGATGAATTTAAATAATTTATTAATCTAGTTGAACTATATTCGCCACTTTCTAAATCAATTGCAAAATTTTTTATAGGTTCATATTTTATTAATTTTATGTTTCCATCAATTATACCAATCATACGGTATAAATTATTACTTGGACATGGACTAGTATTACTTCCAAAACAAACATAATTATTAGGGCTTTCTCCTACAAAACGATAAGAGTAATCATTAAATGAGTCTTCTTTATTTTGATATACTAAATTGCTATTTTTATCTTTAGCTAAATTGATTAAATAATAATTAAATTCATCACTATATATGTCCTCTTTTATTTGATTATTTATTCTAGTTACTAAAATACGATTGTTTATAAGATTTGATACTATAAATAATAATAACATTAAAAATACTAGAAAAAATGAATAAACTAATGATGTTGATAAAAAACCTTTTTTATTCATTATTATCACACTCCTAAAGATGAAAAATAAGAATGACAATTAGTATCAGTTCCCCATACACAAGATGTAATTGATCCATCATCATCTATTTTTTCCGCATATTCAACAACTAAAAGATAATCATGAGTTGTTGTATTTAATGATTTAACATAATTTCTTGTATTATAACTTAAAAATTCATAAGAATTTATGCAAATTTCATCTGTATCTATGCCTGGCCCATCACATTCATTTATCATTTTTTGTGATATTAAATAAATATGTGATACATTATAATAACTAAATATGCTGCCAAAATTTGTTTTATCAATGTCACCTGTAAATAATCCTTCATATTCGTGAGATAATTGATTTACATAAATATTGTTAAAAGCTGTATTTTTAACTTTTTCTATTGTTGATTTGTTTAATAAAAATTCTCTAATGTAATATGTTCGATATATATAGGCTGTATCATCATAATATACTCTTTCTTCTTCATTATTTATTATATTACTATATGAACTATATAAGTATATTAATGCCGCACATAAAATTACAACTGTTACAATAGTTTCAATAAAAACGAACCCTTTTTTCATCATATCCCTCTACTTTAAATTATAACCTAAATAACTTATTAAAACAAGTGTCTATCCAAGAAAAAAATAAATACATATAATATAACAGGTGATATCATATGTATCCTTGTAAAAGGCCTAATTCTGGATTTACAATAATTATTTTGTTAATTTTATCTGTTCTAATTTTTTATCAATTAATTCTTGCTTTAATTTTCCCTTTCAGATGGAATATATTTTTGTTGTTACTTGAATTATTCTTGTTTTTCTTCTTTCTCTTCCGTATAGTATGGCCTTATTAAATCTTCAGTTTTAAATATATAATCAATTACTTTATTATTACTCATACATTGATTAAAAATAGTGTCTTCTTCTTTTATCTCTGGTGGTAATGTTATTAATATAAATAATAATTTTTTTTCATGTGGAAGTAATGGAAATTTATAAAAATATCTTTCTAAGGCTTCACTAAAATTCATGTTTAAATACTCATTTTTATATAACTTTACTATGTCAATTATAGGTGTATCAATTAAATAATTATCCCAACTTATTAGTACTTCTTTGTCACTTTTTAAATAATGGTCTATACTTAAATTGTTGTGAACTACACAAACTCTTATTTTTGTTTCTCCTTTAATTAATTCATACCAATCATCTAATTCTTTACTAGCAAAATCTATCGCGACATTTATCTTGTAGAAATTTCGCATGAATTGATATGTCGATGGACTTTGATATACTTCATTAAAACCAATTTCATATAATGTGTCATAATAATTTTTTAAATAAGCAATATTACTTTTAATATCTTCATATATTTCTTTGTATGTATCTTCACTTACTTCTTTAAAATAGCTAGTTTTATTATGCAAACTAGCTATTAAATCAATTATATCATCACACATTTGTTCTTTAGGCATTCTTATTGTATCAATATATTCAAATACATTGACATCTTTTCTAGAAGCATCTATTAATTTGGGAAAATTATCAAACCCTCTGCTTATTAAATAATTATAAAGTTCATTTAAATCTTTATTTTTTGGTTTTACTAGAAAGTTTCCACTAGTCGTTTCAAGTATTGTTGCTTTTCCTTTTAATGTATAACGATATGGTTTATAAATGGATTTTAATATTTCTAAACTTCTATTCATTTAAATCAGGTATAATTAGTTTATCTCCGATAGCAACTGTACTTAAATCATTGTATTCATTTAATATATTACTTGTTGTATTATATTTTGTGCATATTGTATCAATGGTATCATTTTCTTGCATTATATGAATATG
>CASEYV010000025.1 GCA_949292245.1 uncultured bacterium
TTAATTTCACTAAAATAAAAATGTAGAAAATCACCATTTTTATTTTAGTGAATCTCTACATCCTATTCATTTTTCGCTATTTCAGCTGTGAATAGTAACTAAAGATCATTAGCTAGTCTTTTTTAATTAAATTATTTATAAATTCATATTTTTCACTGGCTGGCTGTAATTTATATTTAGATGCTCCTTTTTTAAGAACTAAATATTTTTGATTGTAATCTATTACTACTAATGTATTATTTTCATTTAATAAATAGAATTGATAAATATAATCATTAATATCTTCTTTAGTTTTTTCATTTGTTTCTATTTCTGTATCAACTACTATTGTTGATTTTTTTATAATATTTATAAAATCTTTAATAGTATCTTCACTATTAATTGTATTTATTTTATTTTCACATACCGTATTGTTATTTTCTTTATAATTACAAATTACTATGTTATTTGTATCATTGATTATTTTTAAAAGTTCATCTTGAGTATAAAAATAATTTTCTTCTGTAATTGTAAATTCTGCTGTTACATATTTTCCATTTGATATTTCTTTTACAATGCGATATTTTCCAGAATCTAAGGTTCCATATTCATCTAACCAGTTTAAATCCATAGTTAATGTGTTATCCTCTCCAACAGAATAAGCTGGCAAAGTTGTTACTTTATTTTTGCTTAATTTTTTGATTACCCACCATTTGGCATCTTCATATTTTTCTATCGAAAAATTATCATTGTAAGTATTTTCTTTTTTGTTTAAATCAGTAATTATAATTGTAGCACTAATATTTGTTAATGTATCCTTATTAATCTCCATTGTAATATCTTCATCTATTGTTATTTTACTTTCTTTTACAAGATAATTGTCATTTAATATAGAAACTATAACTATACCAATAATTATAACTATTATTCCAATAATTATTAAAATTCTCTTTTTCAAACTATCACTCCTTATAGTAATTATAGCAAATATAGCAAAAAAAGAAAAGTTGGTATTATCAATATTTTTTAATCTAATATTTTATTTATACCTTGTTTAATCTTTTCTATATCATTTAATTTTGTTAAATCTGCAAGAAAATGACGATGTTTATAAATTTTTAAACTACCTTCTAATTCATCAAGTTTTTTTTCGGTTTTTTTAATTACACTTCCTACATAACTTTTAGATACTTTAAATTCATCTGCTATTTCTTGCATTGTTAAATTTTCTTCGTAATATAATCTAAAAAATTCTTGAGATTTATTATTTAATAATGTTTTATATATATCAAATAATAAACCATAATAAATAAATTCTTCCATTACATCATATCCTTAAATAAACCATAAATATAATTTTCAATATCAAAGGTTATTAAATCTTCCATTTTTTCTCCAAGACCTACAAATTTAACTGGCAAATTAACCTCTTCTTTTATCGCTAATACTATTCCTCCTTTGGCTGTACCATCTAGTTTTGTTAAAACTATACCTGTTATATTAGTTATTTCTTTGAAGGCTTGTGCTTGCATAATGCCATTTTGACCAGTTGTTGCATCAATTACAAGTAGCGTTTCATGTGGGGCATTAGGTATTTTTGTACCTATTACTTTGTTTATTTTTTCTAACTCTTTCATTAAATTTACTTTGTTGTGAAGTCTACCTGCAGTATCTATTAATACTATATCTACATTTTCCTTTATTGCTTTATCTAAACCATCAAATATTACACCTGCTGGATCAAGATTTTCTTGGCCATAAAATAATGAATTAGTTCGTTCTGCCCAGATTTTTAATTGTTCAACTGCTCCAGCCCGAAATGTATCTCCAGCAATCATCATTACTTTTTTGCCTTCTTTTTTGTATTTATAACCTAATTTTGCAATGGTAGTGGTTTTACCTACTCCATTTACTCCAACCATTAGAATAACTGTTGGACCTGATTTGTTTATGTTTATCTTATCAGTAATCGTTTCATTATTAACATATATTATAAATAATTCATCTACTATTACTTCTCCTAAGTATTTGGTATCTGTTATATTTTCACTTTTAACCCGTTTTCTTAAACGATCCATAAAATCCATTACTGTTTTTACTCCAATATCAGCCATTATTAATAGATTTTCTAGTTCTTCAAAATATTCTTCATTTACTTTTGTGTATTTTATACCTATTAAATTTAATTTAGATACAAATTCTTTTCTTGTCTTTTCTAACCCTGTATCATACTTCTTTATTTCACTATTTGTATTTTCTTCTTTTTCTTTGGTTTTAAAAACTTCTTTAATTTTGTTAAATAATCCCATATTAACCTCCACGCTTATTTTATCATAATTTATTCTATTTGACTATTGGTATTTTTTTTGCTATAATTTATTCAGTTAGAAAAACTTTATAAACAAAAAGAAAGAAGGAATTTTTTTTATGGATAACAAAAATAATATGCCTACTAGGGTTATTGCTCTTGGAGGTTTAGGTGAAGTTGGTAAAAATATGTATGTTGTAGAACATAATGATGAATTACTTATTATTGATGCTGGGGTAATGTTTCCAGAAGATAATTTGTTGGGAGTCGATTATGTTATACAAGATATTACTTATTTAAAGAAAAATATTAATAAAATTAAAGGATTATTTATTACTCATGGTCATGAAGATCATATCGGAGGTATACCTTTTTTATTACAAGCAATAAATATACCTAAAATTTATACTCCTAAAATTGCTAAAGATTTAATGGAAAAAAAATTAGAGGAAAGAAATATTCATTTTGATAACTATGAAATTATAACCCCGGAATTAGAAGTTAAAACAAAATATTTTGATATTACTTTTATTAATACTACTCACTCTATTCCTGATTCTTTTGCTATGTTAATTAAGACTCCGAATGGCAGTATTTTTGAAACAGGTGATTTTAAATTTGATTTAACTCCAGTTGGACCTATGGCTGATATTCATAAGATGGCAAAAGCAGGATTTGATGGTGTAACTTTACTTTTAAGTGATTCTACTAATGCTTTATCTAGTGGATATTCTAAAAGTGAAAGTGCTGTTGATGGTACACTAAATGATATGATTAGTAAACATTATGGACGTGTTATTATTGCTACATTTGCATCAAATATTTATCGTATTAAACATATTGTTGAATCATGCAAAAAGTATAATCGAAAAATTATTATTTTTGGTCGTAGTATGGAAAATAGTATCGATTTAGCTCTTAATAATGGTCTTATTAATGATAAAAGTATTTTTATTGATGCTAATGATGCTAAAAGTTTAAAAAGAAATGAAATATGTATTTTATGTACTGGGTCTCAAGGTGAACCCCTTGCGGCTTTATCAAGAATTGCTAATGGACAACATAAACAAATTTCATTGCTCGGAGATGATTTAGTAATCTTTTCTTCTAGCCCTATTCCAGGGAATGCCGAAAGTATTAATAAAATTATTAATAAACTATATTTAAAAGGGGTTAAAGTTTTTACTAATTCTGAATTTTCAGATATTCATACTTCTGGTCATGCTAAAGAAGAAGAATTAAAATGGATGTTAAGAATTATTAAACCGAAATATTTTATGCCAATGCATGGGGAATATAGAATGCTTAAAAGACATACAGAAATTGGAATAATGTGTGGGGTAAAACCTGAAAATACATTTATTTGTTCTAATGGTGATGTTGTTGAACTTTTAAATGGTACTGTTCAAAAAAATGGTACTGTTCAAGCTGGAGATGTTTATGTTGACGGTTCACGCATTGGTGATATTGGCAGTATTGTTATTAAAGATCGTAAACTTATGAGTCAAGATGGTATATTAATTACTATTTTAAATATAAACACTTTAACAAGAAAATTATTACTTAAACCTAATGTTACTGCTAGAGGTTTTGTATTAGTAAATGAAAATCAAGAATTAATGCAAAAAATAGAAAAGAAAATTGCTGAAATTGTTAATAATTTCTTGAATAAGGGACCTTATACTTATACTGATTTAAAAAATCAAATTATTTTAGAATTACTTCCTTTTATAAATAATTTAACTGGTCGTAAGCCTATTATTCTTCCTGTTATTATGGAAGTAAATCAAGCTAATTAAATATACTATTAAATTTCTTAAAAGTGTAGTATAATTAAATTGGTGATGAAATGAATATTTTTATTCAATATAGTATTATTGCTATCGTTTTAATTATTATTTCTTTAGTTATTGTAAAATTATCTAAAAAGAATTTTAATATTGAAGCTAATAAATTGATTACTTATCTCGGAGGAAAAGATAATATTGTTAATGCAGAATGTAATATGTCGAGATTTAAAGTTATCTTAAAAGATGTTTCTAAAGCAAATAAAGATGGTATTCAAAAATTAGGTGCTAAAGGAATAGTAGAAATTGATAATCAATTAAAAATTATTTTTGGAAAAAATGCTAAACAATTAAAAAAGTATATCGAAGAAATCCTATAGATATACTTTTTTTATATTCTTTCAATGTCTAAAATATCTGTTATTTTAATTAAATCACCATCTAATGTTAATAAATTTAAATTAGTCTTTCCTATTAAATCCGTAGTTATTGTCTTATCTTTTAATGTAATTCGCACTTTACTTTTATAAACATGATTGCTAGATGCAAATATTTCATTTATTTTTTTGTTTATATCAATAGGATTTTTTCGTTCATTATTACTTCCTCTAAATAAGTCTTGAACATTATCTATTTTTTTGTTGATTGGATTTGCAAATACTTTGGGTTTTTCCATCAATTCCACCTCAATATATTTTATGATAAATTTTTTAAAAAAACACATAATATTAATATGAAAAAAGTTATTAATAGTAATTATATTTTATATATTTCTCTTTTTATCATTATGTTAATTAGTCTGTTAAATATGCAAAATGCCAGTGTTTTAAGTAGTTTGTATCAACATAATTTAATAAAGCAAATAATATTTTATGTAATTGGTTTAATTATTTTATTGGTTATTAGTAAAATTAATATTAATTTAATTTTAAAATATTCTTTTTATTACTATTTGTTTTCTATTATTTTGCTTATTTTAGTTTTGTTTTTTGGTAAAAATATAAATGGTTCTACTGCTTGGTTTGATTTAGGTTTCTTTTCTTTTCAACCTAGTGAATTAACTAAACTTACTTTAACTTTATACTTAACTGATGTTGTTTGTAAAAATAAACCTAATTTTATCTTAATATTAAAAGTATTAATTATTACTTTGATTCCTTCAATATTAGTATTTCTAGAGCCTGATACTGGAGCTATAATTTTTTACTGTTTAATTGCTTTAGTAGTTTTAATCGTTGCTCCAATAAAAAGATATTGGTTTTTAATTTTAGCATTTTTAATCTTATGTTTAATAATTGCTTTTATTTTACTTTATATTTATAAAAGGGATTTGTTAATAGATTTAATTGGTACTAGTTTTTTTTATCGGGTAGAAAGATTGATTACTTTTAAAACTGAATCTAGTTATCAGTTAGAAAATGCTTTGGTTGTTATGGGTTCTGCTACACTTTTTGGTAGTGGTTTAAATAAAGTTTCTTTGTATATACCTGAAGCACCAACTGATTTTATTTTTGCTTTTAATATTGGAAATTTTGGAATTATTTCAGGTTTAATAGTTTTAATTTGTTATTTTTTAATAGATATATTTTTGTTAAATAAATATTTTGTAATAAAAAATAAAAAAATAAAACTAGTTTTAATTAGTTTTATTAGTATTTTTTTCTTCCAACAGTTTATTAATATTGGAATGAATTTAGGATTGCTTCCTATCATCGGTATTCCTCTACCATTCTTGTCTTATGGTGGATCTACTATAATTATTTATTTTATATTTTTAGGTATTATTTTAAATCTATTTAAAAAAAATATCTATTAATATGGTCCAAATGAATTATAATTGTATGATGTACTGTAATATGGCATTCCGTATGGTGGTCTTGGTGGTGGAAGAGGTGGTCCTGGTGGATATGGTGCTACATTATATATTGGTCTTGGTCTTGTAAGTCCTACAGCCGCTCCACCTACTAATGCTCCAGTTAAAAAAGGAAATACAAAACGATCATTTTTAGGCATATTATTAAAATTATTGTATCTTGGATTCATAAAGAAAACTCCTTTCATAATTATTTTATGAAAAGAGTTTTATTTGTTTAGTTTAATCGCCTATAATATATAATCCATTTTCTTATACTATATTAAATATTTATTAAATTCATTTTATTCTTTGACTAAATTCTTGATTCAAATCATATTTTCTTTGCAAATATCTTTCAGCTTTAGAAAAAGCAATATATGTATTTCCATCCATTAAAATATTATCATCTAATAAATTTAGTATTAAATCATAAGAAAGTTCTACATATTTAATAAATTCTCCGTCATCTAAATGTTGAGTTATATTTTTTTTGCAATTCATAGCTAAATAAACGTCTACCTTTGCTTTTATACTTCCAGGATCTTGATAATGATTTCCTAAGTAAACCACTTCCTCTGCAACATATCCAGTTTCTTCAGCAAGTTCTCTAATACCCGCTTGCATTCCATTTTCATCAAATTCAAAGTACCCAGCAGGGAATTCAATTAAAGACCCTTCTTCTGCTAGACCTATAGGTTGTACTACAAAAACAAATCTTCCTTCTTCAGTTATTGGTACAACAACACTAGCTCTTTTTTTATCAATGTATTCTCTAGTTTGTATTTTTCCATCAGGATAAATAAAAGATTGGTTTTTAATTTTATAAAATTTTCCTCCATCTTGAGGTAACGAATACGGAATTACTTTACAATATTTAAGTAAGTTATCTAATTCTTCTCTAGTTTCAATTTTCATTTAAAGTCTCCATTTTTTTATAAATTAAATATTATATATAATTAATTTATTAGTCCTAAAAAGTAATTTTTCTTACCCTTTTTAATTAATAAAACTTTTTTATCTATAGCATCATTTTTTGTTATTAATTTTTCTAAATCAGTTTCTTTTTTGCCATTAATGCTTATAGCATTGCCACTAATCATTTCTCTAGCTTCTCTTTTACTGCTTACTATTTTGTTATTTACAAGCAAATCAATTAAACTTGTATTATCAACAACATCAAATGTTGGAACATCTTTAATTGAAGAAATTATTTCTTCACTTGTTAAATTCCAAATTTTATCAGAAAATAATGATTCACTAATATTTAGTGCTTTATCATATTCTTCTTTACCATGTAAAAATGTAATCATTTCTTTAGCTAATGCTTTTTGGGCTTTTCTTTCTTCTGGGTGTGCTTTTAATTCTTTTTCTAATTCATCAATTTCTTCTTTACTTAAGAATGTTAATTTTTTTAGGTATTCAATTACTTTTTCATCTTCAGTATTAATAAAGTATTGATATAATTCATAGCTTGATGTTTTATTAATATCTAACCATAATGCTTCTCCAGATTCACTCTTGCCAAATTTTGTACCATCTGCTCTAGTTATTAGAGGTACTGTAAATCCATAACATTTAACATCTGCACCGTGCATTTTACGAATTAGTTCAAGACCTGAAGTAATATTTCCCCATTGATCTTGACCACCAACTTGCATTGTTACTCCATGATCTTCATATAGTTTTAAAAAATCTATGGATTGAAGTATCATGTAAGAAAATTCTGTGTAAGTAATTCCTATATCAAGTCTTCTTTTCACAGTATCTTTAGCAAGCATGTAATTTATATTAAAATATTTTCCATAATCTCTTAAATAATCGATTGCTTGCATATCACATAACCAATCAGCATTATTAACAATTTCAACATTACTTCCTAGAATTGTACTTACTTGATTTTTAATACATTCAATATTATGAGCTACCGCTTCTTTGCTAATCATTGGTCTTTCTACATTTGGTTTAGGATCACCAATTAAACCAGTTCCACCACCTGCAATAATTATTGGCGTATGTCCTGCTTCAAGTAGTCTTTTTGATGTTGCAATAACTGTACAGTAATGTCCTATATGTAAACTATCCCCGGTTGGATCTACTCCAATGTAAAATTTTAAGCCTCCTTTGTTAATGGCTTCTTCTACATCCGGACTTGTTATATCATTAATTAGTCCTCGCCATTTTAAATCTTCAAATACTGTCATAAAATTCCCTTCTTTCTTAAAATAAAAAAAGATAATACCCAAGGAGTGCACAAAGCACGGTACCATCCTTTTATTTTTCTTAATTACCTTAACGCGGTTTAATCGTTTCAGCTTCGGAGTCGTAAATTCCATCAATCACTGATTGCTTGTATTATATCATATGCTAAATAAAAATTTCAATTATTTTTCAGTTTTTTTGTAATTTTCTAAAATCTAAAATTTTTTTAAGTACCATTGTATTAACTTTTTCTTAAATATATTTTTTCTTCTATTTTGATATAGGCTAGCTTCTGTATTCTCAGTATTGTTAAGTAGTGTATTAATGATTTATTGTAATTAATGATACTAGCATAATTGTTGAACTTTTAATTGATAGATTAAAAAACACTATTATAATTTTAATTTAGCCAAATTATATATTGTATCATTTAAAATTTTAATTTTACGCATTAAAAACATCCCCTAATTGGGGATTATTTTATTATAATTAACTTGAACAGTCAGTACAAATTCCAGAATTATCAATTATTTTATTTAACTTATCTTTTAAATCTGATACTTCTTCTTCTGTCCAATAATCACTAGGTTCACTATATCCACCAGTGTCTAGTGAAGTTTCATCATCAAAGCCAATAATCTTTCCATTACTCATAAAAATAATTGCTGGTACATATATCCTTGGATTTCCATCTTCATCATTTTGAAGATATCCTTCCAATAGTTTTACTATTTTTTGGTAATTTTCACTATTGTTTGTTCTGTCTTCTCTAATATTATAATAGTAAATTTTGTCTATGTTTCTATCTTTTGCTATTTCATTTAAGAACTTAACATATGCTTGACACCATTTGCATTCTGGGAATCCTAAATATACTACTCCACTACCATTTTCTAAAATGTCGATTATTTCTTCAACATCTGCATAGACAAATACATTGTCTTCATCTACTTGAGTGTATTCCTCAGCAAATTTTTCAGCATAGTTTACTTCATTATTTTTTGCTGTGTTATCATCTTTATTTCTTATTAATAAAAATACAATAACCATAAGTAATACTACTATTACTATTAATAATATTATATTTGTTTTGTTATCCTTCATTCTTTCCTCCTCAAAATAACAGTAACACGAATTTTTAATTTTGACAATCAATTTTAAGTTTATTAAACTAAACTTTGCGTTTACTTCATTCTTCTTGGCATGTTGGAATAACTTTTAATGGTATATCATAAGTAATTGTTTGATCATTTTCTGTTTTACCATTAATTCTAATATAAACATTTGTACATACTTCTCTATCACAAGTACAAGTATAGTTATTTATATTAAATCTTACTTTTTTTAAATAATATGATAATTCATAACTTACATCATTTTCTTTTTTTAAACTGCCATACTTCGCTAATCTCGTTTCAGTATTGCCATTTTTTTCATATAATATACATTCAACTGCAATAAATGTTGGTTCGTTTTCTCCACAATATTCAATGTCCGAAATATATATTGATTTTTTAGTGTTGTTATAAGCAATTACTCCTTCAATATTAAATGAATCATTATCACAGGTAAGTGTAGAAAAATCAAATGAGTCTTGATCTTGTGATACATATAATCCATATATTGTTGAACCAATTGATAATACTATTAAAGCAATAGCTACAAATATCGCTATCTTTTTGCCATTGTTTTTTTCTTCTCCTTCAATTAGTTCAGTTATACTAACATTAAATTCTTCACTTAACTTTTTTAGTATTTCTATATCTGGTACTCCTCGTCCATTTTCCCATTTTGAAACTGCTTGGGCTGTAACAGATAATTTATCTGCTAACTCTTTTTGAGTTAAATTATACTTTTTTCGTAAATCATATATAAATTTTCCTATTTTTTCTTGATTCATAATTACCACTAATTAAGATTATAACAAAAATTGTTTTAAAATTAAAGATTTTGTCTATTAAAAGTAATAAAAAAACTAGATGTTATATCTAGTAATTATCTTTTGGTGGAGAATGTGGGATTCGAACCCGCGACCCCCACGGTGCAAGCGTGGTGCTCTAGCCAGCTGAGCTAATTCCCCAGAACAAGATTATCTTATCATAGTTATTCTTCAACAATTTTAATTAATCCTGCTTCAACTTCTTCTAGTGCTCTTCCAAGTTCTTTTTTATTAACATATTCATTTTCCTTCATTTGAAAGTGATTGTTTTCTAACATTTGTTTACTTCTTATAGAAATTACATGAACTAATTTGTATTTAGAATCTACTATATTAAGTAATTTGTCTATTGATGGATATAACATATTCTCACTCCTTTATTATTATATTATCCACATTAATTAATATTTTCAACTTATCATTAAAGATTTTACATCTATTTTACATATTTTACGTAATTCATTTAATATTACAACCATTGCCCATGTATCTTGTTGGCAATATGTTCTTAAAGCTTCATAATATAAACTATATTCTTCTTTAGTCATCTTATTGTAATTTGCATATGCTACTATTGCTTCTGTTCCATTTTTAACCGTTAAATCCTTATATGATAAATCACTAAAAACTGGAAGAGTTTTTTTGATTGAATATGATCCACTTAAATCTTTATTATAATAGTTTGGTAAAGCAGCTCTTTCTTCATCAAAACCTAAATCTTTGTAAAATTCCGTTTTAGTATTAACTAACCATAGTAAATCAAAACCTCTAGCATACATTTTCATAAGTTGGTCTTTATATTCAGGAAATATTTGAGCAAGTTCTTTAATTCGGCCTTTTTCAAATGATACATTTTGAGCAAATAATGTTCCTTTATTAGGATCTATATATTTTACTAAAGCCTTTACCAATTCTTCTCTTTCATCATTATCAAATGTTTTAGCTAAAAATATGAAATTATCCTTTTCTTTGTCACATTTCCCTGGTTCTCTTTCAATGTGTAAACTAAATTCAAATGGTGATTGCATGTATGGTTTTTCTCCCTTAAATCTAGGTACAGGACAAGGCATTGTTTCAAAATCTAAGTGATAAATAGGATATTCTAATGAGTCTATTCCTGCTTTTATCTTTTCTATATCAATGTATGGTTTATCAAATCTTAATGCATCTCGTTGTATAATATGTTTTTTACTGGTTATCCATTCTTCTGGAATATCTAACATATTTAAATAACCGGCGTTTATTAAATCTAACCCTTTTAGGCGATCTCCCTTAATTGTCTTAAACCCAAAACCATTATTCATATAATTTAAACTAGAATTTTTAGGGGGAATCTTTTTACCACAGACAGTTGAAAAAAATTTACATTCTTTAGTTTTCTTCCTTTCACAACTTATACCTAAAGGACATGGACTAGCATCTAAATTAAATAAATAATTTTCTAATTTTTGTTCAGTTTCTTTTATTATTTCTTGATATTCTTCAGTTACTTTTGTCATATCAAAAAATACTATTAATTCATTGCCATTTTTATCTTTTTCATATACTGCTTTTTTGTCTTTATATGTTCCATCAAAAATGTATTGATGATTTAATACCGCAAGGTAATAATGAATATTTTTTAACTTTTCTTCACTATTTGTTTCTTTATATTCACCTTCTAAAATAAATCTTTGAATTGCTAAGTCAAATATATAATTTCCAACATCACTAAAACGATCAAATAATTTATTTTTTTGTTTGTTATATAAATCTAGGGACATTTCACTTTCTAAAGGATAATTTTCTATTTCATCTTTTAAATAATAACAATTTTTTTGTTCATCAAAATGAAATATTGAATATTTATCTTGTTTTTGATAACCCGCTTCTAGTTTTAGATATTTATTACTAGTTGTTGCCTTAACTTCAATTATATTAATTATATCTTCTAATTCATTATAAATATCTACATAACATATATATTTAATACCATTTTTATTGAATTCAAAATATTCTTGATCTTTAGTTTTCTCAGCATATATACTTTTGCCAGGAAAATACTTTTCTGTTATCTTTCCTGCTTCTATTTCTACTTGTTTGTAAAATGGTAACATTGCTTCTAATTGTTTGTCTTCTTTGTTTGTTAAATCGACTTCATAAGAATCATCATCAAATATTGATGATAATATTTCTTCTAAATGTTCTTGCTTTTCTGATTTTTTATAATCTTTATATGTTATATCAGCATCTAATTTTTCTTTCCTTATTTCTTCTAAACTAGTGTATCTACGACATCTAGTATAGTTTATAAAGTCTGTTTTGGTTATTGCCATGTTACACCAATACTTTAGCTGTTATCTCATTATCTTTATTAGTTATTTTTACTTTTAAATCATTTAATGTTTTTTCATTATCTCTTGGATCTATTACATTGCCAGCATTATTACTTATTATTACATTTTCTGTTACTAGATCTTCTACCGTTAGATATATATCATTACTTTCACTAAATAATTCACTGTGTCCTTGAGCATATATTTCAGATTGCCTTTCAATAGATGCTATTTTTAATTCATATAAGTCTTCTTCAAAATCAACATCAAAAACATAGGAAAACTTATTTACTATAAAAAAATAACCAATTGTAAATATCCCTAATACTATTAATAAAATAATCGATATCTTTCCATTATTATTTCTCATTTTCTACCTCTTTTTTTGTATATCCTCTATATTCCCAAAGTGGGAATTCATCCCTTATTTTTATTATCTCTTCTAACATCTTATTTTTTAATTTGTCTTTTTTAAATTCAAAATATTTTATTACTGTTTCTTCTAAATTATCTTTAGCAATTTCTTCTTCATTTAATGAATTGTATAAGTATGGAATTACTATATATTTATCTACAAATTCAATATCTTTGTTTTTAAATATATAATTGCTTTTTAACATTTTTATAAATTTTTTATAGCTCTTAATATTATGATGATAAAAAATACTGCCTAATAAAACATAATCTTTATTTGTAAAATATTTGTAATTATTGTCTTTTAAATATTTATCTATTCTTTTTTTATTAGTTAATTTATTACTCATTATCTTTTTACTATCTATTTTATATTCTTTTTTATAATAATAATTTAGTTTTGGTATAATCAATTCTTTTTCAGGTATACCACTTATGATTATGTTAAAATATTTAATACTTACTACTCCATAAGCTATAATTATTCCATCAACTAGTTTATATATTCTATCCCAAGTATTTATATATTTTATTACTTCTTTGTTTTTTATTAGTTTAATAATTGTTTCTTTTATGTCTTGAGCCATTAATAATTCATTGTCTTTAAATATTATTTTCTTTTCTATTAAATAATTTATAAATTCTCTATTACTTATTAAATATTCATTGTCTACTTTCTTATGTATTATTTCTTTTAATTTGTTAAAGCCTTCTAAATCTAAAGATAATATTATATATTTAAGATAATCTTCTTTTATTTTTATTATTTCATCAATTATTTGATTTTTTTTCGTATTTTTTAAATCAATTTTTTCTATCTTGAATATTTCACTAAATAAATTATAATCTTTTATTATATCTGTTAATTCATTCTTTTTTAATTTTTTTAAATAATCTATATAATTATTTTCATAATTCATATTTTTCACCCATATTAATTATATAATATTTTTTTGTTATTTTCCATGGTATTTATGTGAAAATAAAAAAGTCATAATGACTTTTTATCTTATTTACAAAATTTATCTATTTCATCTATATCATATTTTTGATTCTTTACTACTTTAAATGTTTCATTAGTTTTATTTTTATTACATCTAACAACATCATAAAATAATGTATCATAATATATTACATTTTCACCAGAAACAGTTACTATTGAAAAACGTGGGGCTTGATGAATGTTGATAACTCCAATATAATCTATTATCATTAGTAGTGCAATAAAGATTAAAAAATAACCGAAATTACATAATAAGCATTTGAAATAAGATAATCGTTTTGTAAATTTGCTAACACCAATTAAAGAAATTATAGCACCTAAAACTGAATAAAAAAAACCCCAACTGCTTTCACTTGGAAATATAGCAACTGCAGTAATTGAAATTAAAATTCCAAAAGTTATAAATGTTAAACCAATAAAAGTGTTTCGATTTTCTATTTTTTTATTAGTATAATTTATTGTATTAATTATATTTTCTTCCAATTTTTCTTGGTATTCTTTTTCTTTTACTTTTTCACCACTCATTAAATCATTTAAAGTTATGCCTAGTTCTTTACATAATGGTTTAAATAATGATAAGTCTGGCATGTTTCTACCATTTTCCCAATTGCTAATGGTGCGATCTGATACTCCTAGTTTTTCTGCTAGTTCTTGTTGTGTCATATTTTTTTCTTTTCGACATTCTGCTATAAATTTTCCTATTTTTTCTTGATTCATGTTTTCTCCTTTCTATAAACATCTTATAATAGTTTTGATATTTTTAATAGGAAATATCACAAGGGTTTTGGTTTATTATACCATAAAAAAAGACTATTGATTTTCATCAGTAGTTTTAATATCTTTAATAATTTATTCTTCTATACAAGCATTTAATAATGTAATTATACTTATTAAATCATTATCACTTAATTTCTCAACAAATTTTAAATCTCTAATTTCATAATCTATGCTTCTAATATGTTCACATAAAACTGAACCATGTATTTTATGTGTATCTTCTAACTTGTAATGTGTGGGAAATTCTTTAGTGTTTGATGTAATGGGACATAAAATTGCCATTTTAGTGTTTTGATTAAAAATATCAGTACTTATAACAACTGCAGGTCTAGAACCCGCTTGTTCATGACCTTTTGTAGGATTAAAATTTAAAAAAACTATATCGCCTTGTTTTGGTATATATTTTTTTACCATATTTCTTTACCTACTCGCTCATCCCAAGAAAATTCCTTAGATAAATTATCCCCATGATAATTTTTAAATCTTTCCTCTAAAGATATTTTCTTTTTCTTCGGAATGCTAATAACTATTTTATTATCTTTTTGTTCTATATCTAATATATCGTTTGTTTTTATGTTTAAAGATTTTAAAATACTACTAGGTATTCTAATTCCATCGGAATTTCCCCACTTTTGAATTCTAACTTCCATTTTAACCTCCATTTACTAATAGTATATACTATGTTTATACATTTGTCAATTTTTTTATAATTATTGTTAATAAAATTGTACCATAAAAAAAGACTATTGATTTTCATCAGTAGTCTTAACAACATCTATCATATACATTTTCACAAACATTTTCTTCACAACAAGTATATGCTGGTTGATATGTATGTCTATATACATGATGGTTTATTATACGAGTATTGCATGGAATAATATGGGGAACATTATAACATATATAACGATGACATACTCTTTCTTGTGGACATTCATATATTGGCATTACTCCACAACCACAACAACTTTGGCCCATTTCCATATTCATGTTTGCTCCACCGCAGCAAGTATTAACATCGGAATTCATACTCTTGTCAAAAGTTTGTTTTGTTTCTTCAGAATACTTAGTTTCATTAAAATAATTCATTATCAACATTCCTTTCTAGTGTATATTATGAGTTATTTTAAGATGTGTCTAGGATAATACACAAAAAAAGCAACTTATTTTGTTGCTTTATCTTTAGGAAATAAAAACTCTCGACAATTGTAATAATATTGACAACCTGATACTACTGAAAGAATAGTTGCTACAACTAATAATAAATCTGCAATTGGTAAGTTAATTAGTTCAAATGGTAAATTGTAAAATAATGTTAATGTTAAACCACACATCATACATACAGTCTTAATCTTACCAAGTATTGATGCTGCAACAACTTTTCCTTTATTTCCAGAAATCATTTTACAAGAATCAACTACAATATCTCTTGTTATTATTACTACAGGTATTACAACAGATATTATTTTGTAATAGGCAAGTATTATTAATAAACCATTAACTAATACTTTATCAGCTATAGCATCTGCTACTTTGCCAAAATCTGTTACCATATTGTTCTTACGAGCTAAATAACCATCTAAAAAATCTGATAATGATGCTATTAAAAATAATATTCCTACTATTATATATTTTAAGTTAATACCACTTATACTACCTACTTGATATGTTGGCCATTCAAAGCCAAAGGCATATTGAGGTATCAATAATATTACAAGAATAATTACCGCTAGAATAATTCTTCCTATTGTTATTTTATTGGGTAAATTCATATTACTTTCCTCCATAACTTATTGTATCAGTAACATTTTTATTTATTGTTACTTGTTTTACTGACCAAAATACTGCTATTAATATCATTAAAAATATAAATATATATATTACAATGTATACCCAACTATTATATTTTTTTCTTTCTTTTGTATAAGGTGATGCTATTTCTTCATGTTCTTTTTTTTCTTCTTTTAATTTTAATTCAATTGTTTTTTCTATTTCTTTTACTGGTATTTTAGATGTATATTCAAACATATACTCATTAAATTCATCGATTAAACTTTCTGAATCTAATCCTAAATATTTTGCATAATTAGTAATATACTCTTTTAATTCAAAAATATCTTTAAAAGCTCCAGTTCTACCCGCTTCAATGTTTTCTAGCATTTCCACTTTAATATCTAAGTCTTTACTAGCCTCATTTAAACTAACCCCTGATGATTCGCGTGTATTTTTAAGCATCTCACCAATTTCGTTCAAAACTTTCACTCCTTTTTTATGAAAATAAAAAAACAATTCTTAATAAGCCATGTTCTGTACTTTCAAATTGAAAGTGGCAAATATTTATCTCCTTATTAAGGCCTTCATTTAGTTCATTTCCTAAATTTAAGCTCCCCTACCAAAATTTGGGTTTCTCACTCGTGGGGTTTACCCCGTTCCACTCACTCAGTTTCCCAAATGACTCGTCTCTATGGCACTTTTATATCTACTAAAACCATTTGAGGTTTCCTCGAAGCCGTTAGCTTACGCTACCTTAAGTTATTTTTTCCTTAAGCACGAACATTACAAACATCGCAGTTTGTGTGAGCATGGACTTTCCTCTACATAACAATTATATGCAGCATTTGCCTAAGAATTATTCATTATTCCCATAAACTACTTTTTCTAATTGACTAATTCGTTTTAGAAGGTCAACATTACTTATATTTTTGGCTGTAGCATTACTTGTTGAATCTACTTCACTTTGCAATCTTCTAATTTCTTGCTTCAATTTGCTGTTATCTTCCATTAAATTTCTAATGTCTTTTTCTAGCTTCTTAATAATATTTCCATATTCTGTATAATCCCTAATAACCATATCTAAAAATTTATCAACTTCTTGTGGTCGATATCCCCGAGCATCAACTTTAAACTCTTTTTCTAATATTTCTTGGGGTGTTAAATAGAACCTGTCATTATACAAAATATCACCTTCTAACAAAAAAATTATATAATATTTTTTTATATTTTGTCAATATACCAATAATTTACTTTTTTTTCTTTCTTTTTTCTTTTATAAAATAAGTATTTATCGTTGCCCAATCTAGTTTTTGTAACATTTCATTTATAAAATATTCTAAACGCATTTTCTTCACCAATCTCATTGTATAATATTATTTTAAAGATTGCATTATCTTTGACATTTTGCGACAATTGTTTTATTGTCAAGTACATAAGTTTCACTCTTAAGTAGTTTTTATATGTTAAATTTTGTGGTATAATTATAAAGGTGATTTATTTTGTTATATCCAAACAATATAAAAAAAGATTATAAAAAAATAACATCCTTTAGTAATCGAGGTATGGATTTAGAACAGATCATTGAAATGTCTAATGAATATTATATAGATAATAATATTGCTTATATTTATAAAAAACCTACCCCAATCGGTGTTACTAAAGTTTCTTATAATGAAAAAGGGAAAAGAATTATGGATGGTTTTTATAAATGCCCATCGACTTTAGATTTTAATGGAATTTATAAAGGTTATTATATCGAGTTTGATGCTAAAGTTACTTTAAATAAAACATCTTTTCCTATAAGTAATGTTCATGAACATCAAATCAATCATATAAATAATATAAATAAACATGGTGGTATTGTTTTTTTAATAATTATGATGAATAATAAATATTTTTTATTAATGGGATCTACTTTTTTAGATTTTATTAAAAATAACTCGCGGAAAAGTATTCCTTATGAATTTTTAGAAAATAATGCTTATGAAATTAATTTAAGTTTAAATGGATTAGATTATTTAAAAATTATTGATAAATTTATTGGAGGTCAAAAATGAAGAAAATAAATGTTGGTAAATTGAAGATTAAAAAGAAAAATAATTTATTTGCTCAAAAAATAGTAAATAATAATAAACAAAATAAAAAAAATAAAAATATTAAAAATGTTGTTTTATCAACTATTTTAATATTAGGTATTGCTTTTGTTTCTATTGCACTTGTTTTTGCTTTATATATTATTATTACAGCACCTAATTTTGATAAAGATAAATTATACTCTAAAGAATCTACAGTTTTATACTATAATGATGGAGTTACAGAACTTGCTAGATTGGGTTCTGAAGATAGAGTTTTAGTTACTTATGATGAACTTCCTCAAGTTTTAATTGATGCTTTAATTGCTACTGAAGATTCAAGATTCTTTCAACATAAAGGTATGGATGTAGCAAGATTTTTAAAAGCTTCTTTTGGTCAACTTTTAGGAAATGCCTCTGCCGGTGGAGCTTCAACTTTAACAATGCAAATTGTAAAAAAAGTTTATACAAACAATAAAGACAAAGGTATTGAAGGTATAATTCGTAAGTTTACAGATATATACATGGCTATATTTAAAATAGAAAGTAGTTATACAAAGGAAGAAATAATTGAATTTTATATGAATTCACAATGGTTGGGTAATGCCGGAAATATAAATACAACAGGAATATATGGTGTTGAACAAGCATGTCAATATTATTTTGGTAAATCTGTATCTGATTTAACTTTGGCTGAGGCATCTATTATTGCTGGAATGTTTCAAAATCCAAGAGTATATAATCCATATAGTAATCCAGAAGGAGTAAGAAATAGACAAACTACCGTTTTAAAATTAATGGTACAACACGGATATATTGATGAAGAAACAAAAGATGCTGTACTAAATATTCCTATTGAATCATTAGTTGCTACTAAAGAAACAAATAGTGCCGCAAATCAAGCAACTATTGATTATATTACAAATGAAGTTACAGAAAAAACTGGTCAAGATCCATTTTATGTTCCTATGAAAATTGTTACTACTATTGATCCAGAAGTTCAAGAAGTATTAAACAAATTAGAAAGCGGCGAATTGTATGAATTTCCTAATGATGTTATTCAAGAAGGAATGGCAATTACTAGCATTAGTGATGGATCTATTGTTGCCTTATCTGGAGGTCGAAACTATACAGCATTAGGTACAAACAGAGCTATTATTAAAAGACAACCAGGTTCAACTGCTAAGCCAATTTTTGATTATGGTCCATATATCGAATATTTGAATGGATCTCCAGGAACTTACTTTCTTGATGAGCCTTATACTTATAGTAATGGTACTACTATCAATAATGCCGATAGAAAATATACTGGTTTAATTACAATGCGTAATGCTTTAATGAATTCAAGAAATGTTCCTGCTTTAAAAGCTTTTCAAGCAGTATATAACGAAGATCCTAATTATATTATAGATTTTGTACATAGTTTAGGTATTGATTATGGTGAAACTTTATATGAATCAGCATCAATTGGTGGTTTTGAAGGTATTTCTCCAATTCAAATGAGTGCTGCCTATGCGGCATTTGGTCGAGGAGGTTATTATATTGAGCCTTATTCATTTACTAAAGCAGAAAATTTAGAAACTGGAAAAATATATGAATATAAATATGAAAAAAATAAAGTTATGAGTGAAGAAACAGCTTATATGATAACTGATATATTAATTTCAGCTGCTAAAAGTGGTGTTGGTGGAGTTTCAGTAAGTGGTACAGATATTGCAGCTAAATCAGGTACTTCAAATGTTGATAGAACTTGGGCAGCAAATAATAACGTTCCAACAAATGCTACTAGAGATGCTTGGAATATTACTTATTCCCCTGAATACGCTATTGCTCTATGGATTGGTTATGATAAAACAACTTCTGATAGTTATTTAACAGTTTCTGTTGGTAATAAAGCAAGATCAGGAATTATGAAAGCTGTTGGCTCTAAAGTGTATTCTAAAAATAAAACATTTAATATACCTAGTGGAGTAATTGAAGTTGAAGTTGAAAAAGAAACATTTCCTCTACAACTTGCTAGTGAATATACTCCTAGTGATATGAGAATGACCGAATTATTTAAAAATGGTACAGAGCCTACCGATATTTCAACTAGATATTCTAAACTTGATAAGCCTACAAATGGAAATTATACTTTTGATGGCACTACTTTAAAACTTAGTTGGACGGGTATTGATACACCTGATGCAATAAATACTAGTTATTTACAAGAGCACTTTAATACCTATTATGGAAATCAAGCAAGTAAATATTATGAACAAAGAATAAGTTATAATAATAGTAATATTGGTAAGTTAGAATATAAAATTTATAAAAAAAATAGTGATGGTACTTTAACTTTAGTTGGTAGTACTTCTAATCTAAATTATACTCTTAAACCAACAGATACCGGAGAAATTACTTATGTAATAAAATCTTCTTATACTATATTTACTGCTAATATGTCTGATGGATTAGAAATAAAAGTTAATCTAGGAATGGATTCAAATATTGATGATATTATTACACCAGATGATGATAATGAAAATACAAATACTGACAGTCAAAATAAACCAAATACTGGTTTAGAATAAAAGAACAATATTTTGCTATTGTTCTTTTTTTTGATAATATTGACATTTAAAAGGACATTTTTCACATTCTGGTTTTTTACTTTTACAAATATATCTTCCAAATAGTACTAATTGTAAATGCACTCTATTCCATTTATCTTTAGGGAAAAAATTCATTAAATCTTGTTCAATTTTTAAAACATCATTGCTTTTAGTTAATCCCAGTCTATTAGATACTCTTGCAACATGAGTATCTACTGCAATAGTAGGCACATTATAAATATTTGCTAAAACCACATTACACGTTTTATGACCTACTCCTGGTAATTTTTCAAGATAATCTCTATCGTTTGGAACTACTCCATTGTAATCTTCAACTAATCTTTTAGATAGTTCTTTTATATATTGTGCTTTCCTTTTATAAGTTCCTACCGGATATATTATTTTTTCAATATCCTTTATAGGAGCATCTTTTAAACTATATATATTATATTTAGAAAATAATGTCTTAGTTACTGAATTTACTCTTTTATCTGTTGATTGTGCCGATAATAAAGTGGCTATTAATAGTTCATAATCTTTTTCATAGTTTAATTCGCATATAGGATTAGGGAATAATTTATCTAAATTATTTAATACTTCTTTACTTTTCATTTAACCAATCAAAACTTAGTAAACTAGTTTCAAATAATTTACTTTCATCCTTTTGTTCATCATTAAAACGGTTATTTACTTGTTCTATCGTTTTATATCCTTTTTTATTCCATTCATATAATATTTTATCTATATATCTTAAACTACATACGCCATTATAAACTGCTTCTTTTAAAGCTGCAATTATTATTTCTTCACTAAATCCTTTATCTATCCAAGCATTAATTATTTCATAATCCATTGTTGATAATGTCTTACCAAATTCACTTTCAAATATACTAAATATATCTTGTTTGTTTGATTCTAATTCTTGTTTTTTATTATCACTTTTTATTTCATTATAAAATTTTTCTAAACTTACTCTTTCTACAATCTTTCCTTCATCATCTTTTTCAGCTTTTACTTTAATAATCTTTTTACTCATTAAATTGCTATAGGCTTCTAATACTCTTTCTTCTGATAGTGATAAGGCTTTGCTAATTACTTTTATGTTAAAAATAGAATCAAAAGAATTATCAAAATATAAAAGAAGTAAAAATTCGTTTAAAGATAATTCTTGTTTTAATGCTTCTTTTATAAAAATACTTTCAGCTACAAATTTTTTATTATCTTTAAACATTTTTCTCACTCCTTCTTTAAATATTTAATTATTTCTCCTTTTTTATTCTTTAAACTACCATTTAATATTTTATTTATTAAATCTATATATACTTCGTTAACTCTTTTTCCTTCAATACGTAGTAATTCAATAATTTCATTACCTTTAATATCTATGTCTTTTCGTTCTTTAATAGGTAATTTTTTATACATTTGATTTATCTTTTTGCTACTTATATTTAATATCATTCCAGCAATTAAATTAACATATAAACCATATTTAAATAATGTATAATTATTAATACTATTACCTTTTACTATCTCGGTAATATCTATTATATTGCTTTTTTCTATATTTGTAAATGGGATATCTTTAACTTTTATTTGTGCCCACATTCCAATTAAATCTTTTGTATATATGATATCCTTGTATTTTATTTCTAGTTCTTCACTTATTTTTAATTCATTTAATAAATCTAAGCCTTTTTGATAATTTGGACTCATTAAAATTTTACTTAATTCACTTTTAACTCGGTCTTTTGAAAGTGTGTTTACTAACTCTTTTTTGCTTTTTATAGCTTTTATTAAATTATTGTCAATTTCAAAATTTAGTACTGTTGCAAATCTTATAGCTCTTAATATTCTTAATGGATCTTCTTCTAATCTTTTTTCATTATCACCTATCATTTTAATTATTCTATTGTTTAAATCTTCTATTCCATTTAATAAATCGATTATATTTTCATTTTTGTCCATGCAAATCGTATTAATTGTAAAATCTCTTCTTTTTAAATCTTCTTTTAAATCAGTTATGTATTTTACTTCTTGAGGATGCCTGTTAGAATATTTTGTATCTTTCCTATATGTTGTTATATCAATATTAAAATTATCTATTATTAATCTTGCTCCACCATAATTATTAGCACATATATTAAATATATTATATATATCTTTAGGTAGTGCTGTTGTGCATATGTCTATATCATATGATTTAATACCAAGTAAATAATCTCTAACAAAACCCCCTACAAGGTAGGCTTCAAAACCATTTGTATTAAGTTCTGTTAAAACATTTTTTATTATTTTATCCATAAAGTTATCCCCATTTAATTATACACTATTTTAATGATTTTTAATATTAATATAAAGAAAAAGCAATCTTTTTTTTGATTGCTTTACACTCCCATAGTTGTTGTTTCAGGTAATGTTGAACCACCATCGATTACTATTCCTTGGCCTGTTATATAACTTGATTCATCACTTGCTAAAAATGCTACTAATTCCCCAATTTCTTCAGGAGTTGCTAGTCTCTTTAAAGGTATTGCACTAGCTATTCCATCAATTACACTTTGAGGATTATTAGGGTTACTATCTTTTGCCATATTATCAACCATTGGTGTATGAATGTATCCAGGCATGACAGCATTTACTCTAATTTTTTTAGATGCAAGTTCTGCTGCAAGAGATTTTGTAAATCCAAGTATAGCTGCTTTGGTTGTTGCATATGCTACTTCTCCTGGGTCTGCTACCATAGGTCCAGTTACACTCGATAAGTTTATAATGCTACTATTTTCTTTCAAATATGGTAATGCACATTTTGTTACATTCCATGTTCCTTTAATATTTATATCAAAATGATAATCCCTTTCTTCATCAGTCATGTCCATAAAACTTACTAGTTTACATACCCCAGCGTTATTTACAACTATATCTATTGATGATAACTTTTCTAAAGCTTCATCTACAGCAGTTCTTACTTCATTAATATTTCTTATATCAACATGACTTGCTATTATATTATCACTATTCATACTCGTTACTTCACTATCATAAACTTTAGCACCATATTTTATAAATATATCAACTATTCCTCGACCTGCACCTTTATATCCTCCGGTCACAAGAGCTACTTTGCCTTCTAATTTTATTTTAATCATCTCCCTATATTTATTATAAACAAAATTATAGAATATTAAAATATTTTTTATTGTTGTTTACATAAATATCAGTTAATGCGAATTGGGTCAGAACTCGTTCCAGATCCACTGACATAAATTGTGGAAGATGTTAGATAAAAGGATGGCCGGACCGCAAATGTAACCGGTACATTAGAATTACCATAAATACCTGTTGAAAGTACAACAAAAGCATAAAGCGAACTCGACGAATTAGGAGATATTGTCCATTCAGCTAAACCGGATAACCAATTTGAACTGTTTGCTGAACTATAACTATCTAATGCTGTTGTCCAATAACTATTGCTTGCAGCATATCCATAATCACTTACATACATTAATCCTATTTTCATACTATCTGTTCTACTACTTGAACTACTTCCTACTTCTATATCATAATAATTTTTGGCTTTGTATGAACTATTATAAGCCATTCCCCCTACTTTCCATGTATGGGTAGCTATTTTATTTTGCCATGAACTTATTGTATTTAGAAACGTTGAGTTTAATGTATTTCTTATATCTGATGTACCCCATGTGTTATCACTAAAATCTGAGTTCCAAACATAACTTCCATAACTTGTTGATTTAATTAGTTTTACTTCACTACCAAATACTCCGATTATTCGATACAAATTATCACTTGGACATGTACTTGCATCTGATCCAAAACATACATAGTTATTTGGGCTTGACCCTGCATATCTATATGAATTATCTGCTGCACTGTTTGCAAGGCTACTTGTATGATAATATAGTCCATTCGTTCCTTGGCTTGTATATAATCCTTTTATATAATCAGCAAGTAATATTGCACTTTCTGTTTGGGCGCTTGATGTCTTTATACTTGATGATACTCCATTTGTATCTGTTACATATACTTTTATTGTATATGTTGTTCCTGCACTTAATCCTGTGAATGTTTTGGTATTACTGCTACTACTTGTGTACGTACCATTATTTATTGAGTAGTAGTACGTTGCTACACTATTTGTTCCTTTACTTGCACTTACCCTTATACTTATTGAATCTGTTGTTGTATCTGTTATTGTTATGCTATTTACGACTGGATTTACATACGCATTTGTTGCTGCACTCTTACTATATACATTTGAACTATATCCTTCACTATCTTTTACATATACTTTAAAATTATATGTTGTTCCTGCACTAAGCCCACTAAATGTATAACTACTACTTATACTATTTACATAACTACTTCCATTATCTTTTGAATAATAATATGTCGTTATATTATTTGTTCCTGTACTTGTTGTTACATTTAATGTTATACTACTCATTGTTACATTACTTGTGGTAACATTGTTTACTGTTGGATTTACATAACTGTCTGTTGTTACTTCTATACTTTCTTCATTTGTTTCATATCCTAATGTATCTTTTGCATATACTTTAAATTTATATGTTGTTCCATAATTTAAGTTACTAAATGTATAAGTATTACTTGTACTTTCTTCATATGATTGTCCATCATCTTTACTAAAGTAATATTTTTCTATTGGGTTTTCTCCAGCTTGTGTTGTTACTGTTAATGTTACACTATTTGTTGTTTTAGTATTTGTTACATTAGTTATTTTTGCTACATTATATTTATCAAAATACACATAGCATTTATCTGATCCACTACTTATTAATTTGACTATATTTGTTTCTCTATCATATACTAATTCTCCACCTCTTTCACAACCGGATAGTTCATTATTAAAA
>CASEYV010000026.1 GCA_949292245.1 uncultured bacterium
AAATGATAGTGAGTATAATGAAATAAAGGATTTAAATAATAAAGTTATTGGACATTTAGATAATAATTTACATGTTGGGGTAAATAAAACAATAAAGAAAATAGAAAAAGATATTGATTTTGATAGTAAAATATTAATTGATATTAATGAACTAGTAAATAGTTTATTAACTAAAGAAGTAGATGCTATAATACTTGAAGATGCACAAATAAGTATGCTTAAAGAAGATAATAATGATTTATTTAATAATATTAGAATATTATCTACTTTTAATATAGATACTGAGATTAAAAATGAAAAAGAAAATATAGATGTAATAAGTGATTCATATAATATTTTAGTAACTGGAGTAGATACATATGGAAGTATTACCAAAGTATCTAGAAGTGATGTTAATATGGTTATTAGTATTAATCCTAAAGATAATAAAATATTAATTACAAGTATACCTAGAGATTATTATGTTTATTTAAGTGATTTTTCTTCATATGATAAAATAACTCATACTGGAATTTATGGAATTGAGACATCTATTAAAGCAGTTGAATATTTACTTGATATTGATATAAATTATTATATTAAAGTTAATTTTACTACTTTAATAGATATTATTGATTTACTTGGTGGTATTGAAATAGATTCTAATTATGAATTTACAAGTATAGATGGATATCATTATAGTGTAGGTAAAAATTATTTAAACGGAGAAGAGGCATTGTCTTTTGCAAGAGAAAGAAAAGCATTTAGTGATGGAGATAGAGTTAGAATTAAAAATCAACAATTAGTTTTAAAAGCTATAATTAATAAATTATTAAGTAGTAAAATAATTACTAATTATAATAATTTGCTTAATTCTTTAAATAATAAGTTTTTGACTAATATGACTGATGATGAATTAACAAAACTAATTAAATGGCAAATTGATGGTATGTATAGTTGGGATATTGGTAATATATCATTAAATGGAACAGATTCATATCAATATACTTATAGTTATCAAAAACAATTGTTATATGTTATGTTGCCAGATGAAGAAAGTGTAAATACTGCTAAAGAAAAAATAAATAGTGTTATGTAAATAAAGTGTCAATATGGCACTTTTTATTTTGTTGGAAAAATAGATGTTTTGTCGAAGTTGTTTAAAATTAAAAATAATTACTCTATATTAAATATGTAAGGAGATATTATGCTAAATATGGATTTAGAATATAATAATCAAATATTAATTGTTAATTTAAAGGGAAAATTAAATAAAAGAAATTGCTATAAAATAAATAATTATTTAAATCCTTTAATTAAAAAACATCAAATTAAAAATGTTATATTAAATTTAATTAATTTGAATTATATAGATAATTATGGTATTGATGCTATTATTAGAATAAAATATTTAATTAAAAATATAAAAGGTAATATAAAAATAAATGGATATAATGATAATATTAAAGATAAAATAAAAATAATTGGAGTAAGAATAAAAAAGGATAGTGATAATATATATGCTTGAACAAATAATTGAAGAAAATGTTGGATTAATATGGAGTATTGCTAAAAAATTTTATGGTATTCCTAAAAGTGATTTATATCAAGCAGGTGTTTTAGGTATTATTAAAGCTTATAAAAATTATCAAAGAGATGGAGATTGTAAATTTAGTAGTTATGCTTATAATTATATCTTTGGAGAAATGAATATTGTTGCTAATAGTAAAAGTTTAAAAGTAAGTAAAGATATTTTAAAATTAGTGAAAATGATAGAAAAGGGAAGAGTTATGCTTTCCCAAGAATTAATGAAAGAACCTAGTAATGAAGAATTAGCAAATTTTTTAGGTATGAATATAAATGATTTAACACAAGCATTAGAATATAGTAGTAGTTTAGTTTCTATTGATGAAGAAAGTGATGAAAGAAGTTTACATGAAATATTATATAGAGAAGATGATGTTTCTGTTGATGATAAAATATTATTACAAGATAGTATGAGTAATTTAGATAATTTAGAACAAGATATAATAAAAGCAAGATATTATGAAGATTTAACTCAAAGTGAAACTGCTAGAAAATTAGGTATAACTCAAGTTATGGTTTCTAGATATGAAAGTAAAAGTTTAAAGAAAATGCGTGATTATATGTATATGTAATAAAAATAGTGACACAATAATTTTAGGTGATTTGATGACTAAAGATGATTATAAAAAATTAGTAAAGAAACATACTCCAAAAGAACCTAAACTTAGAAATATTGTTGTTGCTTTTTTTGTTGGAGGTTTTATTGGCTTTATTGCCGAATTTTTAATCTATATGTTACAAGAATCATTTGGTATGTCAAAGGTTATTGCTGGTTCTTGGACATGTTTAATAATTATTGTAATTTCTAGTATTTTGACAGCGTTTGGATTTTTTGATAATTGGGTTAATAAATGTAAATGTGGATTGATTATTCCTACAACTGGTTTTGCTCATAGTGTAACTGGTAGTGCTCTTGATTATAAAAAAGATGGTCTTATTACTGGCTTAGGTTCTAATATTTTTAAACTTGCCGGTTCTGTAATTTTGTATGGAGTTATTTCAGCATTTATTTTCGTAGTTATAAGGGTGGTTATTAATGGCTAGTAAACAATATAAAAATGTTTATTTAAATGACTATTTTACTTTAGTTGGACCTCTTGAAAAAATGAGTCATTTAAAAAAATATAATTTAGCAATGGATGATTATTACTATAAAGAAAAAACTTTTGAACAAGCTGAAGTTAAAATGCAAAATGTTGTTGTTGATAATATAATAAGTCGTAATTGTTTAACTAATAGCGATATTGATTTATTAATAGGTGGTGATTTAACAAATCAAATTGCTGTATCTAATTATAATGCTAAAAAATATAATATTCCTTTTATAGGTTTGTATTCAGCTTGTGCTACATTTACAGAAGAATTAATATTGGCTAGTAATTTTGTTGATTGTAGTGGATATAAAAAAGTTATTACTGTAGTTAGTTCTCATAATTTGACTGCCGAAAAACAATTTAGATATCCTGTAGAATATGGAGCTCCAAGGCCACATACTTCTACCTTTACTACAACTGGAGCAATAGCTACATTAATTGATAAAAAAGAAGGTAATATAAAAATAGAATCTTCAACAATTGGTAGAGTTGTTGATATGGATGTGAGTGATGCTAATAATATGGGAGCTGTTATGGCTCCAGCTGCAGCAAGTACTTTAGTTGAACATCTAAATGATTTGAAAAGAGATGTTAGTTATTATGATTTAATTTTGACTGGTGATTTAGGCTGTGTTGGAGGTAAAATATTTCAAGAATATCTAGAAAAAAATCATAATATATTTTTAAAAAAATATATGGATGCCGGTTGTGAATTGTTTTTAGATAGTCAAGAAACTTATGCTGGTGGTAGTGGCCCTGCATGTTTACCTTTGGTGTTATTTAATAAAATATTAACTACTAAAAAATATAAGAAAATTTTAATAATAGGTACAGGTGCTCTTCATTCAACGACTTTTGTTAATCAAAAAAAATCTATTCCGGCGATTGCTCATGCAGTTAGTTTGGAGGTGTGCTAATGAATTTCTTATATGCTTTTTTGTTTGCTGGAGCAGCATGTAGTATTGCTCAAATAATACTTGATAATACTAAACTTACTCCTGGACATATTACCAGTATTTATACAGTTATTGGAGCAGTTTTATCTTTTTTAGGTGTGTATGATGATATAATTGTTAAATTTGGAGGAGGAGCAACTGCTTTGATTTCTAATTTTGGTCATATGCTATATTCTTCTGCTTATCAAGGGTATATGGCTGAAGGCTTGTTAGGAATTTTTACTAATATGTTTACTAAATCTTCGGCTGCTATTGCTGGAGCAATTATCTTTGCATTTTTGGTTTCACTAGTTGCAAAACCAAAAGATTAAAAAATTGAAAGTAAACTTTCTTTTTTTTGTGTTAAAAAAAGATAAATAATAATTTTTATTTAAGATATATATTGAAAGGAGATGTTTATGAACAAATGAAATGATTAAAAAACGAACAAACATTTGTAAAAGGGGTTGACAATTTTTTTTAAGTATATTAAAATTAGATTGTACGAGAGTAGATTAGGAGGAATAATGAAAACAGCAAAAGATGAAAAGAATAAAGATAAAGCATTAGAACAAGTATTAGCTGATATAGAAAAGCAATTTGGTGCTGGTGCTATTATGAAATTAGGGGATAATGAACATATTGAAGTAGATGTAGTGTCTAGTGGTTCTTTAGCAATTGATATTGCTTTAGGTGTAGGAGGATACCCAAAGGGTAGAATAATTGAAATTTATGGACCTGAGTCTAGTGGTAAGACAACTGTTGCTTTACAAGCAATAGCAGAAGTGCAAAAAGCAGGTGGAAGAGCAGCATTTATTGATGCTGAACATGCATTAGATCCTGTTTATGCTAAGAATTTAGGTGTTGATATAAATGAATTATTACTAAGCCAACCTGATACTGGTGAACAAGCATTAGAAATATGTGATGCTTTGGTTAAAAGTGAAGCTGTAAGTCTTATTGTAATTGATTCAGTTGCGGCATTGGTACCTCAAGCAGAAATTGATGGTGAAATGGGAGATTCTCATGTTGGGTTGCAAGCAAGACTTATGTCACAAGCTTTAAGAAAATTATCAGGAACAATGAATAAAACTAAAACAACAGCAATTTTTATTAACCAATTAAGAGAAAAAGTAGGGGTTATGTTTGGTAATCCAGAAACAACTCCGGGAGGAAGAGCATTAAAATTTTATTCTTCTATTCGTTTAGATGTTAGAAAAGGTGAACAAATAAAAATGGGAGATCAAATTATTGGTAATAAAACTAATATTAAAGTTGTTAAAAATAAAGTGGCACCACCATTTAAAAGTGCTACAGTTGATATTATGTATGGTGAAGGGGTTTCTAAAGAAGGTGAAATTATCGATATTGCTAGTGATTTAGCATTACTTGAAAAAAGTGGAGCTTGGTACTCATATAATGGAGAAAAAATTGGTCAAGGGAAAGAAAATGTAAAAATTTACTTGAAAGAAAATTCTTCTTTAAGAGATGAATTAGAACAAAAAATTAGAGAACACTATGGTTTTATAAAAGATAAAAATGATAAGAAGAAAGGCCAAGATTAACAAGGCCTTTTTTTATTTGGAGGCGATTAAATGTCAGGTAGCGATAATTGGGCAGTTCAAAATTTAGAAAATGCACTAGAAACTTGGAATGATAAGATAAGTGAAATATGGACTTTAATTACACAATCTCCTGCAGATTTTAAAGGTAGAGCAATATGGAATGTAGTGCTTAATATACATAGTGCATTACAAACAATAGGATTTGCTTTGCTTGTATTATTTTTTGTGATAGGAGTAGTCAGAACTTGTGGTAGTTTTACAGAAGTAAAAAGACCAGAGGTAGCATTTAAAATGTTCATAAGATTTGCATTAGCAAAGATGGTTGTAACTTATGGATTAGATTTAATGTTAGCATTATTTAAAATAATACGAGGCATTGTATCTACAATTATTACTTCTGTAGGATTTGGAAATCCTAGTCAAACATTACTACCAACAGAGATAGTGTCTGCAATAGAAAGTTGTGGTTTCTTTGAAAGCATACCTTTATGGGCAGTAACATTAATTGGTGGATTATTTGTAACAGTTTTATCATTTATTATGATATTAACTGTTTATGGTAGATTTTTTAAAATGTTCTTATGTACTGCAATAGCACCAATACCATTATCTACTTTTTCAGGAGCAACAAGCCAAGTTGGTAAGAGTTTTATTAAATCATTTACTGCAGTATGTTTAGAGGGTGCAATAATTGTAAGAATTGCTAGGTTAAATTTTAGACAAGAACTATAATAATGGCAGATAGAATTGTAAGAGAAATGATGGGATTATAAAGTATATTTTTAAAAAAAGTAATATAATATTATTGAACATTTTGAACAAAAAATACCAAAAGGGAAAAAAAGTTCAATATTCTGTTGCAAATTTTATTGTATTTGATATAATTGTATTATGATAGATGAAATTCAAAAGGTAAAAAACTTTGAAGCAATAATAATCTTTTTAAAATTATCTCCTACATTATTTAATGGTCTTGACTCTTCTAACAAATAATTTTGAAATATAGGATTTAACATATAAGATTTTCCACATCTCCTAATACCTGTTAATACTTTTATTAACCCATTTTCTTTTGAATTCTTTAAGTAAATTATGCCATTTTGTAAGAGAATGATAAAAATAGAGTTTAGCTTTATCAATAAGCTTTTTACAAGCATCATATAATTTGTGGTTTCTAGAAGCATAGAATCCATAATATCTAATCTGATAAGTCTAGCAATAAACTTAAAAATATGAATACGTTCGACGACGAACAAATCATCTTCATGACGTTGATACCAAAAAGAGATAAAATCATCATCATCAATATCAATTATACTATATTGAGCAAAGCGAGGTCTACCACAATAACATAAAATGTAAAAAACAGCTTTTTTAGGATTTATAAGTTCATTTTTTTTAGCTCTAACATAAAATCCATTTTCTTTTTACCGTCATTACCAAGAGCAAATTCAAGAAAATCATACCAGTAATCAGAAAAAATATCCTTAAAGTAAAATATTTAGTTTTAGGATATATTTTATATAAATCATCAGTAGTTTTAAATGTATTAATTATACTCATAAATAAATTATAACAAAAAAATAACCAAACCCAAAGGGCTTGGCGATAAAAATAAATGCTTTGTCATTTATTTTTATCTTTTTTTATTCTACTGATTTTAGAGAATCTATCATATTTATTTTCTTTAATATTATTGAGGTAATTGCTTGAACTAATATTGTAAAGAATACCATTATAATTACTGTAAATATGTAACTTAAATAAGATATTTCTTTAATAAAGATTATTTCATCTGGTTCTGCAACAACTAATACAAAATAATCTAGACCAATACCTAATATTAAACCAATGGCAATACCGATGGTGGTTAGAATTATTGTTTCACGATATACATACATCGATATTTCTTTATTGTTAAAACCTAATACTTTTAAAGTCGCAATTTCCCTTAATCTTTCACTTATGTTAATTGATGTTAAATTATATAAAACTGTTATTGCTAAAAATGATGAAAACCCTATTATTAAATAAACGATATTTCTCATGTTATTAATTATATCATTTAGCATATCCATATTATCATCACTATATTGAATAGTTGAAAAATAGTTGCTATCCATAACTATATTCCCTTTATCAGCTATATTAGTAATTATAGAATTATAAGTTATTTTATTGTTAAATGCTAATTCATAATACTCTTTGTTCATATATATGTAGTTATTAACATAATTTTTACTTATTCCTGCTATTTTGATAACATAAATTTCATTATTTGTATCTCTTAATGTAATGGTATCTCCAACATCTACATTTAGAGTATTAGCCATTTTTTCAACTATGATAGCACCATTATCTGATAAACTAAGTTGATTGTCTTTTGTATCTGTTAAATTGAAATATTGAGTTATATCATTATCTGGAAATGCAAATAAGTAACAATCTATTTTTTTGCCATCACTTTGGAATGTTAATGTTTCTGTGTGGGTATAAAGTGGGTTATCTATATTATTATTTGCAAGGAATGTATTTATTTCTTGACTTTCAGTACTTAATTCTTCATCTAATATAAGCATAGAATCATATTTTTGTATTTCTGTAAATTGTATATCAACTATTTTAGAAATACTATCTCTTATTCCAAAACCTGTAAGAAGTAGGGCAGTACAACCGGAGATACCTACAAGAGTCATAATAATTCTTTTTGTATATCTAAATAAATTTCTAAATGTTACTTTCCAAGAAAATGAAATTCTTTTCCAAATAAAATTTATTTTTTCAAGTAATACTTTGCGTCCATTTTTAGGACTTTCAGGTCTTAATAAAGTTGCTGGTGCTAAGATAAATTTTTTATTTACTGAATAAATAGTTACTAAAGTCATTGTTAATATACATACTTCAATTATTGTTATACATATTGGAATATTGGCATATGTTTTTAAACTTGGAATTATAAATGCAGATGTATAAACCTTATATAAAACTCTAGGAACTACTGTATAACCTATTGTAAGACCTATTAAAATACCTAAAATAGTTGCAATAAATACATATACAACATAACTCATAGTTATTTTAAAACGACTTATTCCAAGAGATGTAAAAATACCAATTTCTGTTCGTTCTTCTTCAATCATTCTAGTCATTGTGTTAAGACACATAAGGAATGCAATAACTATAAAAAATATTGGAAATACTGCTGCAATAGAATCAACTTTTGTTGCTGAATCTAAAAATGTTGTGTATCCAGCGTTATCTTCCCGATCAAATAAATACCATTTTGGTTTTTCTAATTTTGATATTTTTGCCTCAGCATCACTTATTTCTTTTAAATTTTTATTAATTTCTTCTTGAAATAAAGCATATTTTTCATTATATTCTTCATATGCTTCATCTAATGTAGTTTGTTTATTTAAAAGATTTTCTTTGTTAGTATTTAATTCGTTTATAGTACTTTCATAGGTTTGTTCCCATGTGGTTTTTCCTTCTTCTAATTTAGTATAACCATTTTTTATTTCTTCTAAATTGCTTTTTAAAGTTGTTAATTGAGTTATAATGGTACTATATTTTATGTATTCTTCACTTGTTGGATCTAAATTTGATAATAATAAGTTAATACTATTAATTTTATTTTCTAAATCACTAATACTAGCATCAATACTTGTTGTAGTAATATTTTGACTTTGTAATACTTTATTAATAGTGTTTAGTGATTCATTTAAAGTTGTTTCTTGTGTTAAGAATTCTTGTTCAATACTTGTTTTTTGATTTTCAATTTCTGTATAACCATTTTCTATTTGATTTAAACCATTAGTAATTTGTAGTTGAGCATAATTTAAATCAGCAAGGGTAGTTGCAAAAGTTTTTTCGTTTTTTTGACGTTCATCTTCGATCTTTTCTCGAGCATCATATATTTCTTCCATAGCTTCAGTTTTGATTTGTTCATATCTAATTGTTTCTTGAATTGGAGCTAATTCTTCTAATTCTTCTCTTAAAATTTCGATTTGTTCTTCATAGTCATCTTTATATGAAGTTTTTTCTTGACTATCATTAGCTATAATATATATTTCAGTATAATATTCTAAATTAAAATTATCTTTAGGAATGTAGATAAAATTATCGAGTTTACCATCAGATACAGTAGAAGTTCCTAAATGTTTATAAACGTACATACTACTTCTAATTGTTCCTACTACTTTAAAAGTATTGGTTTTTAAATAATCTGTATAGTTTTCATCGGTTATAGTTATAGTATCTCCGATATTATATGAGCCTTCCATAACTAAGCATTCATTATTATTTTTAGGTAAATTACCACTAGTTAATACAATATTATTAATTTTATCAGTGATACCATATATTTTGGTTGCATCACCATCAATAACTGTTTCATAAGAGTAGTTTTCTTCAACTATATAGGTGTTTTCTAATTCTTTAATAGCATTTAAATCATCATCAGTAAGACCCATGGTACTAACAATTCGAAAATCTAATAAATTTGTCTCATCATAATATTCATCAAGAGTTTTTATCATATCAGATGATGTTTCACGAACTCCAGCGAAGAAAGCTGAGCCTAGTGCAACAATTAATATTAATGATAAAAATCTACCTATTTGTTTTCTAATTTTTATTATTGAATTTTTTAATAATAACATTACCAATCAATCTCCTCAACAGGTTTTGGTTTTAGATTTTTCTCTATAGATTCTATTGTACCATTTTTAACCTTTATTACTTTATCAGCAATTTGAGCAATTATAGAGTTATGAGTAATAATTATTGTAGTAGTCTTTGTTTCATGACAGGTATCTTGTAATAATTTTATAATCATTTTGCCAGTTTTACTATCAAGTGCTCCGGTGGGTTCATCACAAAGTAATATTTTTGGATTTTTAGCTAGGGCTCTAGCAATAGATACTCTTTGTTGTTCACCCCCAGAAAGTTGTGCTGGGAAGTGATCCATTCTTCCACTTAAACCAACTTTTTTTAAAGTTTCTTCGCTATCTTTGGGATTTTTGCATATTTGATTAGCAAGTTCAACATTTTCTAAAGCAGTAAGATTACCAACCAAATTATAAAATTGAAAGACAAAACCAATATCATATCTTCGATATTTAGTTAGTTCTTTTTTATTATATTTGGATATGTCAGTATCATCAATAATTATTTCACCACTTGTTGGTGAATCCATTCCTCCGAGGATATTTAAAATAGTTGTCTTGCCGGCGCCGGAGGGACCAAGGATTACTACAAGTTCTCCTTTATCAATTGAAAAACTAACATTTTCAATTGCTTTAATTGTTACTTCACCCATATTATATATTTTAGTTAAGTTTTTTACTTCAATAAATGCCATTTTAATCCCTCAATTCTATATATATTATATCTTAATTTTATAATAAAATAAACTATATAAAATGAAAGTTTAATGATATTTGTAAACCAACTTATCTAAATTGATTTTATGGACAATTAAATAAATAATTGTTATGATTATAGTGGTGGTGTAGTATGTTTGAAAATATGCATAATCATGAAAAATATTTAAGTAAATATGCTTGTAAAGATAGTGATGCTATTTGTTTTCGTGATTATCAAGAAGATTTTAGAACAACATTTTTTCGTGATATAGATCGAATTATCTATTCTTTATCTTTTGTTAGATATTCTGATAAAACTCAAGTCTTTTCTTTTAAACAAAATGATCATTTAACTAAAAGAATGATACATGTATTATATGTTAGTAAAATTGCTAGAACTATCGGAAGATCCTTAGGTTTAAATGAAGATTTGATCGAGGCCGCGGCGTTAGGTCATGATCTTGGTCATACTCCATTTGGTCATGTGGGTGAAGAAATTATAAATGAAATAAGTTTAAATAATAATGAAGGATATTTTAACCATAATATTCATAGCGTAAGGCTTTTAATGTATATTGAAAATTATGGTAAAGGACAAAATATTAGTTTACAAACTCTTGATGCTATAATGTGTCATAATGGAGAGTTTGCTAAAGAGTTGTATATTCCTGTTAATAAAAATAAAGATATATTTTTACAAGAATATAAAAGTGCTTATGAAAATAAAGAAAATATAAAGAAGTTTAAACCCATGACTTTAGAGGGGTGTGTTGTTAGAATTAGTGATTTAATTGCTTATTTAGGAAGAGATATTGAAGATGCAAGAAGAATGAATCTTATTGATTTTTCTAATATACCTGATAGTATAAAAAATAATTTAGGTTCTAGTAATCGTGAGATAGTCAATACTATTGTTTTAGATATAATTAAAAATAGTAAAGATAAAAATTATATAAAATTAAGTCCTAATGTATATAAAGCAATAGTTGATTTGAAAAAGTTTAATTATGAAAATATTTATTATAAAGCATATACTAAAGAAGAAAAAGATAAATTAAAATTAATGCTTAATACTTTATTTAATAAATATCTAAATGATTTAATTAATAATAATAAAGAATCTAATATTATAAAAAGTTATTTAAGTAATATGAGTAAAGAATATGTAGATAATTCTAGTAATGCTAGAATAGTAATTGATTATATTGCGGGGATGACTGATGATTATGTATTAAGAGAATATAATAATTATTTAAAAAATAAGCATAATAAAAAAGAGTAGGTGAAATAATGATTTTTAAAACTTATAAATGTAATTCATATAATGTTCATACTATTAAAACTGATAGATTTAAAACTATTCATATGGAAATTATTTTTAGAAAAGAATTAATAAAAGAAGAATTACCTTATTATGCTTTTTTAATTGATATGTTAATGGAATCATCTAAAAATTATCCTAAAAAAAGAAATTTAATTATTAAAATGGAAGAATTATATAAATTAATGATTTATGGTTCAACTGTTAAAACCGGAGATGTGTTAAATAGTAATATTATGGTTGATTTTATTGACCCTAAATATATTGAAGAAGAAGGATATTTAGAAAAAGTAATAGAGTTTGTTTTTGATGTTATTCAAAATCCTAATGCTACAAATGAAGAATTTGATTTAAAACAATTTAATTTTATTAAAGAAAGATTAAAAAAAGAAATTAAAAGTATTAATGATAATCCATTTAAAGTAAGTGTTAAATCAGCATTAAATGCTATGGATGAAAATAGTAAATCGGCATATTCATTAATGGGTAGTATTGAAGAAGTAAATGAAATTACTCCAGCTTCACTATATAAATATTATAAAAAGTTATTTAAAGATAATGTTTGTGATATTTTTATAATTGGTAATATTGATGCTGATGATATGGTTGCTTTAATTAATAAATATTTTAAACATCGTTATTTAAATCAAAATAAATTATCTTTAATGGTTGATAATAAAGAAAAGAAAAAAGTAACTAATGCATCAGATGAATCTAAAAATATTCAAGCAAATTTAGTTATGATTTATAATGTTAATAATTTAGATGATGTAGAAAAACATATTAAGTTTCAAGTATTTAATTATATTTTTGGTAGTGGTGGTTTAACTTCTAAGTTGTATAAAAAAATTAGAGAAGAAAATAGTTTGTGTTATGGTATTAGTAGTATGTTTTTAAAATATGATCAATTATTAGTTATCCATATTTCTTTAGATAATAAAAATATTAAAAAAGCAATTAGTTTAGTTAAAAAATGTTTAAAAGAAATGGTAAATGGAATTTTTTTAGAAGAAGATTTAGCAGATGCTATTAAAAATATTAATTTAGCATTAGATTATACTTATGATAATAATAGTTCTTTATTAAATAATTACGTCTTTAATGTATTTGATAATTTGCCTTTAATTGAAGATAGAAAAAAAGAATTAACTAAAATAAAAAAAGAAGATGTTATAAATGTTGCTAAAAAGTTAAAATTAAATACCATATATGTACTTAATGGAAAGGATATGGAACAATGAAAGAAATAGAGTTAGAAGGATTAAATGAAAAGATATATGTATATACAACAAAATGTGGTTTAAAAGTATATATGTGGGTAAATGAAAAAGTAACAACAACTCTTATGAATCTATCAGTAAAATATGGCTCTATTCATAACAAGTTTAAAGTTGGGAAAAAAGCATATGAAGTTCCTAATGGAATTGCTCATTTTTTAGAACATATTAAATTTAATATAGATGCCAATACTGTTGCTCATGATGAATTTTATAAATTAGGTGCTGATTCTAATGCTTTTACAACTTTTGAATATACTAGTTATTTATTTTATGCTAATAATCATTTAAATGAATGTCTTAATTTATTATTGGATTATGTGTATACTCCATATTTTACTAAAAAAATGATTACTAAAGAAAAGGGAATTATTATTGAAGAAGCAAATATGTCTTTAGATGATCCATATAATGTTATGTTTTTTGATAATTTAAAAGCTGTTTTACAAAAATCAAATTTTCGAAATATTATTACTGGAGAAGTAGAGGATATTAAAGAAATATATTTAGATGATATAAAATTAGTTTATGATACTTTTTATCATCCTAAAAATATGTTTTTATCAATTACAGGTAATTTTAATCCCTATGAAATGATAAAAGTTATTGAAGATAATTTGGCTAAGAAAACTTTTAAAAAATTTGTTGAACCTGTGATAATTACTGAACAAGAACCTAAAAAAGTAAATAGTGAATATAAAGAAGAATTTTTAAATATTTCATATCCACAATTAAAATATTCGATTAAAATACCTTTAAATAAATTTAAAGATATTGATATTGTTGATTTAAAAATGATAATTAATTTAATTTTAAATATTAATTTTGGCTCTACTAGTGATTTTAAAGAAGAATTGATTGATAAAGAATTAATAACAAATTTAAGTTATTATGTAGATAAATATGATGAATATATAGTTATTACAATAAATGTTTATACTAATTATGTTGAAGAAGTAATAAAAAGAATTAAAGATAAGATAGATAATTTAGTTATTAATGAAAATGATATTATGAGAAAAAGAAATGCTGAAATTGCTACTTTAATTTTAAATTATGAAGATATTGAACAAGTTAATATGATGATTCAAAAAGATATCATAAATTGTGGAAAAATAATAACTGATATGAAACAAAGAGTTAATAATTTAACTAAAGATAATTTGGCAAAAGTTGTTAAATATATTAATAATGATAATGTGTCAGTAAGTGTTTTTTTAGCAAAAGAAAACCAAGAATCTTAAATCTAATTCTTGGTTATTTTTATCTGTTATAAAATTCAACAATTAGTTGTTCGTTGATTTCAGAATTTAATTCGCTTCTTTCAGGAATACGAATGTATTTACCAGATAATTTCTTTTTTTCCATTTCTAAATATGCAGGAACACTTGCATTTTGTTCTAATGCATCAATTATTGCTGGATGGTTTAAAGAGTTTTCTTTTACAGAAATTACATCTCCAACTTTTGTTGTGTAAGATGGAATATCAACTTTTTTACCATTTACTAAAATATGACCATGGTTAACGATTTGTCTAGCACTTCTTCTAGTTCTAGCCATTCCTAAACGATATACCATATTGTCTAGTCTAGATTCTAGTAATATTAATAAATTTTCCCCAGCTTTACCTTTCATCTTTGATGCTTTGTCAAAAGTCTTTCTAAATTGTTTTTCATTTAATCCATAAAGTGTTCTAACTTTTTGTTTTTCTTGCATTTGGATACCATATTCACTTAATTTGCGACGATGGTCTTTACCATGTTGACCTGGTGCATATGGTCTTCTAGCTAAATCTTTACCATTTTCAAGAGTTGAAAAACCAAGTCTTCTTGACTTCTTATTTGCTGGTCCAGTATATCTTGCCATAAAAATCTCCTTTCTTTATATTGCAGAGTATTTATGGATTGCACTAAAATTATAGGGAGTTTAAATTAATTTTTCTAGGGCAGTCCTAGATACTTTATTCCTTTTGGTTTAAACACATTATAATTTAGTACAACACTGCCTAAATAACTTGCGAATATATTATATAATAAGTATATAGTCTTGTCAAATAAATTATTATTTGTAAATTTGAATTATATAAATTAATATTTTTTGACTAGTTTAAAATAGTTTGTTATTATATGTTTATGGGTGTTATTATGAATGAAAAATTACAAAAATACTTAGATGAAAAGGTTATGCCTAAAAATGATTTAAATGATGAAGGACATAATGCATTTCATGTTAATTATGTAAGAAGAAGAAGTATGAAGTTTGCTATTATGATTGGTAATGTTAATTTAGATATGGTTGATACAATAGCCGTTTATCATGATGTAGGGCATAGTATTGATCCTAAAAATCACGAAAAAATATCTGCAAAAATTCTTTATGAAGATGAAAATCTAAGAGAATTTTTTGATGAAGATGAAATAATAGTAATGATGGAAGCTATTGAAGATCATAGAGCGAGTGATGGTACAATTCCAAGAAGTATATATGGTAAAATAGTCTCATCTGCGGATAGAAATACTTCAGTAAATGAACTCTTAAAAAGGACTTATGCTTATCGTTTAAAACATATGCCAGATGCTGAATTAGATTTAATCATTGAAGATTCAAAAAAACATGCTATTAATAAATTTGGAGTTAATGGCTATGCGATTTCAAAAATGTATTTTTTTGATGATGAATATGAGAATTTTTTAAGAGAAATTCAAGAACTTGTAAGCGATAATGAAGAATTTAAAAGAAGATTTATCAAAGCAAATAATATTGACATAATAAAAAGCAGAATAAAAGAGTCTTAGTAAGGCTCTTTTATTCTACAGTTACAGACTTGGCTAAATTTCTTGGCTTGTCAATGTCACATTTGTTGTTTTTAGCAACTTTATATGCTAAAAGTTGTAGTGGTATTATTGTAAGAATGCTTTGTAAAATAGGATGTACTTTTTCTATTTTAATAAAGTCATCATAAAATATATCTTTTGGGTTAATACTACTTACATATATTACATAAGCATTTCTTGCTTTTACTTCTTTAATATTACTTATAGTTTTATCTATTATTACTTCATCTGTTGCAATGGCAATTACTGGAGTTTTATTTTCTATTAATGAAATTGTGCCATGTTTTAATTCTCCAGCTTGGTATGCAACACTATTTATATATGATATTTCTTTTAATTTTAAAGCACCTTCCAAAGAGTTGGCATAATCTAATCCTCTTCCTATAAAAAATACTTGTTTGTTTTCATATATTTTATCAGCAATATTATAATATATTTGATAATTGTTTATTTCTTTTTTAATTAGTCTTGGTAACTTTATGATATCTTTAATAATATTATCTATTTCTTTAGAAGATAATTGATTATTAATATATGCTAAATATAATGTAATAAGACTAAATACTGTAAGTTGAGCAAGATATGCTTTAGTGGTTGCAACTGCTATTTCAGGACCAGCTTTTGTATACAATACATAATCGGCTTCACGGGCAATACTACTATCTATTGCATTAACGATTGCTAGGGTTTTAATTTTATCATTTTTGGCTTTTCTTAATGCAGCAAGAGTATCAGCAGTTTCTCCTGATTGGGATACTAATATAACTAAAGTATCTTTATCATAAAAGCATTTTTTATAACGATATTCACTTGCTACTTCAGTATAAACTTTTATATTTGCATAATTTTCCAATAAACTTTTAGCAATTACTCCGGTATGATACGCAGATCCACATGCAACAATATCAATCTTTTTGTATTTTTTTAAGAAACCAAAATTTTCATTTAATGATTTTAAAGTCCCATCAAAATAACTATTAATAGTATTTTTATATACTTTATCTTCTTCATTTATTTCTTTTAACATAAAATGTTCATAACTATTTTTTTGTACATTAGATTTTTCACCATTATAAGTGTGATAACTATGTTTTACTTCTTTTAAATCTTTATTATATATAGTAATCGTTTCTTTATTTATTTTAGCAATTTCTAAATTTTCTAAAATAATATATTTATTTGTATAATTTAATATTGCTGGTATATCTGATGCTAGAAAGTTACCATTTGTAAAACTTGCTAAAATTAATGGGGAAGAATATCTAAGAGCATAAATATCTTTAATATCATCACTACATAGTATTCCTAAAGCAAATGAGCCAATTAATTCTTTTTTAGTTTTATCTATTGCTTTTAATATATCTTTTTCTAATTTATAATTATAATCAAGTAGGGCACTAATTACTTCTGTATCAGTTTCTGATTTAAATTGATAACCTTTTTTTGAAAGTTTATTTTTTAATTCAATATAGTTTTCAATGATACCATTGTGAACAACAGTAAACTTACCAACTTGATGGGGATGAGCATTTGTTATATTAGCATTTCCATGAGTTGCCCATCTAGTATGACCAATAGCAATAGTACTATTTATATCAAAATCTAATTTCTTTTTTAAATTAATTAGTTTGCCTTTTTCTTTAATAATATTTATTTTATCATTATAAATATAAGCTATTCCAGCAGAGTCATAGCCACGATATTCTAATGCTTCAAGGCCACTATAAATTATAGGTATGCATTTTGTTTTTCCTGCAAACCCAACTATTCCACACATAAATTTCCTCCTTAATAAGTGATATATCTTTTGTTACAATTTTGATTTTGCTTTTTTTAATATATCTAACGATTCTTAAAACCGTAACTACACCCGCCGAAATAGTAGTTATCCTCGTCACCCAAAGGCCTGGCGCTAAGTAAAAATATTACCTCCATCTATTTTTTACTTTGTTATATTATATTATAAAAAATTATGTCTTGTCAAAATTGCAAATTTTTTGATTTCATAATATAATGATAGCGGAGGATGTTATGAAGAAGAAAAAAGAAAAAGTTGAAGCGGTTTTAGAAAAGAAAAATGAAATTACTGAAGAAGAAATAAAACTAAATAAATATGATGATTTAAGTAGAACTTTAATTTTAGCATTATTTGGTTTAGTATTATTGCTCTTGCCAGAGGAATTTAATAAAATAATTGGGTTAGTATTAGGTGCTATATTATTATTAATTGGTTTAGTTGGTATATATAGATATATTAAATTAAAAAAATATAATTTTACAGTTAATTTGGTATCAAGTATTTTATATGGTGCTTTAGGTATTATTGTAATATTTTATCCATTTTCTATTATTAATTTGATAACTATTTGTTTAGGTTTATATCTAGCAATTAATGGTATTGTTAAAATTTTATTTAGTTTTACTTTGAAAAAAGTAACTGAAAAATGGATTGGTACTTTAATAATGGGAATTATAACTATCGTTTTAGGTGGTCTTTTAATATTTAATCCTTTTGCGGGGATTGCTATAACTAAACTTGCTGGAGCATTTTTAGTTGTTGCAGCATTATTTGATATTATAAATAATTTTATAATAGTTAAGCATTAATTAAATTTTAAAACCTTGCATATAGATAAGTTTTTAGATATAATTATGTAAGTAAATATAGGAGTGGATATATGCGTAAAATAATAGCTAGTTTAGATATTGGAAGTCATACTATTAAACTTGTTGTTGGAGAAATAGTTAAACATAAGCTAAATATTTTAGCATGTATTGATACTCCTGCAAGAGGAATTAAAAAAGGTTTTATAGTAAATCCAGAAAGTGCTATTGAAGCATTGGCAGATATTTTTAAAAAAGGAGAAGAACAATTAGGTATACCAATAAAAAAAGTAATTGTAAGCATACCTAGTAATGGTTTAAATTGTTTTTTAAGTGAAGGGTATACAACTATTAGTAATCCTGAAAAAATTGTTACAAGTAATGATATAGTTAGATCGTTGCAAGCAGCAGTTTATAACAAAATTATGGATAATCAAGAATTAGTTAGTATATTACCAACAAAATATTTAGTTAATGATACCGTTGTATCAGATTCACCACTTTCTATGAAAGCCGAAAAATTAAAGGTTAAAGCAGTAGTGGTAACTGTACCAAAGAAAAATGTTACTCCAATAATACATTGTTTAGAAAAAATTGATGTAGAAGTTGTTGATAAATAGTAAGAATAGTACTGAAGTTGGAGCATTAATAAATATTGGAGCTAGTAAAACAACCGTATCAATATTTAATAAAGGAATTATTACAAGTAGTGAAGTAATTGATATGGGTGGAGATAATATAGATTATGATATAGGATATGTTTATAAAATAAATAGAAAAGATGCTTTATATATTAAAGAAAATATTGCCTTAGCAGATAAAAATGTTGCTCAAGTAAATGAATCAATTGTAGTTGAAGATAAAAATGGTGATAAAATTAAAATAAATCAATATGGAGCAAGTGAAATTGTTACTTCAAGATTAGAAGAAATATTAAATTTAGCAAAAAAACAAATAAATCTCTTAACAAAAAAGGAAATTAGTTATATAATTGTTACAGGGGGAGTAACGGAAACGGTAGAATTTAAAAATGTAGTTAATTATGTTTTTAAAAAAGCTGTTGTAGGAGATGTTTTAGAGATTGGTGCTAGACATAATAAATTTGTAACTGGTGTTGGTTTAATAAAATATTATGATAGTAGGTTAAGACTTAGAAATAGAGATTTTTCAATATTTAGTATAGAAGAACAAGAAGAATTAAGTGGTATACATAAAAAAGTAAATATTTCTGAGAATTCAATTTTAGGAAAATTATTTGGATACTTTTTTGATAATTAGAGGGAGAATGAAATATGAATGGATTACAGATGGATCAAATAGCAAAAATTAAAGTAGTAGGTGTTGGTGGCGGTGGCTGTAACGCCGTAAATAGGATGATTGAAGAAGGAGTAAAGAGTGTTGAATTCTTTGTAGTAAATACAGATTTACAAGTATTAAATAATTCTTTATGTACTAATAAAATCCAAATAGGTAAAAACATTACTGGTGGAAGAGGGGCTGGAGCTAATCCTGAAGTAGGTAGAGCTGCTGCTTTAGAAAGTAAAAATGAATTAGAAGAAGCATTACAAGGTGCTGATATGGTTTTTGTTGCTTGTGGTCTTGGTGGAGGAACAGGAACTGGAGCTGCACCAATAATTGCAGAAATAGCTCAAGAACTTGGAGCATTAACCGTTGGTATTGTTACAAAGCCTTTTAGATTTGAAGGTAAAAGAAGAATGGAAAATGCTTTAGTTGGATTAGAAGAATTAAGAAGTCATGTTGATTCACTTATTATTATACCAAATGATCGTTTAAAAGAGATAATTGATAAAACAACAAGTTTTGATGCTGCATTTAAAGAAGTAGATAATGTTTTACATAGAGGTGTACAATCAATATCTGATTTAATTGCTGTTACGGGAGTTATTAACCTAGACTTTGCAGATGTTAAAACTGTAATGGAAAAAAGTGGAACAGCTATTATAGGTATTGGTTGCAATGCTGGGGAAAATAGAGCTATTGAAGCTGCAAGACAAGCTGTTGCTAATAGTTTATTAGAAGCAACTATTGAAGGTGCTACTAATGCAATAGTTAATGTAACTGGTGGTAATAATCTTACATTATATGAAATAGAAGAAGCAGTAGAAACAGTTAGAGAAGCTGCAAATTCTGATATAAATATTATCTTCGGGGCAATAAAAAATGAAAATTTAACTGATGAAGTTATTGTTACAGTTATTGCAACTGGATTTGATGAAGAAACTGGTGATGAAGCATTATTTAGCGATGAACTTCCCAAAAGAAGACCAAAACAACAAGAAGTAGATGATGAATATGAAATACCACCTTTCTTAAGAAGCGATAATTATTAAAAGTAGTTCTTCTTAAATTAGTGTTAGTAAAAAAACAAATTTGTGTTAGAGTGATTTTAAGATCACTCTTTTATAATGTTTTTAATTATAAAAGATTAAGCAATAAAATTAAGTGCAAGTTGTAAATTGTTATTAATAAAATTACAGTGACATTTACAGTGACATTTGTGATATAATAAATATAGAAAGAGTGATAAAATGAAATCTTACGATAAAATAAAACCAATATTTAATATAGATTCAAATATGAAAGATTTATTGAGTGAAATAGATATAAAATTAAATAATCTAAAAATTACAGATAGCCAAAAAAGAAAAAACATGGTAATAAAATCAAAAGTAAGATCGATTCATTCATCTCTTGCTATAGAAGCAAATACTTTATCATTATTTGATGTTGTAAATATATCTAATAAAAAACAAGTAATAGGTAAAAGGAATGAAATACAAGAAGTAAAAAATGCCATCGAGGCATACAGTAAAATTAATAGTTTCAATTATAAAAGTGAAGAAGATTGTATTAAAGTTCATCAATTAATGATGAAGTATTTTAATGAAGATAATGATGGATATAGAAATCATGGTGAAGGTGTAAAGAAAGATGGTGTAATAATATATATGGCACCAGAATCTATTTTAGTTCCTTCTTTAATGAAAAGTTTGTTTGATTTTATAAACAAAAATGATGATATTAATATTATAATTTTATCTGCAATATTTCACTACTATTTTGTATTTATTCATCCATTTTCTGATGGTAATGGTAGATTAGCAAGATATTGGGTAAATTTAATGTTAATAAAATATGATAGTAATTTTGAATTTATTCCCATTGAAGAAGAAATGTATTTAAAACAAGAAGAATATTATTCATCTATAGCACAATGCCATATAAATGGTAATGCTAATGTATTTATTAAATTTATATTAAATATAATAAATTCATCATTGGATAAAATAATTAAAAACAATAATTTTGCAATAAATGAAATACAAAAGAAAATTATAGAATTAGTTGTAAATGATAAATACATTACACAAAATCTTATAGCAGAAAAATTAGGTGTTAATGTAAGGACAATTAAAAGAAATTTTAAAGTATTAAGTGATAATAATTTTATAAGAAGAGTGGGATCTGATAAAAACGGTTATTGGGAATTGCTGTAAAATTTATTAGTTATAGAAAAACTTTTTTTGTGTTTTTAAGAGTTATGTAGGGTTGTTAAATATTAAGTAAATAATTCAAGTTTTTTGTTGCTAATTTTTAAAAAAATAATATGTTTGACAAAAAGCAACAAATTTTGTTTTTTTTTTAATATATACTTATTAAGTGATTAGTCATGAAAATATATTTAGATTTAGTATTTATACTTAATTTTAGTTATGATTTATTGTTATTAATGACAGTAGATATAACACTTAAAAGATATATGAAATTTAAAAGATTATTTTTAGGAGCTTTATTAGGAGCTTTATCTTTAGGAATTTTATTTATATCTATTCCTAATATATTATTATTTATTATTAAAGTAATAGTAAGTATTTTAATGTTATTAATTGCTTTTGGTTATAAAAATATTAAGTATATGGTAGATAATTTTATATATTTATATATGTGTAGTATTATACTAGGTGGTTTTTTATATTTTTTAAGTTTGGAATTTAGTTATAAAAATGAAGGGTTAATTTTTTATTTTGATGGTTTTAGTATAAATTATATTGTTTTATTAATTATTGCACCGATTATTTTATATTTATATATAAAGGAACAGAAAAAAATTAAGAGTATATATAATTATAACTTTAAAGTTAATATATGTTTTAAAAATGGAAAAGTTCTAGAATGTAGTGGATTTTTAGATACTGGAAATAAATTAAAAGATCCTATTACTAAAAAATATGTAATATTATTATCAAGAAAAAAAGTAGAACCTTTTATAAATATAAGAAGTCCTATATATGTACCTTATAAAGTAGTTGGGTTTAGTGGGTTAGTTGAGTGTTTTAGTATTAGATATATAAAAATTAATAATTGTGTTTTAAAAAATTATTTAATTGGTATAATACCTGAAGATATTCATAAACTTAATATGGATTGTATACTAAATTATAAGATAATGGAGGATATATGTTTAGAAAATTAATTGAAAAAATTATAGCGAAGTATAATGAAGTATTATTTGTTGGAGCAACGGATAAGTTACCACCACCATTAGATAAAGAAGAAGAACTACAATATCTAATTAAAGCTAAACAAGGGGATATTAATGCTCGTAATAAGTTAATTGAACATAATTTAAGATTAGTTGTTTTTTTAGCTAAAAAGTATGAAAATACAACTTATGATATTGAAGATTTAGTAAGTATTGGTTCAATTGGTTTAATTAAAGGTATAAATACATATAAAATTGATAAAAATATAAAATTAGCAACTTATGCATCAAGATGCATAAGTAATGAAATATTGATGTTTTTAAGAAAAAATAAAAGAAAAAGAAGTGAAATATCTTTAGAGGATGCCCTTAATTATGATAATGAAGGTAATGAATTACATTTAGAGGATATATTAGGAACTGATATTGATTTAGTACCTAAAGAATATGAGAAAAAAGTTGATAAAGAATTTTTAAAAAAAGAAATTGAGTCTTTAGCACCTAGAGATAAAGAAATTATGACTCTAAGATATGGACTCAATAATACATTAGAATATACACAAAAAGAAGTTGCAGAGATGCTTGGAATAAGTCAAAGTTATATATCACGTATTGAAAAAAAGGTAGTAAAAAAATTAAAGCAAATTATGCATTAATTGTTATTACTTAACATTTTATCAACAGATAAATGATATTTTTTACAAATAGTATATAAAAAATCAGTTTTAATTATAACTCTTCCTTGTTCATAAGCACTCCAAGTGGAACTAGTAGTATTTAAATATTCAAAAAATTCTTTTTGAACCATATCATTTTCATGACGTAATTTTTTTAAATTTTTGCCAATAACTTTAGCATCAATAATAATGTGTTCATAAGTGTTAAATTCATCAGTTAGACCCATGATATAATCAAATGAAACATTAAATGTTTTACAAACAATATTAAGTCTTAGTAGGGGAATAGTATCTCTACCTATTTCCCATCCTGTATAAGTGGAACGATCTACTTTTAAAATATCAGCAACATTTGCTTGAGTTAATTCAAGATTTTCACGAATTGATTTCATTCTTTTAATTTTCATATACATCACTAATGTTATTTTCTCATTATTAATATTATTTACTGAAAAAAGTGGGAAAATACGAGAAAATATGCTATTATTAATAGGGAGGGATAATGATTACAGTTACCAATGGTTTAGAAAATATTATAATTGAAAATAAGTATTTAAAAAAGATAAAAGAAGGTTATTTAATCATGCCAACAAATGATTATTGGATGATTAATTTAAAAATAATACTTGATAAAAATAGAATAATAAAAATAATTAAGACATTGCCAAAAGGGGATAATGTATTAGATAGTTTTATAAATCAAGATATTAGTAAGAATGTAGTTAAATTAACAGAAAGAGATTATTTGAGTTTTAAAAAATTATATAAAAATATGCAAGATAAAAATAATTTAAAAAAAGAAGTGTATGTTGATGCAATAGCTAAAATACTTGCTTATGAATATTATCAAGCAAATATTTTAGAAGATTTTTCTATATCTATGGAAGAAATTTTTGATAATGAGTTTAATGATTTTAATAATTATAAAATATATCGAACGGATATAATCAATAAGGCTAAAGAATATTTTTTAAAATATTAAATAATTGTATAAAAAATAATTCTTTCAAACAAAATATAGTTTGAAAGGAATTTTTATGGCAAGATATAAAGTTGATATAACAGGAATAAATACTAATGATATTAAAGTTTTAACTAATGAAGAAATGAATCATTTATTTGTAAGACTTAAAAATGGAGATATTGATGCTAAAACAGAATTAATTAATGGTAATTTAAAATTAGTTTTAAGTATTTTAAGAGGTTTTAATCGTAGTGATATTAATTTAGATGATTTGTTTCAAGTTGGGGTTATTGGTTTAATTAAAGCAATTGATAATTTTGATTTATCTTATGGGCTTAAACTAAGTACCTACGCTGTACCTTTAATTGTTGGAGAAATAAAAAGATATATTCGGGATAATACTCAATTAAGAGTAAGTCGAAGTATTAAAGATTTAGCTTATCAAATAATAAAGTTTAAAGATGATTATATAAAAGAATATGGAGTTGAACCAAAACCTAGTTTAATTTGTGAAAAACTTGGAATAGATGAATATCAAATAACTTTTGCTCTAGATTCATTAAAAGATCCAACGAGTATATTTGAACCTATTTATAATGATGGGGGAGATACAATATATTTATTTGACCAAATTGCTGATAATAAAGATAAAAACAGTGATAAAGATATGTTAATTTCATTAAGGAAATCTTTGTTAAAATTAAAGAAGAGAGAAAAAGAAATACTTTTAGAAAGATATATTGTTGGTAAAACACAAATGGAAATTGCTAATAATTTAGGAATTAGTCAAGCTCAAGTTTCTAGACTTGAAAAAAGTGCCTTAGCAAATTTAAAGAAAATGATTAAATAAACATATAATTTAATGGTGGTATGATGTATTTAAGTGAATTACAAAATAAAGACGTTATTAGTATAAATAATGGTAAAAATTTAGGAAGAATTATAGATGTAGAAATTAATAGTGAAGGTAGAATTTTAAATTTTGTTGCGGAAGAAAAGAAATTTTTTCGTAAAATGTTAAAAAATAGTGAAATAAGTTTTAGTTATAAAGATATAGTTAAAATAGGAAAAGATGTTATACTAGTAAATAAATAAAAAATATGTTATATTATGAGTATGAAAAAGAAAAGTTTAATTATTGCTATATTTATTATTTTATTAGATCAAGGGATAAAAATATTATTAGATAATTTATTAAAGGTAAATGAATCAATAAAAATTATTAATAATTTTTTTTATATAACTAAAGTATATAATACTGGGGCTGCTTGGAGTATATTTAGTAATGGTACAATATTATTAATAATTATTGCAATATTATCTTTTTTATTTTTATTATATTATCAAAATAAGTTTAAAGATAATTTAAGAAATATTATTGCTTTTGGTTTAATTAATGGGGGATTAATTGGAAATTTAATTGATAGATTAATATATGGTTATGTCATTGATTATTTTAGATTTATTATTATTAATTATGATTTTCCAATATTTAATATAGCTGATTGTGCATTAGTAATTGGTTTTGTTTTTTTAATATATGCGATATTTAAAGGAGAAGAAAAAAGTGAAAATAGAAGTAACTAATAGTCAAGATAGAATTGATAAATATTTAGCAAGTAATACAGATTATAGTAGAGAATTAATTAATAAAATGCTTAAAGATGGTTATATTTTAGTTAATAATAATATAGTTAAAAGTAGTTATAAAGTTAAAGATAATGATATTATAGAAATAAAAGATGGTTATATTAAAGAAAATAATGTTGTTGCAAGCAAAATGCCATTAGATATAGTATATGAAGATAAATTTTTAATGGTTATTAATAAACCAAGTGGTTTGGTAGTACACCCGGGGAATGGAAATTATGATAATACTTTAGTTAATGGTTTAATGTATTATACAAATAATTTAAGTGATATAGGTGATACCACTAGACCTGGAATAGTTCATAGACTTGATAAAGATACAACAGGTTTAATGTTGGTTGCAAAAGATAATTTGACTCATGAATTACTTGCTGAAGATTTTAAAAAACATAGTATTCATAGAGAATATATAGCTTTAGTTGATGGAGTAATCGAAGTAAATAAAGGAACAATTGATGCTCCGATCAAAAGAGATAAAGATAATTTTTTGAAAATGAAAGTCGCTAGCGGAGGTAAAAGAGCAGTTACTCACTTCACGGTATTAAAAAGATATAAACATAATACTTTACTTAGATTAAATTTAGAAACTGGAAGAACACATCAAATAAGAGTTCATATGGCTTATATTGGTTATCCAATTTTTAATGATCCAATTTATAATAAAAAAGATTGTAGTGAATTTGGCCAATTTTTACATTCAGAATATTTAGAATTTATTCATCCAATTACTAAAGAAAATTTGCATTTTCAAGTAGATATTCCTAAATATTTTAAAGATTATTTAGATACTTTGGAAGAATAAGATTAATGAATAAACAAAGGAATATGTTACAACTAATAAATATGGTATTGATAATAATTGATAAAAACCTAATAGTTTTTTGAATTCTTTAATTAATAGAGTGGAAAAAATTAATAGCATAAATAAAAATAAAGATGAAAATAAATAATTGTGGAAAAAGCCAAAGAATAAGGCTGATGCTATATTTAAAATATAATTGGTGGCTAGTAGGAAAATTGTATTTTCTTTGAGTAAATAATAATTTACTAATTTTAAGATGGGAAATATTATACAAATGAGTGCTGCTATGTAAAGTAAATAAAAAAACAAAGTTATCACCTCTTTACTAAATATATGATTTATTGTAAAATAAAAGAACGAGGAGATGTTTCATGGCTTCAATAATTATTCGAAAAAATGAACAAATTATGATGAGTTTAGTCCATTATTTTGTAACAAAAGAAAATTATTCTCCGATCAATGTTCAGGGAGTAAAAGATGAGATATGGTTAGAAAATTTAGATGGACCTTACCGTGTTATTAGAATAAATTGTAATAATATTCTTAATGAAGAACAATATAAATTCGATTTATTTAAAGTACAACATATAATTAAACAAATAAAAAAGAAAACTTTATCTTTAAAAATGAATGCTTTAAATATTTGTTTGTCTTTAGATAAAAAAGTAGAACCACATGTATTTAATAATATTGAAACTATTAATATTAATACTTTAAGTGATTTTAAAAAGAGTAAAGAATTAAAAGAAATTTTTCCTGGAATAGAAAATGGTTTAATAGATACTAAAGATGGGTTAGATTTAATATTAAATGTTACACATGATATAAATGAAAAAACATATAAAGATAATAAATTATTTGAAAAAGTATTTTCACCTAAAAAAATTATTATGACAAAATTAATTATTTTAATTTGTTTAATAATGTATATAATTACTAGTTTATTTAGTAGTAATATATTTAATATTGATATTAATACTTTAGTTTATTTCGGGGGAAATAATTATTTATTAGTTAAAAGTGGAGAAATATGGCGTTTGTTAAGTGCTGCATTTTTACATGTTAGTATAATACACTTAATTGTTAATATGTATTCCTTAGCAATAATTGGAACTCAAGTTGAAACTTTTATTGGACGTTTTAAATTTTTATTTATTTATTTAATAAGTGCTATTTGTGGTAATTTATTGTCTTTAGTATTTATGGAAACTAATATTATTTCTGTTGGAGCTAGTGGAGCAATATTTGGTTTAATGGGAGCATTACTTTATTTTGGTTATCATTATCGTTTGTATTTAAGTAATGCTATTAAAACACAAATTATTCCTGTTATTGTTTTAAACTTAGTTTTAGGTTTTATGGTAAGTGGTGTTGATAATGCCGCACACATCGGGGGACTTATCGGTGGTTATCTTGCTGCAATGGCTATTGGAATTGAAAATAAAAGTAAAGCAAGAGATAAATCTAATGGTTGGATTGTTTTGTGTTTATTAATTCTTTTCTTAGTATGTATTGTATTTTTTGTAAAATAATTGAGGAAATAAAAAAAGGACTTGTTAGTCCTTTTTAAATGCTTCTGTATAAACCGATTGCTTTTCCTAAAATAGTTATATTGTCAAATATTAATGGAGCCATTGTATCATTTTCAGGTTGCAAACGAATGTGATCTTTTTCTTTATAAAATGTTTTTAAAGTTACTTCGTTATCTTCAGTCATGGCTACAACTATATCCCCATTATTAGCAGCAGCTTGTCTTTTAATAATTACATAATCATTATCATATATTCCTTTATTTATCATCGATGTCCCACTTACATGTAATACAAAACATTCTCCATTTTTTGGTATTAAAGCAGTGGGTACTTCAAAGTATTCATCCGGTTGTTCAATAGCTAAAATTGGGTTACCTGCAGTTATTTTTCCTAAAAGAGGAACCTTTACAATTTCATCATTTTTTTCAATATATTCGTTGTCAACTAATAATTCAATAGATCTAAATTTGTTATTAGTTGTTTTTAAATAGTTCTTGTTTTCTAAATTTTTTAGATGAACAAAAACAGTTGCTGTACTATTTAATCCAACACCATTACATATTTCTCTTATTGATGGGGGATAATTATGTTCTGCATAATATCTTTTAATATAATCTAAAACTAGTTTTTGTTTTTTGGTTAATAAATCTTTCATTTATACCTCCGATTTTATTTTACAATACTTTTTGTCAAATGTCAAACAAATGTTTTATTTTTCAATTGACACAAACAAATATTCGTGTTAAATTAAATTTAGAAAAGAGGTAATTGATATGTTAAATGAATTAAAAAAGTATAGTGGAATATTGTTCTTTTATTTAGTAATTATTGGGATGGTTTTACTAATTAATGTTCGCTTTGAAGAATTAAATCAAAAACAAGATGTAATAACTTATGCTTTAAGTGAATAATTATATTAGTAGAATATTTTTAGTAATTGTTGTATAATTATTTTGGAGATGGCTATGAAAAAAAGAATATTAATAACTTATGCTCCATATGGATCAGGTCACAAGTCTTTGGCATTAAATATATATAATTACTTTGAAGAATATGGTAACTATGAAATTAAATTTTTAGATATTGCTAAATATTCTAATTTTTTAGGTAAAGTTACTATTAAAGCATTTGATATTATAATTAAAAAAAGATTTTATAAAACTTTTAATTTTATATATGATATTGCTAATAATAAAGTCGCTTGTGTAAATCAAATGCGTAATATAAAAAGATTATTTGATAATGATAAATTAAAAAGAGAAATTGTTTCCTTTCAACCAGATATTGTAATATCAACTCACTTTGCGGGTTCAAATATAATTTCCTATTATAATAAATTAGGATTAACAAATGCTAAAATAATGACAGTTATAACAGATTTTATGACCCATAGTTTTTGGTATAAAGATCATCAGAACCAAGATGCTTTAATTGTTGCCAATGATATGATTAAAAATATTATGGTAAAAAAAGGTGTCGATGCTAAAAAAATATATGCTTTTGGTTTGCCTTTTGATCGAAGAAAAATGCAGGATGTATTAAGCCGTGAAGAAATTTGTTTAAAATATAATATTGATGTTACTAAAAAAACTTATTTGTTTTTTGGTGGTGGAGCCGCAGGTAGTTTAGCAAATTATGAATATTTTAAAGCTTTAGTTAAGAAAAATTTCCCTATTAACCTTATTTTTGTAAGTGGTAATAATAAAGAGCTAGAAGATAAATGTCGAAGATTTATTGTTAATAATTATAAAAGTAATGTTACTGTTTTAGGTTTTGTTAATGATGTTTATAGTTTACTTAATGTTAGTGATATTGTAATTACTAAACCGGGTGGTGCTACTTTAACTGAGTGTATTGATATGCAAGTTCCAATGATTTTAATCCCAGGGAATGGGGGACCCGAAAAATATAATGCTAGATATATTTGTCAAAAGAAATTTGGTATGAAAACAATTACTACTTGGGGTATGTGTAAAGCAGTTGAAAAAACATTAAATAATCCAAATTTAGTTAATAAATGGCAAAGTAATTTAGCAAAAAACATTAAAAATGAATCTACTAAAAAGATATTTGAATTAACTAATAAATTATTGGATAAATAAATAAAGTATGATAATATATTAGTGAGTCCTCGTAGTTTAATGGATAAAACAAGCCCCTCCTAAGGGTTAGAGTGGAGGTTCGATTCCTCTCGAGGACGCCATTTTTTAAATAGGAGTATTATATGTATAATTATGATTTTAAAAAAACGCATGAATCAATACTTAAAGAAGCAATAGATGTAAATATTAAAATTGGTAAAGAGTACTTGCAAACAAGATTTGTTTTGACTGAAAATAATTTATTAGTTTTTTATGATTTAAATCGGGGTAATCCTATTTGGGGAGCGGGAACTTATACGCTCCCAAATTTATTTATCATAGATTGGATTTTATCATAGATTTTAAAGAGAAAGCCTTTATTTATGGGACTTTCTCTTTTTGTTTTCTATGATAACATGTATAATATATTCC
>CASEYV010000027.1 GCA_949292245.1 uncultured bacterium
ATAATCGTTTCAAATTTCGCATTTTTATAACTACCATTTTCTATTCTAAATAAATTTCGCCATGAAATATTACAAGCTTCTGCAACTTGTTCTAATGTCCAACCTTTGTTTTTTCTATATTCTTTAAACATAATTACCTCCATGACAATTATGTTATTGCCTAATTATTTTGTTTATGTCACAAAAGTCAATAAAAATTGACATAAATTGCTTCTATCTGACATCTTCCACTACATATGTAAGTGAATCAGGTACTAGTAATGACCCAATTATGATAAATTAATAATTAACTGGTAAATAAATTGTTTATCAGTTTTTAATATATTTTAATTTTAAAAATAACAATAATATGTTAAAATAATATTGTAATAAGGAGGTATATCAAATGAATTACAATATTAATCAACTAGAAGAATTATTAAAAAATAAAGAGCTTACTTTTTCAGATAAAAAAATAATATATCAACTATATGGTTTATTAAAAGGTTTAGAAAATCAAGAAGGACCAGTAAAATTAAGTGAATATGAAGATGAAATATTTACAGTCGAAGGCAAAATATTATCTGATAAAGAAAGATTAAGATTAGTAGCAGAAGATTTGAATATTACCGCTAAAGACAATGAAGATTTTACTATTAAAACTACTTTAGATATGTTAAATAAAATATCTAAAAGAAACTATTTAGCGCCAAGCATGGTTAGTTTTTTAAAAAAACTAGCAGTTAAATTACAAATATTATTAGGTGAAGAAATTACTTTTTATAGTGTATTAGAAGAAATGTTAGATGAAGAAATGTCAAAGACTCTAACAGTAGTTAGTAGGGGTAGATAAAGTGAATATAGAAATATTAAAGAATAAATTACAAGAATTATTGCAAATTGAAAAAGAAAATTTACAAAAAGTTGAAGATCAAACAAATCTTGATAAAGACTTAAATTCTATAATAAGTAAATTAAGTAGTGGTGATACTGATATTGATTTAGAAAGTCTACGATCAATATTTGAATTTAGCAAAGATATTGATGTTGCTAAACTTGAAGAATTAATAAAACTTTTCTCTTTTAAAGACATTATGAGTGAAGAAAGAAAAAAGGAATTAGCAAAATATTTAAATGAACAAATTGCTAATATAAAAAGATATCAACAAGAACTAGAAAGTAAATATAAAGGAAAAAGAGAAATCTTATTAATTAAAATAAGTACATATGAAAAATATAGTTCTTTAATAGTTGGTAATGAAATAGTAAAACCTTTATCGATAGAAGAATTTCCTTTATTTTTAGAATTTTTAAATACATTAGATTTAGATCCATCAATAATTCAAGACTTAATAATCGAATTTTATAATTACAACATGAAGTTTTATGAAAAAGAAAGAGAAATAAAAGATGTTAGAACAACTAACCAAATTAAAGGTAATGCTAAAAAAATAAGAACAGAATTAAATAAACCAGTTGAAAGCTTAGATATAGATGCAAAATTAGAAGAAATTATTGCATCATTAGCAAATTCTGAAAAAGAAATAGTTGAAAAAATTAAAGAAATATATGATGAATTAAAAACAACTGCAACAATAAATGATAATGAAACATTTAAAGTTTTATTAAATGGCAATTATTCGATTGAAGATCATTTAGAAGTTATAAAACTAGAAAGTGATATTCCTAGTGCCATAATAACTGATTTAGCAGTATATTTAATACCAAATTATTCAACTCATTCTATAGAAATATTAGAAATATTTAAAGATATAATAAAGTTATATGAAGAAACAGAAGTAAAAGAAGAATCTAATGCTAAAATGTCATATGAAATAGATGAAGAAACTCTAACTCAATTAGATTTAACAGCTAGTTTAGTAGATCAAGAATTAGAAGTTTTTGATATTTTAAGTCCTCAAGATCAAATGATATTAGATTCAATGTATGAATTAGTTTTAAGTAATCAAGTAGATGATGCTAGAAAATTAAGCCCAAAATTTAGTGTAACTGATGCTATTTATTATAACAAATTAAAGACTTTTAAAGAAAAATTTATTAGTTTAAAAGACATGCTAGCAAATCAAAAAGATTATATAGAAATCCTTGGGGAAGAAGATGTAATAGTAACAATTAAAAATTATATTGATGAACTAAATGAATTATCAATAGAAATAAATAGATTAGATTCTGATAGAAAGCCAATTATTAAGGAAGATTCAAAACAAGTTTTAAAACCTCAAAATCTAGTAATTTTCCCATATGGTGGCTCATCAATTATAGAAAATATACAAGATATAAAGTCTAAAAACGATTACCAGTTTACATATGAAAGAACAAGTGTAGCTTTAGACAAATTAATATATCCAAATTATATAGAAATTGGGCAACGAGATCTTTTAATAAGCCCCCATGATGATATTCCTGATCATCGTGATGTTGCTAAACCATTTAATGTCAGAAGTGATAATATAAGAATTGGTTATATTTCAGTTGGTATATCTCGAGAAAATCTTAAAGTTTTACAAGAAAAATATGATTTAGATGAAAACTTCCACATTTATTTAGCATTCTGCGTATATTACAAAACAGAAAGTATTTACGTAAAACAAGCTAACTCTGATTTCCATAGACATATAGATGAAATAATAAGAATTAAGAATTTATTTTCTCATCCATTTACAGAAGAATCATTAAAAGAAGCAAAGGAATTAATTGATAAATCTATAGAACTAATAAAACAAATTAAAGATAACACTAAATCTTTAGATTTAGAAGAAACAATGAATGGTGGTGGTAGATAATGGATTTATTAGAAGTACTAGCAAAAGAAAAAGAACAAATAACTAGTCAATTTGATAAAAACACTCAAAATAAAATTGATAATGTAATAAGTGATTTAAACTCTTTATTAACTGATATTAATCAATTACCAAATTTTGATGTTACAAGATTAGTACCATTTATTGATGAACAAACAGTTCATAAAATAAAATATTTTCAAACATTACTTACTTTACAATATTTTAAAATAAATCAAGATGAATTAAAAAGTATAGAGGATTTATTAAATTTAATAATAAATCAAATGGCGGATAAAAAAGAAGAAATATCTAAAAATAATATTTTAATTGAAGAAAAAATAAAATTGCTAGATGAATTAGTTTTTAAAATTAATGATCCAAACAGCATTTTAAGTGTTGCAGAAATCAAATCTTTAGTAGAAATATTAAAAAAGTACTATAGTGATATAGAAATAAACAATATACTAGTTCAATTATGCAATAAATCAATAGCAAACATAGGTAAAAATAAAATAGAAACAGAAGAAGAATTAGAAATAGTTATAGAAACAAATATAGATGAAGAAGCACTAAAAGAATTATTAAGTAAGTATAATTATAATATTGACTTATTTAAAAAAGAAGATATAGAATTATTATGTAGATATGGTAATTTAGAAAATATTACTAAGATTTTAAACTTATTAAAAGATAACAATATATTTATTGCTACTAAAAAATATGGAACACAATTTTGCCAAATATTAATCCATAGTAATGAAAAAATATTAAGTGATATAATAAATAACATCAAAGTAGATTTTGCAAAAACAACGCCATATAATATAACTTTAAATGAATTATTTAATCAACATCTTAAATTACCTTCATTGTTTGTAGAAAAAACAAGAGCATATAAAAAGCGTCATCCAAGGAAAATTAATGAACCTCCAGGAATAGATAATCCTGGACCTAAAGAAACACCTACAGATTATATTAGAGGATCTTATAGTAAATACATGGCTAATAGAGAATTATTTATGTCACTTGGTGCAGATATAAGTAAGATAATTTATGAAACAGGTAATATATTAACATTACCAAATCAACAAATTAAAGGTAACATAGCAGTATTTGATTATTATCAAATACCACCAAAAGTATATTTATCGACATTAAGTTGTTTTTATGCAACAGATCCTTTTGAAGCAATAGATCAATTTATAGAATTAGGTTGTTATGAATACATATTAAACAATTTTTCAAGAGTAAGATTAAAAGCTAACGACCCAATTTTCTATCGAATTAAAGAAGCCAAAAAGCAAAATGTTCCTGTATATAGATCATTTGTTTCTGATAGTTTACAAATTCAACTAACAGGAACAATATCTAATAATAAACAAAAAGGGTTTGGAATAGATAGTATAAATGGTAGTGAAATAGTTAATCAATATAATCCTCAATTTCCTTTAATGTATGATGAATTAATTAAGGATATTGTATTTGATGGTGATATATCATTAGCTCAAGAAAATTTCTTTATTAAAAAATTGGATGAAAATTTTATGGTTAGTGCTCTTAAATATGATTTTAATGGTGTAACTATATCGAGATATAAAGTATTAAGATATTATGAAATGCTTATTCGAAGAGCTCAAGGTGGTACAATTAAGGCTTTAATGTACGCGATATGTAAAAATAGTATTTTAACCGAAGAAGAATTTAAAAGAATCGAAAATTCAGTTGATAAAATATTTAATAGAGGTGTTGCAAGATGATAGATTTTCTAAAAAATGCAAATATATCAGATGAAGTTATACTAAGTATGATAAACAATTACAATGATGCTACTTTATACAATTTATCTTGTAATGCTGATAATTGCTTAGAAATAATTAACTATTTAAAAGAATTAAACATTGAAGTAATAGATGAATTGTTAATTAATAGAATAGATTTATTTTTAAATACCAAGGAAGATATTGTTAAGAAATTTAGTAAATATAATATTCCTTTAGTAGTTGATTTAATTAATGATGATTATGTAACAATTGATAAAATTTAAAGGGCTTTAATAGTCCTTTACTTTTTTTTAAAGCTTTGTTATAATAACGAAAAAAAGAAGGGTGGTTTTTAAAAATGACAAAAAAAGAATTAGAACAAATTTTAAATCAATTAGAAAAATATGATTTAGTTAAAGAATTTAATACAAAAGAAGATTTAGATATGTGGTTAAAAGACCTAAATAAAAAACAAATTAATAATTTTATTAATTTAGATATTAATCCCAATGAAGCAGCATCTGTAAGTAAAGCAATAATAAATGATTGTATTTTAAATAGTGATGAGTATTTTGAAATAGTAAAATTATTAATTGAGTTAAAAAAGAAAAATTCTAATTTTAATTTTAGTTTTTCTTGGAAATATAACAAACATTTATATGAAGATTTAAAAAGTTTACTTAGACTTAATATTACTGAAAAAAATAAAGGATTTATAACGGAAATAATGTCTCTTTTAGGTAAGCCATTATTTATAAATAGTATGTGTCATCAAGAAGACTTAGAAACAATTATTAATGCATTTAATGCTAATAATTTATCTTTAAATTATTTAACAGATTTAGCAGCAAATACTAACTCTTTAAACGATCCATATCACTTAGCAAATATGCAAATATTAGCTGAAAATCCAGTAGCAATTGATTACTTATATCTTATAATGAAAAATAAACATATGATTAATGGTAAATATTATCAAAGTGAAATAGCAGCTTTATATGCATCACCTAGTGAAATTCATGCTGCATCATTATATTCGTTTATGTACAATGATGCAAGAAATTTTAGAAGAGATTTAACTAGTGAAAAAACAAGAAACTTAATAAGCGATAGGTGGGCAAATGTTTGTGGACAAATGATACCGGATTATTTAGAAAAATTGAACTTTATTAATAGATTACCAGAAGATAAAGTAGTTTTAATAAGTTATGTAATGAGTAATAAAGCTCTTTTAAAAAGTCCATTTTATGATTTTGACATAGACTTTTTACAAAAAATAGAAGATATAGATTTATTAATTGAGTTATGTACATTAGTAACAGATATAGATTTTATTATGAATCCTTATCATATAATTGATTTACAAATTATAAAAGAAATAAAAGACCCAGTAACTAGAAATTTATTATATAGAGTAGCAACAAATACAATAAATATAAATAGTGTACATCATTTATATGATATGGCACATATAGCAAGGTATAATTTCAGTGAAGGTAAGGATAAAGAATATGAACTTATTTCATACTATGTATTATCATCTGCGGGTATTAATAGTCCTAATCATATAAGAGATTTAGAAAAAATATATAATGGTGAATTTGTTGATTTAGATATAGATAAAGAAAATGATTTATCAAGTGAACCAAAAAAAGTAGAAGTACAACCAAAATTTTTTGAAGAAGAAAGTTTTAGTGAAAAACTACGTGTAGAAAGTGAAAAAACTATTGATTACATAAATGAATTAAGAAAAAATCCAAACGTACTTTGTAAAAAAAGAAGTATATTTACAAGAAAAAGGAAAAAATAATTTTACAATATTTTAAGGTCACAATTAGTGACTTTTTTAAATTAATAATATTTATTTTATAAATATCTTATGGTATACTTTATATAGAATATAGGTGTGATATTATGTTTGGAAAGATACTTAAAATTAATAATAACGAGATAACTATTGAAAATTTAAGTGGCAAAGCATTATCAAGTATCATGAATTGTCATTTAGTATTTGATGAGATAAATCGAAAAATAATAGGAGAGTTAATTTATATAGATAGAGAAATTGCCAAAGTATTATTAATTGGAGAAATAATCAACAATCAGTTTATTGCTGGGACTAAAGTTAGAATAATAAACGATTTAGAGTTACAATTAATAATTGGTAATAATCAATTTGATAAAAATAGATTAATATTAGGAAAATCTGCAATATATAAAGATTATAATGTATCCATATCTTTAAATGATTTTTTTGCCAATCATAGTGCAGTGATAGGAAATACAGGTTCAGGAAAATCTTGTGGAGTAGCAAGAATATTACAAAACTTATTTTTTAGTAAATATCAACCTATAAATTGTCATATCATATTATTTGATGCTTATGGGGAATATAAAAAAACATTTTTAAACATGAAAGAAAACAATTTAAATTACACTTGTTTTACAACGGAGTTAAAAGAACAATATGAAAGTCCTCTTAAATTTCCTGCATATTTTTTAGGGGTTGATGATTTAGCCATACTTTTAGGGGCAACATCAAGTGATCAAATACCAGTATTAAGTAAGACTTTAAAATTAGTTAAAATATTTAATAGCAATGATGCAAAAATAAAAGAATATAAAAATGACATAATAGCCAGTTGCTTACTTGATATTTTAACTAGTGGTAAAAAATCAAGCCAAATAAGGGATCAAATAATTGCAGTATTATCGCATTATAATACAGAAAGTCTAAATTTAGATTCAATTATTCACCAACCGGGTTATGATAGAACACTACGTCAATGTTTACTTATTGATGAACAAGGGAAAATGAATGCAATTTTAGAAGTAACAAAATTTTTACAAAATTTTAATAAAGTAGATTTAGATAATATAATAATAAATGAAGACTTTGCTTATGGATTAAATGATATTTATTATGCTTTAGAATTTGCTTTAATAAGTGAAGGCATTTTAAACAATGATTTAGCATATAAACAAAACAACATATTAAAAAGTCGCTTACAAAATATAATTAACAGTGCAGAAAGAGATATTTTTGAAATGAGTGAATATGTAAGCAAAGAAAACTTTATAAAAAATTTATTTAGTAATATTCAATTAATAGATATAGATTTAAGTTATTTAGATGATAGATTTGCCAAAACAATAACTAAGTTATATTCCAAATTATTATTTAACTATACAATCGGTTTAGAAAAAAGAGGTAGTTTTTCCATTAATATAATATTAGAAGAAGCTCATCGTTATGTTCAAAATGACAATGATATTAATATAATAGGATATAATGTATTTGATAGAATAACCAAAGAAGGGCGTAAGTATGGGACGATACTTACCTTTATAACTCAAAGACCGAGTGAATTATCAATCACAGCATTAAGTCAATGCACAAATTTTATAGTATTTAAAATGTTTTATCCTAAAGATCTAGAAATAGTAAGAAATATGAGCATAAATGTTGCAGAATCAACTATTGAACAAATAAAGACTTTAAATCCAGGAACAGCATTTTGTTTTGGAAGTGGTTTTAAAATGCCTTTATTAGTAGACTTTTTATTACCAAATCCTATGCCTGAAAGTACAAGTTTAAAAATAAATAAATTATGGTATGGTGAAGAAGATGTTTGAAGTAAGTTTAAAGTCTTGTGATTTATTATATTTATCACTTTCTTTATTTGAAGTACCTAATCCCAAAGCAGTAGTAAAAATAATAATTGGATTAAGAGAACATAAAGAAAGATACTATGAATTTATAAATGAATTAAATAAAAATGGTTTTAATGTTGTAATTAGTGATACAAGAGGTCATGGTAAAAGTACAAGTGGCACATATCCATTAGGTTATATAGATGATTATAAAAAATTAATTGAAGATGAATTAATAATAAATAATTTTATAAAAAACAAATATCCTAATTTACCAATTTATTTACTAGGGGATTCCCTAGGAGCAGAGATTGCTCAAGTATACATTCAAAAACACAGCGATACGATAAACAAGTTAGTATTATGTAGTCCTTTTAAAATACTTCATAGCAATCAAATAATAATAAATTTAATATTAAAAGTTGAAGGCAATAATAAAACAAACTCTTCAATGCAAAAACAAATAGGATTAGATCAATTAGAAGATACAATAAGTGATATTTCAGCACGAGAAAAATTTAAAAATGATCCAACATGCAACTTTTTATATAAAAATATAGCAATAAATAGTTTAGTTCAATTAAACAAAGAATTAGGTAACAAAAAGGAATATAATAAGACTAATTTAGATTTACCAATATTTATGTGTTATGGAGCTAAAGATATTCAATCAGGAAGAGAAGGAACACAAAATCTAATTAGTATATTAAAAGGTGTAGGGTATCAAAATATAACAGGATTAGAATACCCTAATTTATATCACAAAATATTATTTGAAGGATACCATAGTTTTATATATAAAGACATAATAAATTTTTTATTAAAATAAAATAAGTCGGGGGACATAAATGATAAAAGTAGAAGTTTTAGAAAGATAATTAATCATTTTACGAAAAAAAACATGAACAAATAAGTTTAAGACAAGCAAGAATTAGAAGAGTTGGGACTTGCAAATAAAATAAAGATATGATAATATAAATTTGTAAATCGTTGAAGAAAGATATGATTTTTAATTGAGTTTTCAAAGAGAGTTAGTGGTTGGTGGAAACTAATAAATAGATTAAAAGTTACTCCTTTCGAAGAGAGTTTAAAAGACTCCGGGGAAAAGCCGTTATCTAAAATTAAGTAAATATAAGGATGGTACCGTGCTATATGCGCTCCTAGGTATTATCTTTTTTTATTTTTAAGGAGGGAAAATGACTGAAGAAATAGAAGACATTGAAGAAAAGAAAAAAGAGTTAAAAGAAAGAATTAATGCTCTAGAATTAAGAATAGAGTTAATGGAAAGAAGATCAGGGCGCCCTCGAGTAGACAAAGGTTTATCAATTATTAAAAAAAATTTGGCTAAATTAAATAGTGAATACATTCATTTAATAAGTCGTAAATATATAGAAGAAAGCAAAGAAAAGGAAGATGAAAATGAAAAATATTAAAGAAGATGAAAAATTAAGCATATTAAATCACAGTTGTGCACATTTACTTGCTCAAGCAGTAAAACATTTATACCCTAATGCATTATTTTGGGTAGGACCAGTAATTGAAGATGGTTTTTATTATGACATTGATTTAGGGGGAAAAACATTAACATTAGATGATTTACCACAAATAGAAAAAGAAATGAAAAAAATTGCTAAAGATGGCAAAAGAATAGTTAGAGAAGAACTAAGTAGAAAAGAAGCCTTAGAAAAATTTAAGGATGATCCATATAAAATAGATTTAATTAACAATATGCCCAAAGACACTACAATAAGTTGTTATACTCAAGGTGACTTTACAGATCTATGTCGTGGTCCACATGTTGAATCAGTAAAACTACTTAAAAACTTTAAACTATTAAAAGTAAGTGGAGCATATTGGAAAAATGACAGTAACAATCCTATGTTACAAAGAATTTATGGTATATGTTTTGAAACACCAGAACAATTAGAAGAACACTTAAACTTTTTAGAAGAAGCTAAAAAAAGAGATCATAAAAAGTTAGGTAAAGAACTAGAAATATTTATGATGAGTGATTATGGTCCAGGATTTCCCTTTTTCTTACACAATGGTATGATTATTCGTAATGAACTAGAAAACTTTTGGTATGAAGAACACACCAAAGAAGGTTATGAATTTATTAAAACACCAATAATGTTAAACAAGGACTTATGGGAACTATCAGGTCACTGGTACAATTATCGAGAAAATATGTACATAAGTGAAATAGATGAAAAAGTATTTGCGATAAAACCGATGAATTGTCCTGGTGGAATGCTTGTTTACAAAAACAGTTTACATTCATACAAAGACTTACCACTTAGAGTAGGTGAATTAGGTCAAGTACATAGACATGAAGCAAGTGGAGCACTAAATGGCTTATTTAGAGTTAGAACATTTACTCAAGATGATGCACATTTATACATGCGTGAAGATCAAATTGAAGAAGAAGTAATAAGATTAATTAGTTTTATAGATAGGATGTATAAAGTATTTAATCTTACCTATGAAATAGAACTATCAACTAGACCAGAAGCAAAATATATCGGAGACATAGCGATATGGGATAGATCAGAAAAAGCTTTACAAGAAGCATGTGAAAAATCTGGTCATACATGTAAAATAAATCCTGGTGATGGAGCATTTTATGGTCCAAAGTTAGACTTTCACATCAAAGATTCTCTAGGTCGAGTTTGGCAATGTGGAACAATTCAACTTGACATGAACTTACCAGAAAGATTTGATTTAACATATATTGACAAAGATGGATCTAAAAAAAGACCAGTAATGTTACATCGTGTTATTTATGGTTCTATTGAAAGATTTATTGGTATTTTAATTGAACATTATGCTGGAGCGTTTCCTCTTTGGTTATCACCAACCCAAGTAAATATTATACCTGTAAGTAATGAACATCATTTAAGTTATGCTAAAGAAATAGCAGAGTTACTTAATAAAAACAACATAAGAGTTAAAGTAGATGAAAGAGATGAAAAACTAAGTTATAAAATGCGTGAAAGTCAAACTAAAAAGATACCAATTACATTAATCATCGGAGACAAAGAAAAAGAAAACAATACAATAAGTTATCGTAAATTTGGAAGTAATGATACAACAACAATAACCGTTGATGAATTTATTACTTCAGTAACTGAATGTATTAAAAACAAAACCTATAATATATAAAGGGTAAAATATTAAAAAATAAAAATGCAATTAAAAAATAAAAATGCAAAAATAATATTGACAAGCATAAAATAATATTGTAAACTAATGATGTTATTAAAAAAGGAAAGCGATTTGTATCCACCCGATTGCAAATAGCAATGGGTAAAAGGCCTAGATATTTAAAAGATATTAAAATGGTTTTTAAATGGATACAAGTATGTATTCATTTTTTAATGTATGGAGGTGCTTAAAATAGCAAATAATAGTGAAATGCAAATTAATGAAAACATTAAATTGCCGGAGTTAATGGTAATAGGTCCTAATGGAGAAAAGATGGGAGTCAAAAAGTTAGAAGATGCTCTAACGCTAGCCAACTATGCTGGATTAGATTTAGTATTAATGAGTGCAACATCAACACCAGCAGTAGCAAAGATTATGGATTATAACAAATATCGTTATGAAAAGCAAAAGAAACTTAAAGAAACCCAAAAGAAACAAAGGGAAGCCAACAAAGATATGAAAGAATATCGTCTTTCAGTAACGATTGATGTTAATGATTTTGAAACACGAAGAAGAAATGCTCAAAGTTATTTAGAAAAAGGACATAAAATAAGGGCATTTATTAGGTTTAAAGGTCGTCAAATGGCAAGACCAGAACAAGGGCAAGAAGTTTTATTAAAATTTGCAGATGCATTAAAAGAAGTATCAACAATTGAATTAGAACCAAAATTAGATGGTAGACAAATGGCTATGATTTTAGCACCAAAAAATAAAGAAGGGAAGAAATAAAAATGGCAAAAAGTAAACAAAAAACACACAAATCAAGTGCGAAAGTATTTAAGAAAAAGAAAAATGGTGAACTAACTTATATGAAAAGTGGCAGTAACCACAAAACAGGAAAAGATTCAGCCAAGGAAGTTAGACAAAGAAGAAACAAAGGAACATTAAGCAAAGGAGATAGAAACAGATTAAAATCTGTTATCTAGAATTGAGGTGAATAGCAAGTGGCAAGAGTTAAAGGTGGAAATGTATCTAAAAATAGAAGAAGAAAAGTTTTAAAAGAAGCAAAAGGATACTTTGGCAGCAAGCATAGATTATACAAAACTGCTCAAGAACAATTATTCCACAGTGGAGAATACGCATATCGTGATAGAAAACAAAACAAAAGAAATTTTAGAAAATTATGGATAACTAGAATTAATGCAGCATGTCGAGAAAATGACATAAGTTATTCAAAATTCATAAATGGATTAACAAAAGCAGGAATAACAATTAATAGAAAAATGTTATCAGAAATGGCAATTGATGATTCAAAAAGTTTTAGTGCATTAGTAGAAACTTCTAAAAAAGCTTTAAAAGGTGAAGTAATTAAATCAGCAGCAGTAAAAAAAGAACAAGTTAAAGTTGAAACAAAAGAAGTAAAAACTGCAAAGAAAGAAGAAGATTTAACAACTAAAACATTAGCTGAACTAAAAAATTTAGCAAAAGAAAAAGGGGTAAAAGGTTATTCAACAATGAAGAAAGAAGAATTAATTAATTCTTTAAAATAATTACTTGAAATAGTGTGAGTTTTAAAATATAATATATATAGAAGTTTTACTTAGTTAGTTGGTAACTCCAACCCTAACTCAGTTTTAACCGATTATGTGAGTAAGGAGGAAATTATGGCTTTAACAAAAGAAGAAAAAGCAAAAATAATCAAAGAATTTGCTAAAAATAAGAATGATGTTGGATCAACTGAAGTTCAAGTTGCAATATTAACAAATGAAATTAACAACTTAACAGAACATTTAAAAGAACACAAACACGATTATCATTCTAAAAGAGGATTACTTATGAAAGTTGGTCGTCGTAAGAAATTACTTGATTATTTAAAAGAAAACGATGTAGTAAGTTATCGTGAATTAATCAAAAAATTAAATTTAAGAAAGTAATAAAGGCACTTATTTTTAGTGTCTTTTTATTTTAGAAAAGAGGTAAAATGAAGAAGGTATATGAATTAGAATTTAATGGACGAAAATTAGTAGTAGAAACTGGTGAACTAGCTAAACAAACAAATGGTTCAGTATTAGTTCGCTATGGTGATACAGCAGTATTATCAGTATGTGTAATGGGTAAAACAATGGTAAGTCAAGATTTTTTCCCTTTACAAGTATTATATCAAGAAAGGTTATATTCAGTAGGAAAGATTCCTGGAGGATTTATCAAAAGAGAAGGTCGTCCTAGTGATGCTGCAACACTTGCAGCTAGATTAATAGATCGACCTATTAGACCAATGTTTGATGAAAATCTGCGTAATGAAATACAAGTTATAAACACAGTATTATCTGTAGATCAAGACAATTCTCCTGAAATAACAGCACTTTTTGGTTCATCATTATGTTTAGGAATAAGCAATATTCCATTTGATGGTCCTGTTGCTGGGGTAATAGTAGGTAGAATAGATGGCAAATTTATTATAAATCCAACAGCAGAAGAAACGGAATTGAGTGATTTAAATCTAACAGTTGCAGGAACAAAAGATGCAATATGTATGGTTGAAGCAGGAGCCAAAGAATTAAGTGAAGATATAATGTTAGATGCATTAATGTTTGCTCATGATAACATTAAAATATTATGTGAATTTGAAGAAAAGATAATTGATGAAATAGGAGTAGAAAAAATTGAATTAGAAAAAGCAGAAATCGACAAAGAATTAGAAAAAGAAGTAAGAGATTATGCAACCAAAGATATGTTAAAAGCCATACAAATAAAAGACAAGTTAGAAAAATATGCTAAGATAGATGAAGTAAAAGAAAACACAGTAGAACATTTCAAAGAAGTATATGAAACTGATGAAGAACTAGATAGTAAAATTGCACAAGTAAACAAAGTTTTAGTAATGATTGAAGCTGGAGAAGTAAGAAGATTAATTACAGAAAAACACATAAGACCTGATGGACGTAAGATGGATGAAATAAGACCACTTTATGCAGGAGTAGATATTCTTGCACGTACACATGGCTCAGCATTATTTAGTCGTGGAGAAACCCAAGTATTAGCAACAACGACCCTTGGAGCAATAGGTGAACATCAAATCCTTGATGGTCTAGGAATTGAGGATTCAAAAAGATTTATGTTACATTACAATTTTCCTCAATTTTCGGTTGGTGAAATAGGAAGATATGGCTCACCCGGAAGAAGAGAAATAGGTCATGGTGCTTTAGGTGAAAGAGCGCTTGCCCAAGTAATACCTAGTGAAGAAGAATTTCCATACACAATTAGAGTAGTATCTGAAGTATTAGAAAGCAATGGTTCATCAAGTCAAGCAACAATTTGTTCTGGTTGCCTAAGTTTAATGGCAGCAGGAGTACCAATTAAAGCTCCAGTTGCAGGAATAGCAATGGGCTTAATTACTAGTCCAGATGGCAAAAAACATACAATATTAACTGACATTCAAGGATTAGAAGATCACATGGGAGATATGGATTTCAAAGTTGCAGGAACTAAAAAAGGCATAACTGCTTTACAAATGGACATAAAAATAAAAGGAGTAACTAAAGATATACTTAAAAAAGCCTTAGCTCAAGCTAAAAAAGCTCGTTTAGAAATATTAGATGTTATGGCTAAAGCAATTGACAGTCCAAGAAAAGAAGTAAGCAAATATGCACCAAAAATTGAAACATTTAATATTGATCCAGAAAAGATTAAAGATGTTATTGGTCGTGGTGGAGACATGATCACCAAGATTATTCTAGAAGCATCAAATGTAAAAACTGTCAATGACAAAGATGCAGTTAAAGTAGATTTAGAAGATGATGGACGTGTAATAATTTATCATACAGACAAAGAAATAATTGCAAAAACTAGAAAAATGATAGAAGATGTAGTTAGAGTAGTTGAAGATGACAAAGTATACACAGGAAAAATAACAAAAGTTGAAGATTTTGGTGTATTTGTAGAACTTTGGCCAGGATGTGAAGGATTAGTTCATGTATCACAACTTGATTATAAACGAGTAGATAAACCTAGTGACATAGTTAGTATTGGTGATGAAATAATGGTTAAATCCCTAGGATATGACAACAAAGGTAGACTTAATTTATCAAGAAAAGAATGTTTACCAAAACCTATAAAAAAAGATAAAGATGAAAAGAAAAGTAAAAATAAATAGTTTATATAAGCATTTTAAAGGACACATTTACAAAGTAATAGCTATAGCCAAAGATTGTGAAGATGAATCTTTAAAAGTAGTTTATCAAAACATTGAAACAAAAGAAATATGGTTAAGAGATTACGATGAATTTATTAGTTTAGTGGATAAGAAAAAATATCCTGAAGCAAAACAAAAATATCGATTTGAAGAAGTGAAATAAATATGGATTATGGATTAGCATTTAAACTTAATGAAGAGTTATATAACAATAATATAGAATTTAAAAAATTAATAGACATCTACACAAAGACTAATCAAGTCCGTTATTTTGGAGACTCTGAATATCAAAAAATTATATTCCAAAATTTTATTCCAATTGTACCTGATGCTAAAGAATTCATTGATATGTTTCGTTTAGGATATAATAGTGGCAATTGTGCTATGATGGCAAGAATATTAAGTTATTCTTATGATGATGTTGATATTGTATCTGGAGTACTTCCACTACTTAAAGGCACATTTAATGCTGAAAAAGAGGGTGGCCATGTATGGTTAGAAGACAATTATAATATAATTGACACATCATTAATGCTTGTAATTGACAAGAGTTTAAAAAAAGAATTTGGTTATATTGAAGAAGAAAGGCTAACAGCAGCAGATCTAAGAAAATCCCCAAGATACATGGCACGTAAAGAATTTGTTAGAGATACTAGTTTACAAAAAAGATGATTTATTTAATCATTTTTTTTAATTCTTTAATAAAACATGATTTATTAACTAAAGGAACTAAGATATATACTTTATTTTTAGTTCTTGTTAAAGCAACATAGAACAATCTTCTTTCTTCAGTATACATAATATTTTTATCACTAGGATGGAGCTCTTCTAATAATTTATTATTTATAATTTTATTAGGAAAGCCATAAGTATCATTAACCATATTAATAATAATTACATTATGGGCTTCCAATCCTTTAGATGAATGAACAGTTAAGTAATTAACTGGAAAATCACAATATTTATTAATATCAAAATTATTTCTTCCCAAGACTAAAACATCATCGTTTATACTTTTTACTTTTTGATATAATTTTTTAAAAGATTTCTTAGGATTAATATAATAAATTAATTCAATAGGTTTATTAATACTTTTACTACTTATTAAATCTTTTTTTAATTGTTTTTTATTTTTAGTAATAAAATTAGTTGCTACATTTATTAATTCTTGACTATTTCGATAAGTATATTTTAAATATAAGACTTTAGAATTAGGAATTAATTTTTTAAAATCCAAAAACAAATTTATATCACATCCTGAGAAGTGATAGATTGATTGATAATCATCACCAACTGCAAAAATTTTTGCATTATTTAACACTCTTAATTTATTAATCAAATTAAATCTTATTTTAGAAGTATCTTGGAATTCATCAATAATAATATATTTATATTTATAAAATTTATTTAATATATTAGTAGCATTAATAATTAAATCATCAAAATCCATTAAGTTGCTAGACATTAATTCATTATCATAAACACTTTTAATAATATATAAATATTTACTTAAAAACATATCTTTTTTATAACATTTTATTTTATCATTTTTAGTACAATTATTAGTTTTATATATTTTAAGAATAGTTATAATTAATTTAATAAATTCTTGATATTTACGACTATTTAAAAAATGTTGATAATTATGTTCATTAAAATAATTAAGTATTTCTATTTGCATATTTTGATCATTTAAACTATGAAAAAACTCATTAGTAACAAACATTAAATAATCATCATTTACAATTTTATAAGAAATTTTATAATAATTTAAGATATTCATAGCAAGTTTATGAAAAGTAAATATATCCATATTATAGTTAATTTTTTCTTTTAAATCATTTACACTTTTATTAGTAAAAGAAATAACTAATATTTCATTTTCTTTACAAATATTATTATTTACTAAAAATTCTATTTTTTTAACAATAGTAAATGTTTTACCGCACCCAGCTCCAGCAATAAGCAAAGTATTATTTAAAGATTTAACGGCCTCAAGTTGATATTTATCCAAATTCATAATTTATATTATAAACAAAAAAATAAATGTTCGCAATTAGTTTCTTCAAATAATTAAAAATCCATGTTATAATATTAAAGAGATATAAAAATAGAGGTATAAAATGAAGTTTAAAACATTATTAGAAATAGATTTAAAAAGATTATATGATAATACTAAATTATTAGTAGATAATTATAATGATTATGAATATAAATTTGCTAATTTAAAAGACAATGCATATGGCATGGGATTAGAAATAGTAAATACTTTAGTTAAAGCTAATATAAATTATATATATGTAGGTTCACTAAAGGATGCACTTGATATTAGAAAATATAATCAAGATATAAATATACTTGTTAATTATTTTGTTGATATTGAAGAAATATATGATGCAATAAATAATAATATAGCAATAACTATATCTAATTTAGAATATTTAAAGAAAATAAATGAATTAAAACTTAAAGATGATTTAAAAATACATATATTAATAGATAATGGATCAAACAAATCAGGAATTAGTGATCAATTAGAATTAAAAGAAATAATAGAAATAATAAATAATAACAAACATCTTTTATTAGAAGGATTTTATAGTGATTTAACATCAATAGGTATAGAAGATGAATATTATTATCATCAAGTTAATAATTTTTATTCACTAATAAATAAATATATAAAAAAAGATTTAATAATCCATTTAAATGAACCATTAATGTATCACAAAAAATTAGATTATATTAATGGTATAAGATTTGATTTATCTTTATTTGGCATAGAAGAAAACATAAATGAAAGCATATTTACCAATTGGAAGATAAAAAACATAGAGAAAAAATATGGTGATTTAGAATTTCCAAACATAGATTTAAAACTAATATTTTCAATAACTAGTGAAGTAATGCAAGTAGGGAAAGTAAAAAAGGGAGAATTAGTAGGACGCAATTACATAGCAAAAGATGATATAGATGTTGTATTAGTACCTATTGGGCATAAAGATGGAATAACTAAAGCAATAAAATATGTAGGTATTAATGGTTTTAAAAGAGATATAATTGCTGATGAAATAGATTATATAATTGTAAGTGGTAAAAATATAAAAATATTTGATAAAGTATATATAATAAATGAAGAAAGACAAATATATGATTTTTTAACACTATTAAAAACAAATAGATATTATTTAATGAGTGTTTTAAATAGAAACTTAACAAAGGTTTATATAAATAAAGAATATAAGAAAGAAGATATATTATGATTCAAAAAGTAGTAGGTATAGCCTTTATTGAAGATGGTAAGTTATTAATAGTTCAATCTCATAAAAGCAGTAAAACCAATTCTTGGACCTTAATTGGTGGGGGAGTAGAAGAAAATGAAACTTTACTACAAGCAGCAATAAGAGAAGTAAGTGAAGAAATACATAATGGCTTTATTATAACTGAAAATGATTTAGAAAAACTATTTACATTTAAAGAACATGCTACGAGTGATCCACATAAAATAATAGAGATGACTATGTTTATATGTCATAAAAAAATAGATATAGAACTTACAACTAATGAAGAAATATTACATTATCATTGGTTTAAAATAGGTGATGATTTAAATATATCAGCATCTATTAAAGACCATTTACTACCATATGCTTTAAAAAATAACTTAATTTATTAAAAAAGAACAAAAAATGTAAAAAAAGCATTGCAAAAACTCTGATGATTTGATATAATTTGAAATGTCATCAAGAGATTATGGGCGCTTAGCTCAGTTGGTTAGAGCACCTGCCTTACAAGCAGGGGGTCATAGGTTCGAGTCCTATAGCGCCCACCATAATTTATGCCGACATAGCGTAACTGGCAGCGCAACTGACTTGTGGGATAGAGACGAAAGTCGCTTGAACTATCTTGCACCCTTTATTGGAAACATTAAAGGTGGACATCGCTAATTCGGGGAAGGAAACATTAAAGGTGGACATCGCTAATTCGGGGAACTCTAAGTTGACTGTATGGAGATTTATGTATTGTAAAAATTGTGGTAAACCATTAAATCGTAATAAGCATTACTGTAATAACCATTGCCAAAAAGAATATGAATACAAAAATTTTATTTATAAATGGAAAATGGACTTACATAACGGATTGCGTGGACAGTATCAAATTTCAAATCACATTAGACGATATTTATTAAATAAATATAATTATAAATGTAGTAAATGTGGTTGGGGAGAGAGAAATCCTTATACAGGTATGCTTCCTTTAGAAATAGAACATATCGATGGTAACTATTTGAACAATGATGAATCTAATTTACTAATATTATGTCCTAACTGTCATTCATTAACATCAACTTATAAAGGTGCTAATATTGGAAAGGGACGAAAGAATAGGAAAATTTACAGTTAATATGACAATCCCGAGCTAGGTTGAAAGACCGAGTGTAGAGACTTTATACGATGAACCTAAATCATTTATTGATATGGTTAAGAGAAAGTCCAGACTACAAACATGTGGTCAAACGCGGCAGACTGTGATCTTGATCTGGAGGTATAGTGCTATTCGACAGTAATAAAAATATTGGCAATTCTAGTTTATCGATTGCAATAGCATATTTTGTTTGCAATGGATATATAGTTTCAATTCCACTTAATGATACCCAAGACTATGATTTAGTAGTTGAAAAAGACACTAAATTATATAGAGTACAAGTTAAGGGAACTTCTTTTAAAACGAAATTTGGAGTATTTCAAGTTGCACTTAAAAGTTGTGGAGGAACTAAAGGAAAATTCTACAAAACCGTACGTCAAACAAATGTAGAACTGCTATTTATAGTTACTGCAAATAACCAATTATATTTAATCCCAATTAATGAAGTAAAAAATAAATATACATTAAACTTGGGAAAAGAATATGACAAATATCTTCTAATTGCACCCTTTATTGGAAACATTAAAGGTGGACATCGCTAATTCGGGGAAAACTAAGTAAATAATAATTTATATGTCAATCCCGAGCTAAGTAAATAATAATTTATATGTCAATCCCGAGCTAGGTTGAAAGACCGAGTGTAGAGACTTTATACGATGAGCCTAAATCATTTATTGATATGGTTAAGAGAAAGTCCAGACCACAAACATAATGGTGGTAGTGAAAACTATAGTGGTAAAGAAATCTGTTCCTTCGGGTTCCGTGGTTCAAATCCACGTCTCCCCACCATTTTTATTGCCTCGTAGCCAAGTGGTAAGGCATCAGACTTTGACTCTGACATTCCGCTGGTTCGAACCCAGCCGAGGCAGCCATTTATTTTTTGCTCAGTAGGTAGAGCATTTGACTTTTAATCAAAGGGTCTTGGGTTCGAATCCCAAACGAGCCACCAAATTTAAATAACTAATCCCATAATTATGGGTTTTTTATTTGTTTATATTTTTCTAATATTTAAAAAAATTAGTTTATAAAATAAATCTCTTGTTTAAATAAATAATTTGTGTAATAATATTTGTGAGGTGGAATGGAATAATGGCAAAAGAAGAAAGAAATTATACTAATAATTTTAAAAAATTAAATACATTAATGTATATAATAATGGTATTACTACTGATATTAATAGTTTTAGGTTTTGTAAATGCTTGCAGCAAAGAAGAAAAAAGTGAATATGATGTATCAATGATGAGAGAAGTTAGTGTTGGTGATGTATTAGAAATGTTTGAAGATAATAAAACTTATGTGTTGTATATAGGAAGAGAAACATGTGATATATGTTATGATTTATTACCAACATTACAACAAGCCCAAATTGATCACAACTACATAACTCAATATTTAGACATATCTAAAGTTGATCGCTCATTAGACAATTGGAAAGAACTAAAAGATTTATTAGTTAAAGAAGTAACAACAACATTAGATGAAGATGGCACGGGAGAAGAAGTAACAGATACTTTTGGTAATTTCCTAGATGAACATGGTTTTACACCATGTACAATAATAATCAAAGATGGCAAACAAGCCGGAGGATTTTTTGGAAGTTATTCTTTAAAAGCTTTTGAAAATTGGTTAGATAATTATGGAATATAAAAACTATAATCGCATTA